>NZ_JAVDUC010000032.1:0-18586 GCF_031456125.1 Sphingomonas sp. BE138
GTGCCACCCTGGCTCACCATGATCTCAACCTCACGCAGCTTGCCGATGATCTCTTCGGGCTTGTGCTTCTTGGCAGGCATTCGTCGTCCCTTCCTCGATCCAGACTGTCATAGTCCATGGACCACTCAGAAGGGGGCAGCTCATGAGCGCGAGTAGATCGCTCGGCTTGAGGTGCGGCAGCTCGCGGCGCGCGTTGACGTACTCGCCGAGCCAGTATGCGGCACGGTCGCTCTGACTCATCGGCGCCTGGGCGACCGGAAAGCGCTCGGCCGCGAGCTGCGCCAGTCGGCCGTCGTGCGCCAGCGGTGGCAGCGGGGGCGGGGAAGTGCGGTGATTGCGGCTCATGCGTGGCCTCCCGCAACCAGATCACGGCCGGCTTTGATCGACATGGGGAAGGGCAGCGCACCGCGTGCGTGCACGATGAGGTCATGGACACTACAGGACATGGAAACAGCTCCTCACGGACGTCAGACAGCTGACCGAGGTCAGCGATGGAGGAGCGGGAGCGCGCCCCTGGTCTGTCTCATGCGTCCGTCTCGTGCCGCCGCGGTGCCCGTGCCGTCGGTTTCCGGACCAGCGGTCCAGTACGATGCCTGCACCCGCAGCCATAAGCCGCGTGACAGTCACCGCGCACACAACATCTCACCTCGATGTTGCGTGTTCCAGATATGTTCATGTGGGCCGGGGGTCAAGCGCGTGCGGCATCGCCGTCTCCGTCGCTGTGTCGTTCAGGTACACGTCGCCTGAGGCTTTGACGTTACTGACCGAGCGGCTATCTGTTCGCTGTCAATTGCGCGGGAAGGGTGACGATGCACCATGCGTGTGCGTGCAGCGCCCGGGGCGAAAGCCCGACCTCAACACGTCGACATGCCGACACCTCAACAGCAGCGCGGCGGCTGGCCCTTGCCGGTGGCGTAGCGGCGTTCGATCCGGTCGCGGTGGAAGGCGGCGCGGGTCATCACCGGCTCGGCCGGATGGTGCGCCGCGCGGTGCGCGCGGTACGCGTCGTAATCGGGGATGCCGACCATCAGCCGCGCGGTCTGCGCCAGCCGCCGCGCCGCCTTACGCCACCATCGCATCACGCACCTCCCCGCCGGAATGCCCGCCGATTTCCTGCGCCGTGGGCCGATCGCTCGCCAGCGCACGCCGCGCCATCGCCACGCCGTACGCGACGATCGCCAGCACCAGCACGACGAAGAACGCGCACACCGCCGCATCCACGCGGTCGTTGAAGACGATCCGCGCCATGTCGGCGGGGGTCTTGGCGGGGGCGAGCAGCTTGCCCTCCGCCAGCGCGGTCGCGAACTTGTCGGCGTGGGCGAGGAAGCCGATCCGCGGGTCGGGGTGAAACAGCTTCTGCCACCCCGCGGTCAGCGTGCAGACCAGCAGCCAGATCGTCGGCGCGATCGTGACCCAGGCGTAGCGCTGCCGCTTCATGCGGAAGAGGACGACGGTCGCCAGCACCAGCGCGATCGCGGCGAGCATCTGGTTGGAGATGCCGAACAGCGGCCACAATGTGTTGATCCCGCCGAGCGGGTCGGTGACCCCCTGGTAGAGGAACCAGCCCCACGCGCCGACCGCCAGCGCGGTGGCGATCAGGTTGGGCGCCCATTTCTCGGTCGCGCGCATCGCCGGGATCGCGCTACCCAGCAGGTCCTGGATCATGAAGCGCGCCACGCGCGTGCCGGCATCAACGGTGGTCAGGATGAACAGCGCCTCGAACAGGATTGCGAAATGGTACCAGAAGGCCATCAGCGCCTGTCCGCCGACGACGCGGCTGAGGATGTGCGCCATGCCGACCGCCAGCGTCGGCGCGCCGCCCGCGCGGCTGAGGATCGTGCCCTCGCCGACGTCGCGCGCGATCTGGGTCAGCGCCTCGGGCTGGATCCGGAAGCCCCATTCGCCGATCGCCTTCGCGGCGCTGGCGGCGTCGGTGCCGATCAGGGCGGCGGGGGCGTTCATCGCGAAATAGACCGCCGGATCGAGCACGCACGCCGCGATCAGCGCCATGATCGCGACGAAGCTTTCGGTCAGCATCGCGCCGTAGCCGATGAAGCGCAGGTCGCCTTCGGTCGCGATCATCTTTGGCGTGGTGCCGCTGGCGATCAGCGCGTGGAAGCCCGACACCGCGCCGCACGCGATCGTGATGAAGAGGAAGGGGAACAGCGCACCCGCGAACGCCGGGCCGGTGCCGTCGACGAAGCGCGTGACCGCGGGCATGTTCAGCTCCGGCCGGACGATCAGGATGCCGAGCGCGAGACCGGCGATCACCCCGATCTTGAGGAAGGTCGACAGATAGTCGCGTGGGGCCAGCAGCAGCCACACCGGCACCACCGAGGCGATGAAGCCATAGGCCATCAGCGCCAGCGCCAGCGTCGGCCCCGTCAGCGTGAAGAGCGGCGCGAGGGCAGGGGAGGCCGCGACATGCTGCCCGCCCATGATCGCGGCCATCAGCAGCACGAAGCCGATCCCCGACATCTCGGCGATGCGGCCCGGGCGCAGGAAGCGGCCGTACAGCCCCATGAACAGCGCGATCGGGATCGTCGCGGCGACGGTGAACGTGCCCCACGGGCTGTCGGCCAGCGCCTTGACCACGACCAGCGCCAGCACCGCGAGCAGGATGACCATGATCGCGAGCACGCCGACCAGCGCGATCGTGCCGGGCACGCGCCCCATCTCGGTGCGGATCATGTCGCCCAGCGAGCGCGCATCGCGCCGGGTCGAGCAGAACAGGATCAGGAAATCCTGCACCGCGCCCGCGAAGACGACGCCCACCAGAAGCCAGAGCGTGCCGGGCAGATAGCCCATCTGCGCCGCGAGCACCGGGCCGACCAGCGGGCCGGCGCCGGCGATGGCGGCGAAATGGTGGCCGAACAGGACGTTGCGGTCGGTCGGCACGAAGTCCAGCCCGTCGGCGCGCCGCACCGCGGGGGTGGGGCGGGCGGGGTCGACCTGCGCGACATGCGCGGCGATGAACAGCGCGTAGAAGCGGTAGGCGACGAGGTACGTGCACAGCGCCGCGGTGACGATCCACAATGCGTTGACCGGCTCGCCGCGCGATAGCGCCACGACGCCGAGCGCGCCGGCCCCGACGAGCGCGACCGCGCCCCAGAGCAGCCATTCGCGCGGGCCCCGGGGGGTGAGGGGGGTCCGACCCGCCCCGATTGCCGTCGCCATCCGATCCTCTCCGCGTCGTGTCGCGGGATCATCGCATCGCGGCCACCCGCGCGCTAGTCCCTTGCGTCGGCGACACGCCGCATCGACGCCGCCTGCGGATCGGGAGCCCGCCCGCGCATCAACGGCGCAGGATCCGCTTGGAAACGCACGGATCTTGCCTATCGTAGCGCAAGCCGGCAGGCTCGACGTGTCGACAACTCGACACGTCGAGCCTGTTGCCGTCTCAAGCGTCGAGCGTCGCCATGTCGATGACGAAGCGGTATTTCACGTCGCTACGCTGCATGCGGTCGTAGCCCTGCTCGATGTCCTTCATCGCCAGCATCTCGATATCCGCCACCAGGCCGTGGTCGCGGCAGAAGTCGAGCATCTCCTGCGTCTCGGCGATGCCGCCGATCAGCGAGCCGGCGATCGCGCGGCGCTTGAAGACGAGCGCGCCGACCGAAGGGGAGGGGTGCGGTTCCTCGGGTACGCCGACCAGCGTCATCGTGCCGTCGCGCTTGAGCAGCATCAGGAACGGGTCGAGGCTGTGGCTGGCGGCGACCGTGTTCAGGATGAAGTCGAACGTGCCGACATGCGCGGCCATCGCGTCCTCGTCCTTCGACACGATCAGGTCGGTCGCGCCCAGCCGCCTGGCATCCTCGCGCTTGTTCGGCGAGGTCGAGAAGACGTAGACCTCCGCGCCCATCGCCGCGGCGATCTTGACGCCCATATGGCCGAGCCCGCCCAGCCCGACGATGCCGACCTTCTGGCCGGGGCCGACCTTCCAGCGCCTGAGCGGCGAATAGGTGGTAATGCCCGCGCACAGAAGCGGCGCGACCGCGGCGAGGTCCTTCTCGTCATGGCCGATCTTCAGGACGAAGCTCTCCTTCACGACGATCCGGTCGGAATAGCCGCCGAAGGTGTGCCCGCCCAGCACCGGGTCCGGCCCGTTGTAGGTGCCGACGAAGCCGGTGGTCTCGCAATATTGCTCCTCGCCGTCCGCGCACGACGGGCAATGGCCGCAGCTGTCGACCATGCAGCCGACGCCGACGATATCGCCGACCGCGAACTTCGTCACCTCGCCGCCGACCGCGCTGACGCGCCCGACGATCTCGTGACCCGGCACGCACGGGTAGAGCGTGCCGTCCCATTCGCCGCGCGCGGTGTGCAGGTCGGAATGGCAGACGCCGCAGAACAGGATGTCGATCGCGACGTCGTCGCTCTGCGGATCGCGCCGCTCGAAGGTGAAGGGGGCGAGCGGCGCATCGGCGGACGGCGCGGCATAGCCGTGGGCGGTGGTGGTCATGGAAACCCTCGTGGAAAACGCGAAAGATCGCAAGGCGATGCCGTAACGGCGCGCCCGCGCGCGTTCAACGATCGAGCGTGGCCGAGGTGCCGCGCGGCGCGAGGCAGATCGCCAGGCACGCGACGATCAGCATCACGAACTGCGCGAAGTGCAGCATGCCGTCGAACAGGCTCATGACCAGCAGGCAGTCGAGCATCAGCACGAAGGGCAGCAGCGCGCGCTTGGCGTGGGCCTTGCGATGGGCAGCCCATATGCCGCCAGCGAGCAGCGCCAGCGCCGGGAGGGTGGGGATTACGCCCCAGTTGAGGAGGAACTGGACGAGGGCGTTGTGCGGCTGAACGTGATAATGTCCGTCGAGCGGCACGAGCCACCAGCATGACCCCGCTCCACTGCCCAGCATCGGATACCCGCGCGATACCGCCAAGGCACTTTTCCAAAAGGTTAGCCGGCCTGACGAGAAGGTGTCGACAGACTGGTTGATAGACGGATCGAACAGGTCGGAAAAGGTGAAGGCGGGATGGCCATAGGGCTGGAGCAGGATCGCCAGTGCGGCTGCCGCCAGCAGGTACGCGAGCAGCGTCGTCAGCATGGCGTAGGACCGCGGGCGACCCGCCATGACCCACGCCACCGGCAGCACGCACAGCCAGCCGAGCAGCGCGGCGCGCGTGCCGCTCCAGAACATCATCCCGAAGGCGAGCGCGATCGCCAGGTGCAGGACGCGCTGGCGCCGCGCATCGCCCTCGGCGCGCCACGCCACCCCGGTCAGCAGCGCGAGCACCGCGCCGCACCACGATCCGAACAATCGCACCGAGATGAACCCGGGAATGGCGTTACCCCAATCGATCTCGCGCTCCCACCCGCGCAGCGCGGCGGGCAGCCAGGTGAAATGCACCGCGATCGCCAGCGCCAGCGCAGCCAGCCCGAGCGCGAAGCCGCGCCAGACCTCTGCCAGCCGCGCGACCGGCACCGTCGCGACCAGGTGCGCCAGTGCGGCGGCGAACAGCAGTTGCAGCGCCCAGCCGATCGTGAGCCCGAGCGAGAAATCGGGATGTCGGGACACGAACGCCGAGCTGATCCAGAACGTCGACAGGAACAGCGCCAGCGACGTGCGTACCCAGCGCGGCAGCGTTGCCCAGACCGCGCGCACCGTGAAGCCGCGCCGCGCCGCATGGAGGATCAGCAACAGTTCGCCGAGCAGCCAGACGTAGCCGAGCTGGCGCGTCTGCTCCAGCCACGGCGAGCGCATCGAGATCTCGTAGGTCGCATAAAGCGCCGCCGCGATCATCGGCAGCACGAACCCGCCGGCCAACCCCAGCCACATCGGCACCGCATCGTCGCGCCGCACCGATGATCGGAAAGCGGAGGGCGAGGGGAGAGCGACCGCATCGTTCATGATCGATCGCTCTACGCGGTCATGGTAAAGGAAGGCTTGCCACTTCGGGTCGCCGGTCACCTTGACGGGCGGAAGGCGCGGCGGCGAAATCGGCGGCGTCACCACGATCGGATCCGTTATTCCCAGGACCATTGCCGATCGCCGGCACCTTCGGACAGGCTGCTGATGCGGGCGCTGCTCGCGGCGGTCGCGCTGGTGCAGGCGCCGGCGCAGGACGCCCCCGGGGCGCGTACGGACGGCGACGTGGTCGTCACCGGCGAACGGCGGCGCGGGTCGGTGCTGGGGGAGGTGCCGCCGCTCGCCGTGCTGGATGCCGATGCGATCCGCGCGCTGGGCGCGGCGACGATGCAGGAGGTGCTGGCGCGCCTGAAGGGCGTCACGACCTCGGCGAGCGGCGACCCGCCGGTGCTGCTGCTGAACGGGCGGCGCGTGTCGGGATGGGAGGAGTTGCGCGGCATCCCGCCGGAGGCGATCGAACGGACGGAGGTGCTGCCGGAGACCGAGGCGGCGCGCTTCGGCTTCGCGCCGACGGTGCGGATCATGAACTTCATCACCAAGCAGCACTTTCGCGCCGTCGCTACACTGCAGCTCGCCGGCGTCACCACCGAGGGCGGCGGAAGCGGGACCGATTACAGCGAGGCGAATGCCACCCGCATCGAGGGCGACCGGCGGACGTCGTTGCTGGTCAGCTATTTCCGTCAGAACGCGATCACGCAGGCGGACCGCGGCATCCTGCCCGACCCGGTCACGCCGTTCGCGACGCTGGGCAATGTCGCAGGTCTCGCAGGCGCGAGCCTCGACACGCGGCTCGACGCGCTGGCCGGCGCGGCAGTGACGCGCGCGGCGGTGCCCGGCGATCCGACGGCGCGCACGCAACTCGGCGCGTATCTGGCGGGCGCGAACCGCTTCGCGATCACCGACACCGGGCGGTTTCGCACGCTCCAGCCGCAGAACGACCGGGTGCAGGTCGATGCGACGATCGCGCTGCCGCTGACGCAGCGGATCGGCGGATCGCTGAACCTCACGATGGAGGCGGGGCGCCATGTGGGGCTGAACGGACTGGCCGATGGCGCGCTGCGCGTGCCGGTGAACAGCGGGTGGTTGCCGTTCGACACCCCGGTGACGCTCTACCGCTATTTTCCCGAGGCGGTGCTGCGCCAGCGCTCGACCGAGCTGAAGCTGCACGGCCGGGCGACGCTGAACGGTGCGATCGGGCGCTGGAGCTGGAACGCGACCGCCGCCTACGACCGGGTGCGCAGCGCGGCGCGCGCCGAGCAGGGCGTGCCGCTGGACGACGTGCAGCGCGCGATCGACGCGGGCGGCGATCCGTTCGCGGCGCGCGATCCCGCGACGCGGCTGGCGAGCCGCAGCGTGACCCGCACCGCGACCGCCAACGTCAAGCTGGTCGCCAACGGTGCGCTGCTGCGCGTTCCGGCAGGCGCGGTGCAGATGACGGTCAACGCCGATTACGCGCGTGCCGCCAGCCGCGGCGCGCAACCCGGGGCAGGGGGGGCGGCAGGGGAGGAGGCGCTCGACCTGACGCGGACCGTGCGCGCGGTCGGCGTCAATGTCGCGGTGCCGATCGCCGCGGCGGCGCAGGGCGTGCTGCCGATGCTGGGGCAGCTCGGCGTCAACGGCACCGCGGGGATCGCCGACGTCTCCGGGGTCGGGCGGCTGGCGAGCGTCAGCTACGGCGCGAACTGGGCGCCGGTGCGCCCGCTCGAACTGGCCGCCTCGGTCGACGACACGCGCACCGCGCCCGACATCCTGGCGCTGACCGCCGCGACGCTGGTGACCCCCAACGTGCCGCTGTTCGACTTCGCAACCGGGCGCGATGCGGTGGTGACCGTGACCAGCGGCGGCAATCCCGCGCTCGCCCCGGCGCGCCGCCGCATCACGCGCGTGTCGGCGGGGCTGCACCCGTTGCGCCGGACGCAGCTCGACGTGACGCTCGCCTATGTCGCCATCGCCGAGCGCGGGCGCAGCGTGGCGCCGGGGACGACCGCGCTGCTCCAGGCGGCGTTTCCCGACCGCTTCGTGCGCGACGGAACCGGGCGGCTGGTGCAGGCCGACCTGCGCGCGGTCAACATCGCTCTCGAGGACAAGCGCAAGCTGCAGCTGAGCGCCAACCTGTCGTTGCCGCTGGGCGCATCGCCGCCCGCGGCAACGAAGGAGGCCGGGGCGCCGCGCGCAACGCTGTTCACTTCGCTGACCGGATCGTGGCGGCTGGCGGATCGCGCGCGCCCGCGGGCCGGCGGCGCGGCGATCGACCTGCTCGACGGCGGCACGCTCGACGGGCGCGGCGGGCGCGCGCGCTGGGAAGTGGAGGGTACGGTGGGCGTGTCGAAGGGGGCGGTGACGCTCAACAGCTATTGGGAAGTGCAGGGGCCGACCCGGGTGCGCGACCCGTTGCCGGCGTCCGACCTGCGCTTTTCGGGGCGGACGTGGATCGTCCTGGATGCGCGCGCCGATGTCGGGCAGCTCGTCCCGCGCGGCTGGACGCGGCAGATGACGATCAACCTGACCGTCGAGAACCTGCTGAACGACCGGATCGACGTGCGCGACGCCACCGGGGCGGTGCCCAACCGCTTCCAGCCGGCGTATCTCGATCCGGTCGGACGATCGGTGCGGCTGGGCGTGCGCAAATTGTTCTAGGGCGTGCCGGGTGTGGCGCCGATGCTGCACACGCGTCCTTAACCGTATGTCAGCAAGCATTTGTCATGAGGGAGCTACACCCGGCTCGTTCGGGGTCGCTACATCCGTGCACTCGGGATGGACGAGCCATCCGGCAAACGTGCGGAAAGGAGGTTCCTGATGACGTCACGCGGGCTTTCCGCATGGTCGGCGGTCGCGTTCGCGCTGCTGGCGATCCTGGTCGCGGTCGACCGGCCGCACTGGTTCGGGTTGCAGCCCGGCGCCGCGCACGTCGCCGCCCCGGCCGGCCCGGGGGCGCAGCAGGCCACGGCGACGCGCGACCGCTCCGCACCGTGGCTAATCCGACCGGCGCGCGCCGCGACGCGCTGACGCGCAACGCCGTTCCCTGGAGCCTGATCGAGCGAAGCTGGAGCGGGCCGGTGCCGCCTCCACGTCAGTGGATCAAGCGCTAGGGCGGCGGGGTGTCGGAGCGTTCGAGCGCGACGATCTCGAACGAATGGTCGCGCCAGCCGCGCTGGCGGGCGGCATCACCCAGCGCGACGCGCTTGCGCCTGGCCTCGGCAAGCGAGGCGGTGTGGCCCCAGAATACCTCGGTCTTGCCGTTTTCGAGCGTGGCAACGATCCGCCAGTAATGCGTGAACGGCGAGGCGGTGGGGCCGATCGTCTTCACATACCCGTCGGGCAGGCGGGCGGTCAGATAGTGGCGGCGCTTCGCCATGGCGGGGCAGGGCTAGGGGGTAGGATTAGGGCCGCGGTCGGGCGATCAATGCCCGTAGGTCTTGATGCCGCGGCGCCGCAGCTTTTCGCGACGGCGCCTGCGCATGACGACGATGCCCGTCGGCACCGCGGCGATCACCAGCACGCCGATGATCGCATAGGCGACCAGTTCGCGGGAAAGCTCGATCATACAACGGCCTGTGGCATGGTTGGCGGCGGGTGTCACGCCGGTATTGACGGACTGTCGCGCGTTATCGACCATCGCCCGGCGTCAAATGACAAAAAAAGGGGGCCGGCGAAGCCGACCCCCACTGGTCTTTACCCCCCGATCAGAAGCCAGCCACGATCCCGGCATAGAACCTGCGACCGACGTTCTCGTAAATGCCGCTGCCGAAGCCGATTCCGGTGCTGCCCAGCGGCGGCATCCGATCGGTGACGTTGTCGATACCCATGTAGAAGTTCGACTTGTCGTTGATGTTCACGCCAAACCTCAGGTTTGCGTAGAAGACATCCGGGTAGAAGGGGATGTCGTAGTCATCAAGGTTCTGCGGCGGGCGACCTTGGAACGACCGGCGGTTCTCCACTTCGCCAACCGACATCTTCGACAGGTATCGCAGTTCGATGCTGCCGAAAAGCTTGCCAAAGTCGGCTGCCAGATTCCAATTGAACGCATCACGAGGCTGGCTGAGTTCGCCCAGATAATTGTCGGCGAAGCCAGGCTGCGTCGGATCAAGGAAGCCCGCATTTTCAAGCTGGTGCGAATAAACGAAGTGTGACGTCAGCTGCGTGCCACCAAAGCGGTGAGAATAGCTGATATCCGTGTCGATCCCGCGCACGCGCAGGCGGGCGTAGTTCAGCGAGGATTGCAGCAAGCTGCCTTCGATGATGCGATAGGCCTGCTCCCCGTTCGGACCCGTCTGCCCAGCACCGACGCGCTGGAAGGTCGCGCAGAATTGATTGTCGATCGAAGGAGCGTCATAGCACTGGTCAAGTATCGACTGCGCATCGACCGCGCTGATGACGTTGTTCACCTTGATATTATAGTAATCGACCGACAGCGTCAGACCCGGAACCCAACGGGGCGTCGCGACGACGCCGTAGGTGTAAGAGTCCGAATCTTCCTCGCGCAGATCCGGATTACCGCCGCTGCGGATCTCAAGAGTCTGCTGATAGACGTAGTTGTAGCTGGTCGGAATGCCTTGTGCCGCGCAATTTGCGGCACGACGACCGGTCGTTCCGCCGCTCAGGTTGTCGAACGAGCAAGGATCGGACACACTCGCGAAGTTCTGCGACTGCGGCGAAAAGAGTTCGTTCAGGTTAGGAGCACGAACCGATCGTGCATAGTTAGCGCGGAAGCGCAGATCCTCAACGGGCTGGTAATTTACAGCGCCATTATAGGACCAAACGGTGCCGACGCCACCACGACGATAATCGGCGACACGTGCAGCGCCGGTCAACTCCAAGCTCTGGATGAGCGGCAGGTCCTTCAGTAGCGGCACACGAAGTTCGGTATAAGCCTCCTTCACCTCGAACGCCGGAGGCACGAAGTCTGCAATTGCGTTGTAGAAGGTATATCCAGACTTGACGAGTGGGTCCTGTCGGTACTCGTTGGTCTCGCGACGATATTCGCCACCGACCGCAAATCCGATCGGACCGCCAGGCAGTTCAAACAACTGGCTGAGATCACCCGCCACGAAACCGGATGCCACGAACTGCGTAATCTTGCCGACCGAGGTGGTGTTCTGCAGCAGATAGTTCCGAGCCGCCTGCGACGACGCGTTGTCACCGAACGGATTGTAGGGGACACAGGCGGCAATGTCGTTCGCCAGATTGGCAGCATTGCCTGCGATATCGGTCCCAGCGCGGGAAGCGTCGATTTGCGATCCGCAAACGATCTGTCCCGCAGCGTTGCGCTGCGCATCCATCGACAGCAGGAAGCGCTGCTGGTTCAGGTTACCGAGCACGCGAGTGCGCTCCTGGAACTCGCCGTAGTTGGCGGACAGTTCGTAGTTCCAGTCGTCGTTGAAGCTGCCGCGAATACCGCCGACGACACGATAGGTTTCGCGGGTCGAACGTTCGTTACGGACGCCCAAGTCCAGCAGGTTCTTACGAAGCGTAAAGCGCCTTCCGCCGGTGATGTCAGCCGCATTGACGCCGCTTGCGATCAGCGCGTTTGTGATGGTCGTGCGGGCCTGTGCGCTCAGGAACGGGTTATCGAGCGTGGGCCGTTCGTAGATTTCGGTTCCGCCGGTGCCAGCCGTGGCAAAGGTTGCGCCGGTAGAGAACGCAGGACCACTCGAACCGGTTCCGAACGTGTTGATACGAACGTACTTGGCTTCGATGAACGGCACCAAGGCATCCGTGATGTCGAAATGACCGATCAGGTTCGCCGAATAGCGATCCTGCTGCGGCAGCAGCTGCACGAGTTGTCCCTCACGGCGGGTGTTTCCATTTCCGCCGATGAACGATGAACCGTTGGGCGACGTCGCACTGGCGGCGGTGCCGACACGGGTGCCGGTCTGCGCTACAAGCGAGCCGTCCGGCTGGAACAGGTAGTTGCAGGTGAACGGGCGTCCGAGGCCGCTGGTCTGAAGAATAGCATCGCGACCGCAGGCGCCGGTCGGGCTGCCGAAGGCAACGAGGCCGCCGCTGTTGATGGTCGCGCTGCGAATGTCGCGGAAGAACACATTGTCCGGCTTGCCGTTGCTGTTGTTGGGCAGTCCGGTCGGATCGACATCAACAGTGAGGAAGCCGTCCGCACGGCTCAGATCCTTGCGCTGCGAAGCGAAAAAGCTGTTCTGGCGCGCATACTCAAGGTTAACGGCGATATTGCCCCGGCCCTGGGCGAAGTTCTTTCCGGCGAGCAGGCTGCCATAATAGGTACCGGCGTCGCCATGTTCGCTGATGCCGCCCTGACCGCGCAGCTGCACGCCTTCGTAGCTGTCCTTGAGCACGAAGTTGACGACGCCGGCGATCGCGTCCGAGCCGTAGATCGACGAGCTGCCGCCGGTGATCGTGTCGACACGCTCGATCAGGTCGGTCGGGAAGGTGTTGATGTCGGGCGACACCGCGTTGTTCAGAATGTCCGAGGCGACGTGGCGGCGACCATTGACCAGCACCAGCGTACGCTGCGTCCCAAGGCCGCGCAGATCGAGCAGGTTGAGGCCGGCGGTGCCGAGGAAGCGCGTCGAGTTCGACTGGCTGAACGTACTCTGGAGCTGCGGCAGGTTGTTGAGCGTGTCGCCGATCGATACGCGACCGGTAACGGCGAGCTCGGCAGCCGTGACGGTCGAGATCGGGATCGTCGAGTCGTCGTTCGGGCGGCGAATGCGCGAGCCGGTGACGACGACATCGCCTTCACCCACGCTACCGCTTGATGCTTCGGTCGCCGATGCATCGGTCTGCTGCTGCGTCTGCGCAACCGCGAACGACGGGACCAGGGCAGTCGCGCCAGCAAGCGCGGTCGCGCACAGATAAGTTGAAAGTTTCATGAATGACCCCTCTTTGATGGGCCAATCAGAACCGGCGCGCCCCCGGACCGCAATATATTATCGTGACGGAAACATGAAAACGGCGCTTTTGCCGCACCAGTGTTGCAGATTGGCAACAATTCCGCCCGTGAACAGCGATTAGAGGCACACGCCGAACGGCAACGATGAAGAAGCCTATTTCATCAGGAAGGCTTTTTATAAAAATCTTATGTCGCTCGTCATGCGCGTCGTGTAGAAATCTTGTGCCGGTATTGCTGTCTTACTACATCAACACGCCCTTGGTTGTTCGTTACCGCAGCTTGGCGATCGCAAGACCGTCCTCCTTCGCGCGCGCCTTTACCGATTCCTCGCTTCTCGTCAGGGACTTCGCGATGGCTTTCAGCGCCATGCCCTTTTTCGCGAGCTGGTGGAGCTTCTGGATCTCGTCGGGGCGCCAGGGCTGGCGGTGGCGTTCGAAGCGGTCGGTCATGATCTATCTCACCATTTTCGGATCGAGGACGACGTGGCGGATGCGCGTCCGGTTCCAGGTGTAGGTGATGTGGACGCGGCCGTCGCGCGCCTGGATCACCGCCGGATAGGCATAACCGTCCGGCAACGGGCGCGCTTCCAGCGTCAGAACGCGGCGCCAGTGCACGCCATCGTCCGAAAATACCACCCCAAGTGGCCAGCGCGGGCCGTTTCCGGGAGTGTCGGGATCATGGGCGGCGTCGTTATAGACCAGCACGTGCCGTCCGTCGCGCAACGTCACCGCATCGGTCCCGGCGTTGGGATTGGGCAACGCCAGCGCGGCGAGCGGCGACCAGCTCCGCCCGGCATCGCGCGAGCGGCTGACCGCCAGCACGCCCTGCCGCGTCCGCGCGACCAGCTCGAGCGTGCCGTCCGCCAGCGTCAGGACGCTCGGCTGGATCGCCTCCAGCCCGACCGGCGAGGCGATCTCGCCCCCCGCCGTCCAGGTGCGGCCGGCGTCGACGGAGCGTTCCATGCGCAGGAACCAGCGGTTGTGCCCGGGCGTGCCGACCTCTCGGCTCGACGGCGACAGCCAGGTGCCGTCGGCCAGCACCACCGGCTTGTTCTTGATCGGGCCGAGCACGCCGTCCGGCAACGCGCGCGGCGCGCTCCAGTGGCGGCCGCCGTCGGACGAGGTGATCTCCATGCCGCGCCATTCGCGCGGGGAGGGGCCGATTTTATAGAAAAGGTGCAGCGCACCGCCGGGCGGCTGGAACAGCACCGGGTTCCAGGTGGGGCCATGCGCGTCGCGCGCGACCGCGACCGGCGTTTCCCAGCCGCCCCCCGCCCGCGCCCGCGCGAACCAGATCGCGACATCGCGCTGCCCCTCGCCCGAGCCGCCGAACCACGCCGCCGCGATCGTCCCGTCCGCCAGCTCGACGATCGTCGAGGCATGCGCCTGCGGATAGGGCGGGGCGGGGTCGATGAATTCCGATCGCACGATCGCGGCGCGCGGTGTGGAACGCGGCGCGGCCGCCGCGGTCAGGAACAGCGCGGCGCCGGCGACGAGCAGGCGGCGGGACGGGCGCGGGAGGCGGACCATCGCCCCCCTTATCGCGCCGCCCGCGCGCCCGCGAGCGCGATCGGCGGTGCGCCGGGCCGCGCGCGTCAGCGCGTCAGGCGGGCGGTGACCATCGCCTTGGCGAACAGCGCCTGCAGCGCCGTCGACATGCTCTGGTCGGTCTTGACCGTGTAGAGCAGCCCCGGCGAGGCGCATTTCGTCAATTGCGGCGCGATGTTCGGGATCGCCTTCAGCGCCAGCCCGCGCTGGTACGGTTCGTCGTCGGCGACGGATTCGGGCGTATATTCCGTATAGAGGATCGCCAGCCGGATGCCGCGCGCCTTGATCGCATTGCATTGCGCGACCTGCTCGTCGCGCATCGCGGTGCGGGTGCGGCCATAGCCGATATTTTCGTCGCTCATGCCGTCGGTGACGATGAACAGCATCGCCTGCGGCGTGTCGCCGGGCTGGTCCGAGCCTTGCCCGCTCTTGGCCGGCATGATGCTGCCCATCTGCGTCAGCACCGATTGGAAGCTGGTGAACAACCATTCGGTGCCGGCCTCGGCATTGGGCGGCCGCCCACCGCCGGCTCGGTCGTTGACCGCGACGAGATCGATCCCGCTCGCCGCGGACGACACCGTCGAGAGGTTAGCGGCGGCGGTTGGACCGGGCATGGCCACCAATGTCTTGAAATTCGACTTGTGGTCGAAGGTGTGCAGCGACGCATGGTAGCGACGTTTGTTCTGGTCGGAATATTGCTGCGCCAGCGTCATCAGGTCCTGGATCGCGGAACGTTCGTCGGTGACGCGCATCCGCACGCCCTTGTTCTTGGCGTACCAATAACTGTCGACATAGCTGCCGTCGCGGTTATAGACACAGGCGTCACGGCCGCCCTGATTGCACCTAGCAGCGACATTCTGCGTCTTGTTGTAATAGATGTACGATCCGTCCGCGTCGATGAAAATGACGTATTCGCCGTTGATTTGTGTATAGCCGTTATACTTTTTGTTGATCGCGAACCTCGCAGTGTCGACGATCAGGTCCGGAAAGCTGCTGGTGTTGATTTCGATCCTGTTGCTGTGGCACGCGAAGGTGCAGCCCAGCGCCTGATCCATCGTCGCCATGCCGGCGCTGGTCGTCGCCAGCCCCATCGAAGGCGAAGTATCGAGCGCCAGGTAGAAGTCGACGTTCGGCGCCGCGGTCGCGACCGCGGTGGATGCGCCGCCGACCCCGATGCTGCGCAGGTTCAGGATGCCCGCAAAGGCATTGCGCGAGTCCGCGGTGTAGCTCACCGCCACCGCCCGCGACGTCGCGCCTTCGGGATGGGTGATGGTGACGGTGACCTTCGGCGTCGCGACCAGCCCCTCGAGCCCGGCGGCCTGGCCGTTGAACATCGCGGTCGCCGCCGCGCCGACCTGCGTATCGTCGACGATGTTCATCATCGGCTGCGACACCGCGCCCAGCGCCGCGGCGTCGGCGATCGCGTTCAGCTTGGTGCGCAGCCGCACCGCGCGCGCATAGTCGATCCCCATCCCGACGGCGAACGTCATGGGGACAAGCGAGACGGCGAACAGCATCAGCACGCCGCCGCGCCGCTCGGCCGCCAGCCGCCGCAACAGATCGCATACCCTACGGATCACGTGACGCCGCCCTTTCCGACGCATTGCGGCGCCGTGGGCGTCCCGCGATTGAGGCAGACCGCCGGCGATCGCCGCGGACTCATGAACAGGCGGTCGCCCATCTGGATCGGCGACACGAACCCACCGCCGACCGCCGGCACGTACCGGTAGGACAGCGAGCTGTAGAGCAGGCTGGTGTTGGCCACCTTCAGCGCGGCCGGAATCCCGAGGCTGTCCACGGTGACGCCCGCATAGCTGGTGCCGCACGACGACGTCGTCGTCTGCGCACAGACCCATGTGATGCTCGGCCTGGCCTGCGCGTCGAAGTCGATCGCGACGACGTACAGCGTCGATCCGGCGGTCGAATACGGCGTCATGATCTGCCGCGCCCCGGCCAGGATCCCGGCCATCTCCGACGGTGTGACCTGCTCGCTCTGCGTCGACAGATCGGCGAGCGCGCGCACCGTGGTCGTCACCTTGCGGTAGGCGCCGATCGCATCCGTCAGCTGAAAGCCGCCGAGGTACAGCAGCAGCAGCACCGGCAGGATGATCGCGAACTCGGTCGCGGCGACCGCGCGCCGCTCGCGCGCCAGCCGCGCGGCCAGGGCGATGCGCGCGATCATGAGGCGTACGGCTCGCTCTTGAAGACCGAGGTCGACACCAGCAGCCGCTGACCGCCGCGCTCGGTCGCCAGATTGAACCCCAGCGGTCCGCCGACCACCGGCAACAGGTACATGACGCGCATCACCACGACGCTGCCCGGGCCGCCGGGCGCAAACTGCCATGCGTTGGTGACCCTGTCCTTCGTGTCGTACGTCAGCGTGGGCGCGGTCGTGCCGACCGACGAAAACTCCGTGGCCGACTGCACGTCGATCATCAGGTTGGCGCACGACATGAAGGCAGGCAGGTTCTTGCACGCCAGCGCCTTGAAGTCGCTCTGGCTCATGCCCGCCTTCTGCACGGCGCCGGTGACCAGCTGGCGCCCGGTGTCCTCGGCGGTGGTGTCGAGGCATTGCTGCGCGAAGAAGGCGATGCTGGTCTGGAGCGTCGCGATCAGCAGCGCGAAGAACGGCATCGCGACGATGGCGAACTCGATCAGCGTGGCACCGCGCCGGTCGCGCCTCAGTTCCAGCGTTCGGATCGCGAACCTCATCGTGCCTTCCCATCGTCACGAGGACGTCGTTACGAGCGTCGCCCATTATCCGATCGCGATTAACGGACCGTAAAAAGACCCTTTTTCCCGGTCCGTCCGAAAGCGCGCGCGCAAGCGGACGTCGCGCCCGTGCGCCGACAAGTGCGGGTCAGGCCGCCGCGGAAAGCCAGCGCTCCGCATCGGCGGGGTCGAGGAAGGTGCGGCAATTGGGGCCGACGAGGTAGCGTTCGGTCTGGAGCTTGGCGAGCGGGCCTGCGACGATCGCGGCGATCGGGCGCGAGGTGACCTTGAGCGCGCGCGGCATCATCGCGGCGAGCGCCTCGACGACGGCGGTCGGCTGGATCGCGGCGGCGCGCAGGTCGGCAAGCACCGTGAACGCGCCGTGGCGCAGCCGTGCCGCGGTGCCGCGCGCGAGCAGCTCGGCCGCGAACGCCGCGGTGACAGCGGGCGTCCAGAAGCCGTGCGTCACGATCGTCAGCCGGTGCGCGGCGGGGTCGTGATGGATCGTGTACATGGAACCGCCGGCTTTCTCGTCAAAGCGGCTTTCCTTAGGGTCAGGACTCGTTGATCACAGCCAGAAGATGACGGTGGCAGCGAGGGCGACGGCGGAGAAGAAGACGGTTGGGCAGCGATCGTAGCGGGTTGCGACGCGTCGCCAGTCTTTGAGGCGGCCGAACATGATCTCGATGCGGCTGCGACGCCGGTAGCGGCGCTTGTCATACCTGACAGGCTCGTTGCGGGACCGCCGACCCGGGATGCACGGCTGGATGCCCTTCGCCTGGAGCGCATCTCTGAACCAGTCGGCGTCGTAGCCGCGGTCGCCGAGCAGCCATTGCGCCTTGGGTATGTCGTCGAGCAGCGCTGCCGCGCCGGTGTAGTCGCTGACCTGACCCGCCGTCATGAAGAAGCTCAACGGGCGGCCGTTCGCATCTGCGATGGCATGGAGCTTGGTGTTCATGCCGCCTTTGGTGCGACCAATCAGACGGGCAAGGCCCCCTTTTTTACTCGCAGGCTTGATGCCGTGCGGTGCGCCTTGAGGTAGGTCGCGTCGATCATCACTGTCTTCGGCTCAGCATCCGCCGTTGCCAAGCCTTCCATCATTCGCGTGAACACGCCTGCCTCTCCCCAGCGCTTCCACCGGTTATAGAGCGTCTTGGGCGGGCCGTAGGCGGCTGGCGCATCGCGCCAGCGCAGCCCGTTGCGGTTGACGAACACGATGCCGCTCAACACCCTGCGGTCATCGACGCGCGGCTTGCCGTGGCTCTTGGGAAAGAACGGACGCAGCCGATCCATCTGCTCGTCGGTCAGCCAAAACAGGTCGCTCATCACCAGTCTCCTCACGGAGCCTGAATCAGATCGTTGCCCTCACATCAATGGGTCCTGACCCTAAGCAGCGCAGCGCTGCCCCCGCTAAGGCGGTGACCTCTCGGCTCGTTCACCTCAGACCCGCTGCGTCAGCAGCGGGCTCGGTCACGCTGGATGGATGTCTGAAGATGGTGGAGGCTGTGTGAGAACGTCCCGGTGCTGCGACGTAGCGGGACGGATGCGAGGGGCGCTCAGTCCTGCATCGCTGCAACCAGCGCTGGCAC
>NZ_JAVDUC010000033.1:0-17646 GCF_031456125.1 Sphingomonas sp. BE138
AACGTGCGCCCAAGCACCTCGACGGTCTCACAGACTATGCGCCAGAGTGCGCCCTTTATCTCGCGTCGAACCGATCATCATTGCAGGCCGTCACATCTAGGACTGCTGCTGGGCCCGGGGGTGTTGCACCTGCTGATCGCGGTTGCCTGCGTGGGAAGCATCGGGGTGCTGATGAACGATGGCTCGTTCGCCGCGTTCGCCGTACGGGGTGGCGTTGCGGCCACGCTGGCCGGGCGGCTTTCTCCTCATGTGATTGCGGGAACGTTCTGGGGTGTTGCGTGGCTGCTATGGCTCACGCTCGCACAAGGCTATCGCGCAGACGGATCGCTGCTGCTGATCGTGGCGGGGCAAGCATTGCTGTTCGTCGCCACCGCGGCGGTCGCGCTATTGCTCGTCGCTGCAACGCGCAGCATTGCCACCGCCTTGTCGGGCGCTGTCATCGTTGCGGGATCGGCGCTCGCCTATTCGGGCGCTTCGCTGCCGATCGATGGCGCGGGCCTGTTCGCGCGGGTCTGGCACCAGGTGTTGCCGCTGACCCACTACATGACGCTGCAGATGGATCAGGTGCTTGGTGCCTCCGCCGGGCCGTTCCTGAAGGCAGCGGGAACGCTGCTGCTGTATCCGCTGGTCGCAGGCGGCCTGGGCATAATCCTTATCTGCCGTGACCGGGAAGCCCGATGACGTTTCGCGCGGCTCTCGAACACACGCTATTGACGATCGTCACGACGCGCGATCTCCTATCGCTCGCGATATTGTCGGTGCTGCTCTATGCCTTCTACTATCCAGCGCCCTATGCGCACCAGTCCGCCCGCGCGCTGCCCGTGGTGGTTGTGAACGGCGACGGCGGGACCGCCGCGCGCCGCCTGCTCGACGATCTTGGCGAAACGCGCAGCGTCCGCGTCGTCGGCGAGGTTCCCGATATGGTCGCAGCGCGCGGTGCCGTGCGTGACCGGAAGGCGGACGGCATCCTGCTGATCTCGCGCGATTTTACCGGCGGCGCGCTGACGGGTAGAGGTACGGCGGGCATCGCATTGTGGCTGAACGGGACGTATCTGCTGCGTGCGCAGAGCATCGGCACCGGCGTCGCCGCGACGCTGGCCGGCGCGATCGACCGCTGGCGCGCGGCGCAAGGCGGTGCCCGGCTTGCGGGGATGCCGACGATCCTTGTCCGCCCGTTGTTCAACACCACGCTCGGCTACCGCGACTACATTTTCCCGGCGGTCGCCAACATCATCCTGCAGCAGACGCTGTTGCTCGCCTGCGCCCGGCTGATGGCGGAACGCCAACGCCGCAGGGAACGGCGGATGTCCGTCGCAGCCGCGCTTGGCGTGTGGGCGGCATGCACCCTTGTCGGCGTGCTGTCCGCCTTGCTCTATTTCGGAATGATCTATTGGATCCAGGATATCCCGCACGCTGGGGCGCTGCCGGCGCTCCTCGTCGCAGTTCCTGTCTTTGCGGCAACCGTGGCGGCGCTCGGGCTGTTGCTGGGTAAGTTGTTCAACAGCGGCGACGATGCATTGAAGATCCTGTTGCCGACATCTGTGCCGCTCGTGTTTCTAGCGGGTTTTGCCTGGCCACTCCACGCAATGCCGGGCTGGCTTTCTGCGCTCGCCTGGTTTTCCCCCGCCACCTGCGCCATGCATATTTTCGTTCCTTTAAATCAGATGGGTGCAAGCTTGGAGGACGTATTTGGTCCACTGGCCAAGCTTATGGCACTCTTGGCGCTTTATGGAGGGCTGAATATCTGGAGTAGCACCAACAGCGCGCGTTGAATTTTTCAACAGCCACGTTCGGTTATGACACCAGCAACCTAAGCTCGCTCTGTATCCGCCGCAGGGCCTTTCAATCCTGGCGGCGGCAGGTCGGCATCCGGATCGCGTCCCTGTAGCTTGTCTAGGAGACGCATAGCCGGCGTGACGGTCAGCCCGTGGAGAAGGATGGAAAACAGCGCCACCAATCCTACGATGGCCCACAGCCGCTCGCCTCCGGCAAGCTCAACGTGGTTCAGCGCATAAGCCAGGTAATAGAAGGAGCCGACACCGCGGATGCCAAAGAAGGCAAGGGTCATCTTCTCGGAGAGGTCTGCCCGCAAACCGGCAAGCCCTATCAGGCCGGTAACGGGCCGCACGACGAGGATAATGATCGCAGCGGCCAGTACATCTACCCAACCAATCGGTTGAAGGAGCCCACTGACCAGCGCACCACCGAACAGGATCAGGAGCACCATCATGCCGATGCGCTCCACCTGTTCGGTGATGTCGTGCATCTCGCGGTTGAACTCATGATCGCGATGCGAGCGGCGAAGCGTCAATGCGGTGATGAAGACAGCCAGAAAGCCGTAGCAGTTGAGCAGCTCGGTCACGCCGTAGGAGACGAAAGTCGCGGCAATGGCGATCAGGCCATCCCCGGTCTGAGCCAGCTTGGTTTCCGCTGGCACGTGAAAGGTCAGCCAGCCGAACAGGCGGCCGATCAACCAACCGCCGACGACACCCACGCCGATTTCCCACAACACACTATGGAACACCCATTCGCGCGCCCAAGGCTCTCCGGTGCTCGCCGAAATGCCCAGCGCGATAGCGAGGTTGACGAACGGAAAGGCAAAACCGTCGTTCAGGCCCGCTTCTGACGTTAGACCGAAGCGCACCTCATCTTCCTCTCCGGTCTTGGGAGGACCGACCTGCACGTCTGACGCGAGCACGGGATCAGTGGGAGCGAGGCAAGCCCCAAGCAGAAGCGCCGCGATCCATGACAGGCCCAAGCCCCAGCCTCCGATCGCCGTGATCGCCGCGATGCTGAGGGGCATCGTGACCGCAAGCAGCCGCCAGGTCACATTCCATCGGCGCCAGCTGAATACGCGATCCAGCTTCAGGCCTGCGCCCATCAGCGCGATGATAACGATGAACTCGGTGAAGCGCTCGGTGATGTCGGCGTAAGACAGCGGCAAAGGACGCAGCGACACAGCCGGCAACGAGAAGATCGCGGCTCCGATCCCGATACAGATGATCGGCAGCGACAGCGGCAATCGTTTCAACGCAAGCGGCAGCCATGCCACGAGCGCGATCAGGACTCCGGCACCTGTCAGCCAGAGGATATAAGGTTCAGGCGATGAAAAGCTGGGCACCTGCGCCGCTCTCCAGGCAGTAGCGCGTTCCGAGCGCTTCAGATGGATGTCGCATCAGCCTGGCGGAATGAGCAGACAGGGACCGAACACAGCCTGGCTCCCAGTTCATTACGCGAGACCTCTTGCGGGCCTTTGTTACTGTCGCTGCCGAATCGCGTCGGCACGATCTTCCGTCGCATCCGCCTTCTTCTCGGCAGTCGCACGAACCCTGCGGGCTTCCTCTTCCAAGGCATCCGCCCGCTGATCGGCTTCGCTGCGAACGGCGTCCGCCTGTTCCTCTGCGGCATCCGCACGTGCTTCGACCGCCTCGTTCAGACTGTCAGCGGCACGATCCTGGGCTTCCCCCGTCCGCTCCGCCGGCCCTTTCTCGATCGTATCCTCGCTCGATACGACACCTGCGTTGGCGTCGGCCTGCTCGCCGGCATCCTCGCGGGGGCCGTCACAGGCCCCTACGAACGCGATCAGTGCCAGCCCGACGAGCTGGAGGCGTAGCCCTCGTCTCACGACCGCGGTTCCTCGCTCGGCGTCGAACTGCCCGGACGGAAAGTGGTGCTCGACTGCGGCGCAATCGGCGGAGGCGGCATCGCGGACGAGCCGCTAAGACGCTGGACCAGCTTGGCGGCGGCGTCCCGTCCACCAAGGCCGAAGGCAAGCGCGAACGCAACGGCAATGGCACCGAGGATCAGGCCGAAGGCGAGATTGATGATGTCGTCGGCCAATCCCATGAAGCGAAGACCGATGGCGGTGCCGAGCACGATGATCGCGACGTGCACGATCTTCGCAGTCAGCTCGCCATTGGCACCGCCGCTGGCGCGCACGACCGTCGAGACCAGCTTCGCTATGGCGATGGCGACGGCGATGATGACGGCACCGAAAACGACCGAGCCGAGCAGGGTCAGGATCTCCGCCATCATGCGCGAGCCGTAGGCGAAGTTGAGTTGCCGGAAAGCCTCCATCAGGCCGAAGATGATGATGGCGATGAACACGGCGTGCCCGAGCAGCTTGGAGGGCACCAGCGTCGGGGTCGACGGGGTTCCTGCCGACGTCGCTGGAACGCCGGCGGCCGGCGTGGTGCTTAAGGGGAACACGCCGAGCGCGCTGATCGTGCGATCGAAGCCGGTGCCGCTCAGGAACTGGCTAAGGAGTTGCGACGCGAACCGGCCGATCACATAGGCGAGCGCGAGGATGATCGCAGCCGCGACGACATGCGGGATGCTGTCGAGGATGATGCGGAGCATCGCGGTCGCCGGATCGGAGATTGCGCGGATGTTGAGCTGATCGAGCGCGGCGATCGCGACCGGGATGATGATGAGCGCGAACACGATCCCGCCGACCATCCGCGGCAGCGTTGTAGGATCGGCCTTGGCCATGCCGGCGCGTTCGGCGAGCTGCTCGGTGCGGGCGGCTGTCAGCACCGCCTCCACCGCCTTCTTGGCGACGCTGGCGACGATGTAGCCGACGAAGAAGATCAGCCCTGCGCCGATGATGTTGGGGATGGCGGCGCCGAACTGGTTGAGCATTCGGCCGACCGGGCTGGTGGCAGCGGCCAGGCCAAGCGGCTGAGCGGCAAGCACGAGCGCGATCAGGATCACGATCCAGAAGGCCGCATCACCGACCTGGGCACCGACGCTCTTGGGGTTGCGGCCCGTCTCGGGAATACCGGACTGCCGGTGCGCGTGACGCGCCAGCGGCGTCTTGTTGACCAGCGCGGCGACGCCCCACTTGGCGGCCCTCGCCAAAAGGTAGCCGATCAGGAGGATGACGGCCGCGGCAAGAACGCGCGGCCCCCACTCCTGTAGGTAAAGAACGGCGGTGTCGCCGAAGTTGCGGGTGCCGGCGACCATGCCGTCCGCTGTCACATAGTTCGGGTTCATCGCCGTCTCCCTGTTGGCAAAGCATGTGAGCCCGGCACAGGCTCTCACCTGCGCCGGGCTCCACCGACTAGATACGCTTGTCGGTGTCGCGGAAGGTCGAGCCGCGGGTCTCGACGTCGGTGTCGCGGTCGACCTCGACGTCGGTACGGCGCACGGTGTCGTCGACTTCCTCGACATGCTCCTCGGCCGTCTTGGAGACCACGACCTCCTCGACGACACGGGCGGTCTTGCCGACCACCGCTTCCTCGCCGGTCGCGGTCATGTCGACCGTCCGCTCGCGGAAGGCGTCGGTATCGGCCGCGGAAAGCGGCTGATCGACCGAGCGCCGCTCGACGTTGACCCGCTCGTTGCGGAGGCGGATTTGCTCGTGAACCGGCGTTTCAGTCACATAGGAGCGCACGCGCACCCCGCCGCGGCTGACGTCGCGCTTGCCGACGACCAGTTGCTCCTCGACGATCGGGATCACCTCTTCCTGTTCGGCCGTGCGGCCGGCGGTCTCGCGACGGTCGAAGCTGCCGAGAGCGGCCCCGGTCGCACCGGCAGCGGCGCCGGTGCCCGGATAATCCCAGCCCGACGAACGCCACTGGCTCGAACGTTCGTCGATGTCGATCGAGTTGGCCTCTTCGAGCACGCGCACCGCCTCGTCGACGCGATCGTCATCGACGTCTGCGGTCAACAGCGCACCGCCACGGCGCACGCCTTCCTCATAGGTGTGGCGGTCTTCATCGGGCACGAACGCGTTCTTGATCGAGTCCCAGAAGCCGCGGTCCTCATGGGTCGAATAGCCGATCTCCTTGTAGCCGGAGCTCGACTTGTCGTGAATGTGGATGTGGTCGGCATCGACCCGCGCGCTCTTGAGCCGGTCCTTGGCTGCCTCGGCGTCGGCGCGGCTGTCGAACAGGGCTGTGATGGTGCTGGACATGATCTTACTCCTGCGATTGAAAACGGATTGGCGACTTACCTCGCCGTCACGACGAGTTCGGTGCGGCGGTTCTCGAAGCGACCGCCAGCGGTAGCGTTGGTGTCGACCGGATTAGTCTCGCCGCCGGAGACAGTCTCGATGCGGCTGGCGTTGATCCCTTGCGCGACCAGCGCCGACTTGACGCTATCGGCACGAGCTTTGCCGAGCGCCATGTTGGCTGCATCGGTGCCGCGCGCGTCGGCGTAGCCGGCGATGCGGATTCGGGCGTTCGGATATTGCTTGAGGGTCGCGGCCACCTCGTTCACCTCGGCAGCATCGGCGGGTCGGATATTGCTCTTGGCGGTGTCGAAGTTGAGTTTCTCGAAGGTGAAGGTGCGGGGAAGCGGCTCCGTGCCGGCCAGATAGGTGCCGAGACCGGACGTGCCGACCAGCGCGTCAGCGGACCCGGCGTTCGGGGTTGCCGCAACAACCTCGGTCGGGGTGGCCGTGGGAACGGGAGCGACAGCGGCGGTGTCCTCACGGTTGCAGCGGCTCAGAGCGAACAGCAACGCCAGAATCCCGAGCGCAAGCAGCAACCAGGGGAGCCAGTTGAAGCCCTTGTTCTTCTCGATGTGGATGTGACTCGGTGCGCCCTCCGGCCTGTCATCGTTAGGTCCTGCCATGAACATCCTCCTGGGTTTTGGTGAGATCGGTGCGGTCGACCTCGATGCGGGTGTGCCTGAGCGTGGTCGGCAGCTCGACCGCCTCCGCCACCGCCGACCGGAAGATGTGGACCTCCTCGACGAGGAAAAGCCGCTTCTCGACAACCAATCGCTCCTCGATCACGGGAATGATGGTGACGCCGTTCTCCTCACGGACAGCGGGGGCTCGATCGACCTCGCGCTCGACCGCTACGCGCCTGATCTCGACGTGCTCGCGCCGAACCTCGTCACGAACAACGACCTGCTCCTGTTCGGGGACGGTGCGGACCGTGACATGCTCGACGTCGGTCGCACGTTTGGTAACGTGCGCCTCCTCCTCGATGATCGGTAAGCGAATGTCGTCGGGCATGCCTGTCCTTCAGCTTTACCACCTAACGCCGCCGAGCCTTTAAAGTGTCCCGGAGCTAACTCTTTCCGCGTTGAGCGAGCTGGTAGTTTGCTACTATCCGTGCAGTAGTTCTCGTTGAGCCGTTCATTATCTGCGAGGAACATCGTCCTATGGCTCGGCGCTCTACCGGCATGGCCAATCCGCTCTCCCGTGTTCTCGCACGCGACACGTTGACCCACCTCGAACAGTTGATCGGCGGTATGACGGCCGGCGTCATCCTGATCGACCTGGCCGGAACGATCATCTGGGCCAATGATGCTGCGCTGGCGATGCACGGCGTCGACAAGCTCGAAGGACTTGGCGGCAACGCCGACACCTATGCGCAGCGGTTCGCGCTCCGGTTCCGCAACGGGCACCGGCTCGCCAACCGCGAATATCCTGTCATCCGCATGTTGGCGGGCGAGAGCTTCCCGGACCTGGTGGTGGAGGTGAGTGCCGCCGGCAGCGATGAACGTCGTTGGACCCATCGGGTGCGCGACGTCGTGATGACCGGGGACGACGAAGAGCCGGACTGCCTCGCGCTCGTGATTCAGGACGTTTCCGAACAGTATGAAGCGGAGGCGCGGTTCGAGGCCATGTTCCAGGCCAACCCCGCGCCGGCGCTCATTATGCGGCTCTCGGATCAGCGATTTAGCCGGGCAAATCGCGGCTTTCTCGAAATGACCGGCTACCCCCGTCAGGTGGTCCAAGGGAACAGCCTCTACGACCTCGACATTCTGAACGGCGCCGAGCGGAAGGACTATGCCAAACAGTGCCTCGCGGAAGGCCGGACGATCCCGCAGATGGAAGCCGAGTTGCCGCTACCTGATGGCAACACCAAGCTCGTCATCATTGCCGGGCAGCCGATCGAAGTCGGCGACGACAAGTGCATGCTGTTCACCTTCGCCGACCTGGAGCCGCGCCGGAAGGCAGAGCGTGCATTGCGATCGAGCGAGACGCACTTTCAAACTCTGTTCCAAATGGCGCCCGTGGCGATGGTGCTGACTTCGCCCGACAGTCACCGCACGATGGACGTGAACGACGCCTTCGTTCGCCTCACTGGTCGCAGCTCGGCCGGCTCCATCGGCAGAGCCGCCGGCGACCCCGAGCTTTGGGCCGATCCGGCGCAACGTGAGGAGGTGCAGCAGGAACTGGATCGAAGCGGGGGCGTGCGCAACCGCGACGTCCGGCTGATCGATGCGGACGGGCAACCGGTTGACTGCCTCATGTCGGCCGAGCGCATGGAGATCAGGGGCGAACGCTGCACCCTCTGGCTTTACCAGGACATTACCACGCGCCGGAGGAGCGAGCTGGAGCTTGCCGACGCGATCGAGGCGGTGATGAAGGATGCGAGCTGGTTCAGCCGGACCGTGATGGACAAGCTCGCGACCCTGCGTAACCCGCGCGCCAAGTCTGCCATCGAGACTGCGGACCTAACCCCTCGCGAGCGCGAGGTTCTCGGATTGATCTGTGAAGGACTGGACGACAAGGCGATTGCGAAACGCCTGTCACTGTCGGGAAACACGGTGCGAAACCACGTTGCCGGCATCTACGGAAAGATCGGTGTCAATCGGCGCGCCGCAGCCATTGCTTGGGCTCGGGAACGTGGCTTTGCCTAAAACAAATGCAACCGTGCGGCCGCAATCCAGTAATGGTCTTCAACAGCAATAGCCGGACACCATGAGTCACTCACGAGGGGATCGGCAAAGCAAAGAAGGACAGCTATCATGCCAGATACCCCATATAATGATGCATTGGATGTTCTCGCCACGGCTCTAAAGGCAGGGCCTGCCGCTCTTGCGCACCAGAGCGGGCCGGCGGCCCGCACGAACTTCGTGGATCGGCTCACGACAATCGCGCACCGGCTTGATCTGGGCGGCCATGGCGGCGTGCAGGAGGTCTACGAGGCCGCCTCAATCATCGGTCGATTACAAAAGGGGCCGAAACGGCCAAAAGGTGAGGGTTGGTCGATCGAAGATCATCAGGCCATTGCCGATCTTGAGAAGGTGCAGATGAAGCTCGTCAAGCTCGCTAACGGTGTTCAGGAGTGAATGGCGATGAGTTCGTCTCTCTTGTGCCTGTCCATTCGGCCAATGAAGGCCGGTGCCTTACCGCCGTGATGGGGCTGGCGGGCGCTGAGGAGTCAGTGTCCTAGCGGGAGGAGCGGCCCGATGCGGCGATCATGCCGCCTCAGTCCGGTAGAGCTGCGCCTCACGGTTGATAAGGATATCGGCCAGGAACCAGTAGGTGTAGCCGCTTGCAATCGGATGGGCTCCTGCTCGCAAACGGATCACCATTCTGCTCGGATTAGCTGACAGTCAGAGCGCGCACCTGCTCACGCTTCTCGATAATGTGCTCGCCATCTTCCGCGGCTGCTCGCAATCAGCGCGCCGCGCTCACGCTTAGCGCCACTGACGGGAATGGTCAGAATCTGATCCCGTCAATCAACCGAGCTGCGGCCTGGCAGCTCGCGGTGGTGGCGCACCAAGCCCTGACTTCAAGGCCCGGGCTCCGAACACGACGACGTTGCGCCTCTGCATCGAGAGGGACGATAGCGGCGTAGAGGAGATCGGGCTCTTTCTGTCCGGGGCTTGCTGGCCTGAACTTCCGGAGAGTCACCCCATCGATGTTGAGCGTCGAGGGCGCGGCCGCGGAAAGGGGCCGGCGAGCCAGGCCGTTCCCGAATGAAATCTCCACCCGATAACCCTCCCCCTCGACCATGCGGCCGTCAACGTCGCCCTCCAACTTAGTGATTCGCGCCTGTCCCACGTCGAACGTGCAGCAGCCGGCGATCAGTAGGCGGTCGCCGGCCACATTGCGGGGGTGGATCGAATACTCGGTTCCGACGGGGCCGGAGAGCTCGGTGGGCCGCGGCTCCTTCTCGGAGCCGCGGTCGCACCCTGCCAGGGCGATGAAGGCTAAAAGCCATCCCGCCCCGGTCGAGGCCTTGCCTCGGTCAGCCATAGAACCCGACCAGCAGCGCCCGCTCGTCAGAGCATAGGCTCCGCTTGATCTGCCCAGGGTTGAGATAGGTCGTCATCGAGCATGGCCCTGTCGAACCATCGGTGCGGTGGTCCATCACTTTCAAGTGACCCATCTCATGCGTCATCGCGGACTGCCAGTCGATATGCTGGCCGATGTTGCTCGACGTGATCGACGAACCGCAGATCAAATCGGTCGATTGCGCCGTGTCGCCCGTGTCGTAGTAGATGCGGTCGGTATTGACGTACACGGTCGCGTCGATCGCCTGCGCAGGTGCTGGCCCGGAATAGCCGTAAATGATGGTCCGCATGATCGCCGACATGCTGGAGCCGTCCTGGATGTTGATGAAATCCGGGTCCTCGGTCGCCGAGTAGTAAGTCGACGTGTAGTTCTGCGTCGTTCCGGTGAGCTGGAACGAGCGCCCTGCGGCGTTGATCGTGTCGACCGCGGCCTTGGTGTTGGCGTCGCAGGCGGCCGGAAGCGCATAGTTGATCTTCACACCCCGCGACCCGTTCGGGAAGTAATAGGGTTGCGGGATCGGCCCGGCGAACGCCGGTGCGGCGTTGGCGAGGGCAAGCACGCAGGCGAGCAGCGCAGATTTCCTGATCATTTTTCCTACTCCTTACTTCGTGGCAGCGGTGAGGGCGTCGAGGGTGGCGGCGGTCGGATATCCGCCGGTCGGAACCAGCGACTGTCCGTTCACCAGAAAGACGGGCACGACCTCGACGACACAGCTGGGGCACCGCGCGCTTCCACCCTGAGGAGCAAGCTCCTTCTCGTAGCGCGAGCGCGACGCGAGCAGGGCAACCGGCGCACCGTTCGCCAACGGATCCTCGTCACTTGCCGAGAGCCGCCGCCCATCGGGCAGCTTACCGCTCGTCCGCCGAAGCTTGAGCGTGTCGCCCACCTTGGCCTTGCCCTTCAGCACCTGGTCGACAACCACCGACACAGAGGACGACGCACCATCGTCGAGCTGCTCGGCTTCGTCGGTTCCCGAGACATGACCGATCACCACGGTGTCGGCGAGCAGCGCTTCCTGCCCAACCGTGGCACCACCCCTGATATGTGCCGCCGCGGCTTGAACGAATGCGGTGGACGCCTCAGCCGACCGTCGCAGATCGCCCGCGTGAAGCCCATAGATTGAAAGCGTCTGCGCCACGTCGACGAGGAAAGCGTCGTTCAACGCCGAACGGGCGGCGTCGTCGGTGACGAACCGTGGCGAGGGTGGCGTGAGCCGGGCCGCTTTCACGATTGCGTTCACCTGTCCGAAGTCGGCCAGGTCCCCCAGCTTGCCCGACCGACGCTGTTGGACGTCGCGTTTGTGGGCAAGGAAGGCTTTCGTGCTTTCCTCTTGTGAGCGCCCGCCCTGATCTTGGGCGCTCGCCGCCACCGTGCAGAGCAACAGCGCGGAGCCAAGCATTGTTCGATCAGGAGCTGTTCGTCGAGCATGACGGGAAGCGGTTCGGGCCGTTCCAGCCGTCCCCCGGCGCGGTCCCTCTCTACCGCTACCGCAAGTACCAGAAGAGCAAGGCGGAGGAGCGGCTCGACAAGGTGGTCCGGCTCGCCGACCAACTCGGCCTGCCGCGCGCCGCGATGACGGGCGGCGATCGGCCGTTGCCCTCGCTGCCGCTGTCCGCCCGCGATCTGGCGGTGCGGACCACGCCGTTCCCCGAGCCGGTCGTAGAGCAGGCCCATCCGACGCCGCTAGCGGCCCGTCAGGCCATTGCGGCGCAGCTATGCCGGCCGCTCGGGTCGTTGCCCGAGGAAGACCGGCGGTTCATCGCGGAGTTGCTTTCCGAGACGCTCGACAAGACAATGGTCGCCGACCGCGTTCGCGAGCGGCTTCAGGCCCGACGAAGGGAAGGTTGATGCTCGCCGACGTGCAACAGGCTTACGGGCTCGCCAGGCCGTTTCAGGGTGCCGGTAACTTCGAGACCGAACACCAGTCCATGCTCGTGCGCGAGGTGTGCGCAGCCGTGCAGACCGGCCGCCTGGTGGTCGTCTCCGGGCTGGTCGGCTCGGGCAAGACGCATCTTCTCCGGCGCATTGAGGACGAGCTCACGCGCGCGGGCAAGGTGACGGTCGCGAAGTCGCTTGCGGTCGACAAGCGGCGCACGTCGCTCACCTCGCTAATCGAGGCCATGTTCTACGACCTCTCACCCGGCGACCACGCCCAGGTGAAGATCCCCAAGCAGGCCGAGCGCCGCGAGCGCGACCTTCGCGACCTGATGAAGAAGGGCAGGCGTCCGGTTGTGCTCGTGGTCGACGAGGCCCACGATCTCCACCACAACACGCTGACTGGCCTGAAGCGGCTCATGGAGGTGGTGGCCGACGCCGGCGTGCTCCTGTCCGTCCTCCTGGTCGGCCATCCCCGGCTCCGCAACGACCTCAGGCGTCCGCAGATGGAGGAGATCGGCTACCGCACCACCATCTTCGACTATGAAGGCATCGGGGCCGACCAGCGCCGCGACTATGTGGCTTGGCTGCTCGGGGCCTGCGCGGACGAGAGGGCCAAGGTCGCCGACCTCATGGACGAGGACGCCGTCGACATGCTCGCCGAGCGCCTTCGCACGCCGCTCCAGATCGAGATGCATCTCACGCTCGCGTTCGAGCAGGGGTTCCGGCTCGACGCCAAGCCGGTCACCGCCGACGTGGTCGAGCAGGTGCTCAGCCGCGCGATCGACGACCTGGAACCCACGCTGACCCGCAACGGCTACGACGCGACCGCGATCGCGCAGCAGTTCAACGCCAAACCGTCCGAGGTCCGCGCGTTCCTGGCGGGCTCGCTCGACCCGGACCGCGGCCGTGAGCTGACCGAGCAGCTCCGGCAGGCGGGCGTGCCGGTGTGAGATACCCCGTACTGCCCGAGGTCACGCAATGTGAGCACGGCCGCCCCGATTGCGAGCAAGTTCCACTGAATGCAAGCACAGGGTCGTTGAGCGCGAGCACGCGCGGTCGCCCGTTCTCACCAAGCGTGAGCAGGAATCTGCGCTGATTGCGAACAGGACGAGCTAGGAGTGCGAGCGCCTACAGCTACCTGCGGTCGCTTGAGCACGAGCTCTATAAGCCGATGCACCAGGCAGGAATCGAGGCGTGATCGGTGATCAATTGCCCCTGTAGGTGGAGTAGCCGAAGGGGCTGACCACGACCGGCACATGGTAGTGCGCGGCAGGGTTGGTGACGCCGAACACGGGATCGATGTCGGGGAAGAATGGCGCCGCCTTCGCGTCCGGGCAGCCCGCCATGTCGAACTGCAGCTTGTAGGTGTCCGGCGCGAACTTCGACGGCTACCTACCCGACGCCGATCTCTCGGTCGAGACCCGGCAAACCGGAGTCCTGCATGACGATCTGGCATCTTGCATCACCGCGAGCAGCTATCGAAACCGGCGTTTATCACCTACAGTCCTGCAAGGCAGGGTCGCCGGTCCTGCGAAACCGATGGTGGGGGTGCCGTTGCGACCTGTGTCAGCTGCGATCTGTGTTCCGGTCCGCAACGAGGAGACTGCGTTACCGAAGTTGCTGGAGGCGATCGGGCGACTGGACCTGGGCGACGTCGAGGCTGCCGTGTTCTACCTCCTCGATAATTGCTCGGATGCGAGCGAGCAGGTGATACGCGAGCATGCTGGTCGCATGGCCCTTCCTTTCACGGTGGCTCAGGGAGACCCGTCCCCTGATGCCAATGCCGGTCGTGCACGCCGGGCCGCCATCGCCCTCGGCCTGCATCATGCGACGAGCACGCCCCACGGTATTCTCCTGACGACCGACGCCGACAGCCAGCCCCGTGCCGATTGGGTCAGGGCGGCACTGCAGGGCCTGGCCTCGGCCGACCTCGTCGCCGGGCGAATCGTCCGGATCGCAGCGGAGCGGGATCCGGTGCAGGGGAGGGTCGAGCGCTACCTCGATCGGCTTCACGCCTACCGGCGATCGGTCGACCCCGTTCCGTGGGACAGTCCGACCGGCTCCCACTGCTCAGGAGGCGCCAACATGGCCTTCCGACCCGGAGCCTATCAGGCGCTGGGCGGCTTCCAGCCGGTGCCATGCGGCGAGGACGCCGCCCTGCTCGACGATGCCGGGCGCGCCGGGTTGCGCGTGCGCCGCGATCCCGGCATGGTGGTTGCGACCTCCTCACGGCGGCTCGGCCGGGCGCCGGGCGGCATGGCCGCTGCGCTCAGTGCCATCGACCATCATGGGGCACCCTCAATGCCGCATCCGCGAGGGGCGGCATGGCAATACCGACAGCAGGCGGAGGCGCGCCGCATCTGGGCCGGGCTCCCCGACTCCTTTGTCGCAGCTCGCTTCGGCGATCGTATCGGATTGACCGGTGACCATGTGATCGGCGTCGCGCGCGACTGCCCCAACGCAGAGGCGTTCGCCATGCGTGTCGTGCCGGCACTGCCCGATATACCCGACGTCACCCTCGTCGAGGCCGAGCATGCCCTGGCAACGCTCGAGAACCAGCTTTGCGAGCAGGCGGTATGACGACGGCCGGAGCTCTGCGCCATGCGATCGTCGCGGCGGGGTGGGCGACCGACCCCGCCGGCGATCCGACGACGCCCAAGGCATATCTGGACCTGCTCCGCCCTCTTTACGCTGCGGGACGCCGGGATCTCCCCATCGGGCGCCTGCTTGAGGGGCATGTCGATGCGGTGCAGATCGTGTTTCGATACGGCACGTCGTCCCAGGTCGCTGCGTTGCGGGCGCGCATCGCTGCGGGAGCGACGTTGGGTGTTTGGAATGCGGGCCTGCCGGGTGAGCCGCTGGTGCTTACCGGCGGACGGCTGACCGGCGGCAAGGGCTATGCATCGGGGGCGGGGATACTGACTCACGCGCTGGTAACCGCGGATAGCGAACGCGGACCGCAGCTGCTCCTGCTCGACCTCGAGGCCGATCCACCTGCCATCGATCGGGAGTGGTGGCAGACGATCGGCATGCAGCGCTCGGAGACACATCTGGTGCGCTGGTCCGGCTCTGTGATCGGTGAAGACGGCCGTATCGGCGAGCCCGGCAGCTATGCGCGGGAGCCGTTCTTCAGCGGAGGCGCGCTGCGCTTCGCCGCGGTTCATGCCGGCGGCATCGCCGGCCTGCTCGATGCAGTGCGTGACCACCTGACCACCCACGAGCGTGCTTCCGATCCGTTCCAGGCATCGCGCCTCGCCGACCTGTTCCTGCTTGCCCAGGGTGCAGCGGCGAGCATCCGCGACACGGCGGGCGCCTGGTTCAGCGGGACGGATGCGGAACGCCTCGCCCGGGTGTCCGCTGCGCGGCTATCGATCGCCGGCTCTGCCGAGCGCGCCCTCACGATCGCGCAGGAGGCGGTGGGGCTGCAGGGATTGTTCCTGTCGCATCCGCTGGCGGCAAAGATCGCCGATCTCATGGTGTACCTGCGCCAGCCTGCGCCCGATGCGCATCGCCTTCGCGTCGGCCAAGCTGTCGCCGAGCACATCCTCGACCCCATCCTGTGAAGATCGCGCTGCGAAACGTGCGTGTCGCGCTGGTGATCGCCCCGCACCCGGATGACGAGGTCATCGGCGCGGCAGGCCTCATTGCGCGGCTTCGCCGCCATGGAGCTCGGGTCCGGGTTGCGGTCGTGACCGATGGTGCCGCATCTCACCGGGGCAGCCGAAAATGGCCGAGGACGCGACTGGTCGCGGCTCGCCAGCGTGAGAGCCTTCATGCGCTACGTCGTCTCGGCATCGTTGCTGGCGACGTCTCGTTCCTCAATTTGCCCGATGGCCAGTTGCCCTCGATCCCGGGGCGCTGTTATCGCGCGCTGCGCCGCCAGGTCGCACGATGCCGGGATCTCGATCTCATCGTCGGACCGGCCTGCGATGACGACCATCCCGATCACCGCGCCGTAGCCGCGGCCGTAGCCGGATGCCCGGGTGGCGCCAGTCGGCTGACCTACCGCGTGTGGCCGCCTCGCCCGGACAGGTCCGGACCGGCATGGCGCATCGCTGTGCCCGGGGGAGTTTCGGTGAAACGGTCCCTGATCCGCGTCTACCGGACGCAGCTCGGCGCCGTTTCCGATGACCCAGCAGGCTTCACGATCGCGAGACACGAGCTTGCGGCCTTTGCTCGTCCGGTCGAGCGCTACCGGCCGGGTTCGAAGTGACGAGCCCGATCGATCTTGCCGGGTTCGCCGCCAAGTTCGCCGGCGACGACGATCCCTGGCGCACCTTCACCGCCCGTGACGAGGCGGTGAAGCGTGCCGCGATCCTGCACGCGATAGGTCACCGACCGGTCGGACGGGTGCTGGAGTTGGCCAGCGGCAACGGATCCAACAGTGCCGCGATCGCGAGGATGGCGTTGCGCCTCGATGCGACCGAGGGCACGAGGGAGGGGGTCGACCTGACGGCACGCGCCGTTGCCGCCTGGCCTCGTGCGTGCGCATCGCTGCTCGTGCTCCCCGGTCGACCGCCACGTCTCGTCTATGACGTGATCGTGATCGCCGAGATCCTGTATTACCTCTCAGCGCGAGAGATGGCCCGGGTTGCGCGTGAGATGGCCGCTCGCCTGCGCCCAGGCGGCATCATCGTGCTCGCGCACCACAGGATTGATTTCTACGATTTCGTCCAGCATGCGGCAGGGATCCACGCCCGGTTCCTCGCAGAGACCGGGCGTTGTTGGACGGTTCGCACCGCGGGCCGCACCGGCCGCTGGGTCGTTACCGCGGCCCGCGCCGATGGTATGACCCGATCCCGTTGAACGCGAGCGAGGCAGCACGTCCCACGTCCGTGCGATATGAGGCTTGCCGTTAAGTGGAGCGGCAGGACGTCCACCTGCCGCTCCCGCCAGGGTCGTCAGGCCGCCGCGTCGAGATCGACCTTCATCTCCCGAGCCCAGAACCTGAGGTCACGACAGGTCGTGACGAACGCCTTGACGTCCTTGCTCTTGCTTAGGGCTACGAAGCCATCGTCAAGCTCCGGCACCCGAGAAGCGTCGAACAACGTGGCGGCTGCATCGGTGTAGCCGATGAACTTGCAGTGGCCGAACGCGTCCGCCACGAAGTCCTTGGAGGCCGCATCCTTGGCGAGCAGCGCAGCCCCTTCCTCGGACGGGAGCACCGCGACGGCATCGAACAGGACCGAAGGTCCGCCGTCGATCTTCTGCTTGGCCGCGACCTTGGTGCCGTCGTCGAGCGTGACCCCGCCGATCTTCGGCGCGACCACCTCCCAGACCGCGCCTTCGGCTTCCAGCGCCTTGGTCAGCGCATTGAACAGCTCGGCGCTCGACCCATCGGTCAGCAGCAGGCCCATCTTTCGCCCGGCGAAATTCGCCGGGCCGTTGGCGACGATCGAGAGCGCCGACGATGTCGGCAGGTCTAGCGTCGGCTTGGCCGCCTTGGCGGCGTCCGGCAGGTCGAGGCCGAGCCCGTCCGCGACGGTAGCGGCGAGATCCTCGTCGATGTTGCGCAGGTGGCTGACCGCCCGGGCCCGGATGTCGACACGATCTACCTTCGACAGCTCGAACACCAGCGCGTCGCCGATGTGCTTCTGCTCGATCGGCTGCTGGCTGAGATAGAACTGCCGTGCCTGGCTGTAATGATCGGCAAAGGTTTCGGACCGAATCCGCTGCTTGGTCCCCTGAACCTCGGCGGGGAAGCTGGTGAAGCCGATCTCCGGGTTCTCGCGCGGACCGCCTTCCGCGCCCCAGCTGTTCGGCTCATAGTTCACGCGCCC
>NZ_JAVDUC010000034.1:0-17116 GCF_031456125.1 Sphingomonas sp. BE138
CACGAAACTTAATATACTTTGCGGCAACGCTCAGGCCTTTGTTGACCATTTGTTCCGACTGCCGCTGTCCATATGACAAACCTTGAGGTGCCCCCGGTTTGGCCGCGTTTACATCATCCAGCCCTACCGCGAGCAGGAGAAATGTGCGCCCGCGTGCTGGGCGGCCGAGGGCGAGGAATGCCAATGTTCGTGCATGGGCGTGAACCACGGCGCGAGCAGCCCCGGCGGGCGGTGGAAGATCGTTTCCGAAGCGTTCGCGACCCGCTGGGGCGAACGACACCTTGCGTGCCGCCTTTTGAGCAAGCCAGGTTAGCGCATGAAATGGCGACCGACTTCGACCTCTAGAAGCGGGAAATATATTTAGATCGCGCCGCTTTGCTCTTGCTTTTCGCGAAGGCGGCGTGACTCCACGCGTCACAGGATATCGTGCTTGTTGTCGCGCGCCGTGCGACAACAAAGAAATCCGCAGAACACCTAGTGTTTGGCGGCATACGACTCGACAAGTTCGGGATGCGCCGCCAGTATGCGGCTGTTCCGGTTTCGTGCCGGAACCCTCTCCCAGCGTCCACGGCTCAGGAGAGGCAGAGAGCATCGGTTGCCCAAACTTGGGGTGCACCGCGAACGGCTTCCATCACCGTTCGCGACCAGCGCGGGCAACCGATGCGCTCTTGAGCCTATCGGTCAACCGTTAGCGCCGCAATGGCGATTATCGCCAGATATGAAGGAAGCGGCCCTGTTAGGCGGTGGTTATCTCGCGTCCGCCTGCCTCTCGCAGATATTCGGCCGCATCGAATAGCAGGCACCAGCCGATCTCAGCCAAGACACCTTCCGAACCACCATAGTATTCCGACGCGATTTCCGGCGAGTAGTGACCAACTGAATCTGAAAAATCGATACCGTGTTGCTCAAGGCTGCGAGCGAGCGACAGCAGCTCCGGTAATGTGACTTTGTGTCCGAAGACATGGGCGAAGTGGTTACGAAATGCGTTAAAGGCGTCGAACGCCTGCTTGGCCCCGGCAGTGATTAGCCCTGTGGATGCTAACAGTTCGGTCTTTTGTGGAAAATTTAGTCCATACACGCGATCGCCAGGATCGATTGTGTGTATCGTCTCAATCAGCAGCGCTTCCAGTGCGAGGTGAATTCGCATGACTAGCGCAATCAACTCGGGATCATCGCCGATGATCTGGTTCGAGATAATGTCGTCTAGGTCGACAAGGCGAGCGGGTTTGAGCTTAGCCAATTAGTCGCGCTCCATTTGAACGCAGCCGATGCAGTCGCCGCAGCTATCATCGTATGCCTCTTTGAGAAGATCGGTAAAATCGCGGGCCGTCATCGCGGCAGCCCAAGGGACGCGCCCATTTAGCCCCTTTTTGCGTTCACCCATCGCAATCGGCCATAGGCGCTCAAGGTCTTCGTCTCCGCCGACAATGTAGCCATGGCGACCGCATTCCTCCAACGTGCCGACTTCCACCAGAAAAGCCTTCGCGGCGTTTAGGGTGTCCTCGCGTTCCATCATCGCTTCCTTAGCCCGGCCCATGTGCGTCTCCTTTCATGATCGACATGGAGCAGGCCGCTGCTTCTTCAAGGCGGACAAAAACAGGTGTTTACGCCCCCTTCCCGCCTGCTACGGTTTTCCAAGGCCTTGCAGCGGACGTAATCAGGGGGCGAAATGACCGGCACAGTTTACGGCTACGTGCGGGTATCGACAGGACGGCAGGATATGGGCCGCGACGCCCAGCGTCGCGCCCTCGATGCGGCCGGATGCACAGAGATCGTCGAGGAGCAGGCGAGCGGGCGGAAGGCCCGCCCCGCTCTTGCCGAGTTGGTCGATAAGCTGGACCAGGGCGACACGGTGACGGTGTTCCGGTTCGACCGCATCAGCCGATCGGTCGCCGACTTCTACGCGATCGGCGAGCGCATCCGCGAGCGCGGCGCGGCGCTTCGCAGCTTGGCGGAGCAGTTCGATACCTCGACCCCGATGGGTCGCGCCATGATGGGGTTTGCCGCGATCTGGGCCGAGCTGGAGGCGGATACCACTCGCGAGCGGGTGCAGAACGGCCTTATTGCCGCCCGTGCACGCGGCCAAGTGCTAGGTCGCCGACGCAGCTTTTCGGCAGAGGTAGAGAGCGACATTGCTGCGGCGATTGCCGATGGCGCGCCGGTGAAGCAGCTTGCCTACAAGCATCGCGTCTCCCCCAAGACGATCCGGCGGATTAAAGCGCGCGCGGGAGCACGAGGGTAATGGCCGATACTCGCACCCCCGCGCAGCGCCGGCACATCATGCAGTCGGTAGGGACCGCAAACACCGGCCCCGAGCTGGCGGTCAGGAAGCTGCTGCACAATGCGGGCTATCGGTACCGCCTCCATCCCAAGAAGCTGCCGGGGCGACCGGATATTGTCTTTCCGGGGCGTCGCCGTACGATTTTCGTCCACGGGTGCTTTTGGCACGGCCACGAGTGCCAGAAGGGCCGTGCGCCGAAGTCGAAGCTCGATTATTGGGGGCCAAAGCTGGACGCTAACCGCGAACGCGACGCCCGGAAAGAAGCTGAGTTGCGCGCCCTTGGTTATGAGGTCGCAACGATATGGCAGTGCGAGATCGGGGACGCAGAAGCCTTAGAAACCCGGTTGCGAACCTTTCTTGGCCCGCCCGGAAAAACCGATCGACAGCCGGTCGAATTCGACCTAGGCTCGACTGAAAAAGCAGGGAAGACAGCATGAGGCCGTTAGGAATCGATCTATTTGCCGGTGCAGGCGGCATGAGCTTAGGCTTCGAACAGGCCGGGTTCGATGTTGCCGCGGCCGTCGAGATTGACCCGATCCATTGCGCCGTCCACGCCTTCAACTTTCCGGAAACGCCGGTCATTCCGCGTTCCGTTGCTGGCCTGAAAGCGGCCGAGGTCCGAGCCGTTGCCGGTATCGGCAAGCGACCGATTGATTGTGTTTTCGGCGGACCTCCATGCCAAGGCTTTTCCATGATCGGAAAGCGAGCTCTCGAGGATCCTCGCAATTCGCTAGTCCGCGAATTTGTGCGGCTGGTGCAGGAGTTCGACGCCCGAACCTTCGTGTTCGAGAATGTGAAGGGGCTTACACTCGGCAGTCAGCGCGCTTTCCTAGAGGAGCTGGTAGTTGCGTTCGACCGAGCCGGTTACCAGGTCCGCTTACCGTGGCAGGTGCTGGACGCCGCCAACTACGGCACGCCGCAACATCGGCATCGCTTGATCCTTATGGGCGCGCAGAAAGGCGAGCCCTTGCCGGATTATCCTCTCCCCTACACCAACGCAGCCGACACACGCCGGCCGATCACCGATCTGCCGTTCGGTCCCACCGCGGCCGATGCGATAGGCGACCTGCCGAACGCCGATAGGTTCGCCGCGCTGATGGAGCACGATGCCACCCGCACTACCGCGTTCGGCAAGCCCAGCGCGTATGCCGCCGAAATGCGCGCTTTGACGAACGACGCATGGCATTTCGGATATGTCCGCGACTGGAACCCGGCCATGCTCACATCGAGCGCCCGCACCTCGCACACAGACATTTCGCGCCGCAGGTTCGGCGAGACGCTGCCCGGGCGAGTCGAGCCCATCAGCCGCTTCTACAAGCTGTCTCCGGCCGGCCTGTCCAACACCTTGCGGGCGGGTACGGACGGCGCGCGGGGCGCGTTCACCAGTCCGCGGCCGATCCACTTCAAGCATCCGCGGTGCATCACCGTTCGAGAAATGGCGAGGCTGCACGGTTTTCCCGACTGGTTCCGGCTTCATTCGACTAAGTGGCATGGAGGCCGGCAGATCGGGAACGCCGTGCCGCCTCCGTTGGCGCGCGCGATCGCGGCACAAATCGCTGAGGCGCTAGGGACCGTTCCGACCCGCCCGGAGCGGACGTTGGCACTCGGCGACACCACCCTCCTCTATCTTGAAATGGCCGAGGCCGCGGAGCTGTTCGGCGTTCCTGCGCCGAACAGCAAGCGCGACCGCAAGAGCGGTGCGAAGAAGCGGAAGCAGCACGAAATCGAGGAAGCCCGGTTGCGGCTTGTCGCCAATGGATGAAGAATCTGAGGTTGATAAGCTCGCAATGGCAATCGGCTCAATGGCACTGCGAAAGACCGTGAACGCTTACAGTCAAATTATCGCTGAGATTTTTGCTCGGAACTTCAAACCGGGCATGACCTCATTTGATTTTGATCGCGAGGACATAGGGACTGTTGCGGAGGAGTTAGGCCTTTCCAGGCCAAAGAACCTTGGAGATGTGGTTTATACCTTCCGCTATCGGCGGCAGCTCCCGAAGGCAATTCTCGATACCCAACCCGCGGGAAGCTACTGGCTCATTTTGGGGGCAGGCGACGCTCGTTATCGCTTCCGGCTCAGCGGCCTTTGCTACATCGAGCCGCGGCCGGGCCTGTTGATCCGCAAGATACCGGACGCCACGCCGGAAATCATTACCCGTTATGCGCTCGGTGACGAGCAGGCGTTGCTCGCCAAGGTTCGCTACAATCGCCTGATCGATATATTTCTAGGCGTAACCGCCTATAGCTTACAGAACCACCTAAGGACTAAAATCCCCAACTACGGTCAGATTGAAATCGACGAGCTTTACGTCGGTATCGACAGCCAGGGCGCGCAGTACGTCATCCCCGTGCAGGCAAAGGGCGGCAACGATAAGCTAGGTGTGATTCAGACCATCCAGGATGTGACGTTCTGCCAAACGCAGCCCCGTTATAAGGACTGCATCCCGCGCACCGTGTCGGCGCAGTTTATGACCGATGACGTGATTGCGATGTTTGAGCTGACTTTCGACGGCAACGACGTAGCGATCACCCGGGAACGGCATTACAAGCTGGTTGCCAACGCTGAGATCGGCGCGGCCGACCTGAACGCTTACAAGATACAGGACTGACCGTGCGGGCGGTCGCTAAGCTAGGAACTATCGGCCTAGCGTTGTCCTCGCCGGCGATGGCCGAACTGGCGACGGTGGCGCGCATCACGGACGGCGACACGTTCCGCACGGCTACCGGCGAGCGTATCCGTATTGCCGCGATCGACGCGCCCGAGACGATGCGGAATCGGGGGAGATGCGCGCTGGAAATCGTGCGCGGCCGAGCCGCGAGGGCGCAGCTTCGAGACTTGATCGAGTGGCGGCGCGTCGCGCTGACCCGCACCGGGCGCAGCTATAACCGAACGGTTGCGCTGGTGAGCGTCGATGGTCGCGACATAGGGACGGAGATGGTCTGGCGCGGCGCAGCGCGGCATTGGCGGCGGTATGGGCCGAAGCCGGATTGGTGCCGCTGAGCGATGGAATGGAAGCCGCGCCAGTCGCCGCGTTATAGCCTTCCATCGGGACCGCAGAATCGGTCCCCTGCTGTCATGGCGCAGCGAGCGGAGCCGTTCGACAGCCTAGACGACTTCCCGACCCCAAGATGGGCAACCAGGGCGCTACTGGAGGAGGTGCGTGCAGCGGAGAAGCCGGAGCAGTCGACGTGCTGGGAGCCGACGTGCGGGCGGGGCTTCATGGCGGCGACTTTGGCCGAGTATTTCGGTGCGGTTCGCGCCAGCGACGTTAGCCCGTTCGGCTATGGCGAGCTGTTGGACTTTCTGACCATTGAAGCCGCGCGCGCAACGGATCGGGACCGCCCGGACTGGATCGTGACCAACCCGCCTTTTCGCCTTGCCGAGGAGTTCGCGCGTCGGGCGCTCGACCTAGCCCGCGTCGGGACGGCTATGCTCGTGCGGACGGGATTTATCGAGGGAGCAGGACGATACCGCCGCCTGTTCGAAACGCGGCCCCCTACCCTTGTCGCGCAGTTCGTAGAACGGGTTCCGATACTACGGGGGCGAGTCGACCCGCGAGCTTCGACCGCAACGGGATATTGTTGGCTGGTTTGGGACCGCAAGGCCACGGGCGCCACCCGCTTGGAGTGGATACCGCCGTGTCGTAGGCGGTTAGAACAGCCGCACGACTACGACCTTCCTAGAACAATCGTATAGGCGTATACAAATATAGCCCTATACTAGTTGAGGTGTAGCATGAAGGTTCTGGCGATCCTCTCTCAGAAGGGAGGAGTCGGGAAAACGACGTTGGCGACCTGTCTGGCGGTCGCGGCACAGCAGGACGGCAAGGAGGTGGCGATCATCGACCTTGACCCGCAGGCCACCGCCTCGTTCTGGAAGGACGTGCGGCAGCTCGATACGCCGGCGGTGGCGTCGATCCAGCCTGTCCGGCTCCCGGCGATGCTGAAAGCATGCGGTGACGCCGGCACCGATCTTGTTGTGATCGACGGGGCGGCGGTTGCGCGCGATGTGGCTTACGAGGCAGCGCGGCACGCCGACTTCATCCTGATACCCACCAAGACCGCCGTATTCGACACCATGAGCATGACGCACACGCTGGACGTGGTGCGGCAGCTCGACCGCCCATTCGCCGTCGTGCTTACCTTTGTGCCGCCGCAGGGGCAGGAAACACGCGATGCGATCCAGGCTGTAGCGGAGCTGGGGGCTGCCGTCTGTCCGGTGACGATCGGCAACCGGAAGGCGTTCTTTCGGGCGCAGGCCGCAGGACAGGCAGTGCAGGAGTTCGAGGCGAGCGGACCCGCAGCCGAGGAAATCCGCCGTCTATACGAGTATACAACTATACGGCTATACAAATCGGCGGAGGCAGCGTGATGGCAAAGCCGAACGGATTGCAGGCTGTACTCGACCGGGCAAAGGCGAAGGCCGAGCCGGTGGCAGTGCCGGAGCCACCCGCGCGCTCGCAGCGGGCAGAGACAACAGCCAAGCCCGCCGCGGGCAACCGGCAGGGCACCAAGCTGATCGGGGGGCACTTCCCGCCCGAGGTGAGCACCCAGCTCCGCATCCTTGCGGCCGAGGAGGGGACAACCGTGCAGCGTCTGCTCGGAGAGGCGCTGGACGACCTTTTCGTGAAGAAGGGCCGCAGCAGGGTTTCCCGAAACGTATAGGCGTATACACCTATACAGATATACCGTCTAAAAGTGAGTTTTGGGGTTGCGGCTCACCTTTCAGGCAGCCGGCGCGCTGAAATCCACGAGGACCGGCATTTCCGGGATGCCGCCGCGCATCTTCGCACGGCGAACGATGCTGTGCTGGTCGATGAGGTTCTGGGCATCCCGCTTGCCGCCCGCCGTTTTCGCAAACCAGTGGAGGGCGACCCGCTCGACCTTCCGGCCGCGCTTGATGGGCGTGAAATCGACATAGAAGGTGCAGAGCTTGTTGATCTCCTCGACCGCAACCTTGAGGCAGTATTTGTTCAGGTCGGCGAAGCGGTCCAGCTTGCCGGCCGGCACGTTCAGGAGGCCGCGCAGCTCCTCGATCGTGAACTCCTCCGCCTGCTTATAGGCCAGCCCGATCCGGCGCTCGATCATTTCGTAGAGGCAAAGGGCGTACTTGGACTCGAAGCAGTACATCACCTGTGTTTTCAGGCGGGCGTATACCTCGCTGTTCCGCAGTATCTCGATTAGCTCCTCGGGGATGCGGTAGTGCAGGAAGCCGTCCTTTTCGAGACTTTCGTCGCTGGGGCCGAGAAGCTGGACCCGCCGCTTAAAGCTCTTGCCATCCTTGCGGATGGTGACGATCGCGACCGTGCCCATGAGCCGGAGCAGCGAGCTCTCAATCCTGTCGTTGCCTTGATGTGTCCCCTTGAGGGCGGATTTGGGGACGCTGTGGATGATCGGCTCGCCAATGCGGTCCCAGGCGTTGGCGATGAGCAGGTTGTAGATGCGACGGTCAGCCAGAGTGAGAGGGCTCAGCTCGACAATATCGACCAGCTCGCCCGGCTTGACGATTTCGCCGTAAAGCGCCGGATCAAAGGGGTTGCCGTGTCCACGCTGGGTGAGGGTTCGGTGCTCGCGATCAGCAATAGCAACATTCGGCATCGGCGACCTACGGTGAGTAGCATTGTTCCCAGACCTCACCTTAACGCTAAAAGTGAGTTGTGCAAACCGGTCAGCTCCCCGATAGCGTACCCCAAAACTCACCGTTCCTCGGCTGCCGGCCCGAAAGCTCACCGAAACCGACCCCAACACTCACCGCGGGCTACCCCAAGGCTCACCGGAACCGACCCGAACACTCACGCGAATCGACCCTAACACTCACTGCAAGGCCCAATTTTTGGCAGAAAAGCAGGAGGTTCAGAGCCCTGAATCTTGAATCTAAGAAGAATAGTTGAATCAGAATGACGGTGAGTTTTAGGGTGGCCCAGCTCAAGGTACCTGTGGAATCGGCCGAAGGCCGATACGAGTTTGATGCGTGACGGCTACACCGTCACAGGACGCGGCCTACCGGCCGCAGGCTTTGCGATGAAAGCCAAGCCGATCCGTCTCTCTTGCCAATAGCAGGACGGCCAGATCGACGGTGAGCAGCGACCCCAAAACTCACCATTGCGCGTTTAGGGCAGGCGTATCCTAATGAACGGGACAAGCGGAGGTGCAGATGGGCATTTTCGGCCGGCTAAGGGAATGGTTCTCCCACATCGAATGGGGTGAAGGCGAGGCCTTTGCCGACCGCACCAGCGGCGATGACATTCCCCAAGTAAACCCAGCGACCGGCTTGCCGATGATCGGTAGCGGCATCGCCGGGGTCGACGTGCAAGGAAACCCGTTCGGGACAGACCTTCACCGCTGGCATGACGACCAGGCCAACCGAGCGTTCTCCGACAGCAGCTCGACCCATTGGGATCATGCGTCGAGCAGCAGCAGCTATGACCCCGGTCGGGGCTGGTAGGACGCAAGCGTAACGCGGCGCATTAATTGCTCGCCTTCCAGCCAAGCAACCGCGTGAAAAATTGGCATGGCGGCGATACCTGCCAACAGAACCCCAGGCAGAATTGCGACTTTGGCAATCAGCAGGGCGGCCAGGACCAGCAACAAGATACCGCCAACAAAATCCGACACGGCCGAGTGTCGGCGAAAATACCAACCCCAATCAGGCATGGCTAGGAAGCAGGCGTGCAGCTCTCCCTTGTGCTGCCAGCCCACGACAATCACATGATCACCGTCGCAGAGCAGCACAGGCTTGCCGAGGTAATACATGGCGTGACCATCGAGCCGGAAGCGCGTGACATACGGACCACCCGGCAGGAAGGGAGGGGTTATCCCTACCCGAGACACGATGCCCACGCGTGACACCCAGGGATTAAGCCAGGTCACCGGCCCGGTCCGACGCTGCCGGAGCCTTCGACCTTGGCATCGGCGTTCGTGCCTTGCGTGCCCGACGCCGCTTGCCGTTGCGACAGCGAGGCGGTGGAGGCGAGCCGCAGGTTGATGGATTGCCCGCTGATCCGGCCATTGCCGAACCAGACGCCGCCCGCCTTGGTCCACGTCAGGCCGCGAGGATCGGCGACGAAATCGCCGGCCGGGCTATGAGTGAAATGGATATTGCCCGAGCCGGTCAGGTCCGTCGAAAACGAGCCGCCGACGACTTGCCGCGAAGCGTCATCGAGCGCGGCTTTCAGCGTCGCGGCCGGGATTGCCTGAAAGGCGGCGAGCACCCGCCGTTGCGCTTCGTCGGGATCGGCGAGCCGCGACGTGCCCAGCTCCTTGTCGATCAGCCCGAACACCGTGTTGGTGTAGATCGCCGACGCTGCCAGCATCTCCATGTAGCGGAGGTGCAGTTCTTCGTCGTAGCGGGGCGGAGCGCGGTGCGCCCGGAAGAACGGGGTATCGAAGCGGGGATCGGTGACGCGATCGTCTATCGCATAGACTTCCCAGCCCTTGCGGGGCTGCATCGCGACGACGATCGGCAAGGTGTAGAGCCGATGGTCGGCATCGAGCGGTGATTCCTTATCGCGCGCGGCTGGCGGGGTTTCGCGGTATTCCTTGCGCGTCGGTTCGACCAGCGCCGCAATCGCCTGGTTCATCGGGGGACGCCGGCCGTCGCGTGCCTGGAGCAGAATAAGGCCGAGATCGACCGGCAGATCGCGCGCGTTCCAGTCGGCTAGGAAGGCATCGGCCATCAGGCCCAGCGCGGGCATTTCATAGGTTTTGCCCGTCTCGAACCCGAGGCTCTTGACCCGCTCCCACAGGCTAGACGTACCCGAGCTGGACGCGGCGCTTTCGGACCCGGAACCCGACACCGACGCGCCGCCCGAGTTGCAGCCGGACAGCGTGACGGCGACCAGAACAGGGGTGAGTAGCACACGCAGGATCATCGCCGTTCCTCCACCATCAGGTTCCGCAGCTCGGCCGTGTCGCGCGCGAGGGTGTCGCTTGACCCGGCGAGCTTCGCTTCCAGTTCGGCCGCGCGCTTGCGGAGCCGCGCCAGTTCAGCCGAGCTTTCAGGGTCGCAGGCAGGCCGGGCTTGTCCTGTCGCGGCCGCCCAGTCGCGATCGAACCCGGCGTTGAACGCGGCGCGATCGGCGCGGACAACGGCCGTGTCGCGCTCGACCCGCACATCGACATGCTGCTGCCACGACACTGCCAGCCACGTCAGCACGGCCGCCACGGGAGCCGCCACCAGCGCACCCGAGGCGAAGCCGCTCAGCGCCATGACGATCGTCGCCAGAAGAAGGCAGAAGGCAAGAAGGGGCGAGGCTTTGCCTCGCTCAGTTTAGTCCACACCCTACGCACGCGTGCACCCCCCAGAGCGCAGTCGATGCGTGGTCGCATCGACCAGGAAGGACATTGCGCCACAAGGCCAAGTCACTGTCAACGGGGTCTATACAGCCGCTTCATTTTGCGTAGTCTCACCGCATACGGACGGGAGGATGGCTTGCCCCGCGTGATGTTGACGGCCCGCGTGACGGACAGCCAGGCCGCGGCGCTGAAAAGCTACGCCGCGGACGTGGGATTGCCGCTCTATCAGGCGACCGTTCGCGCGCTCGAACTCGGCATCGCAGCGCTTGTCGGGGGCAGGGGCGCGGAGCCGGTGCGGCACGATACGGCCCCGCCCGCGGGCGTATCGACCGGCGAGATGGAGGCGTTGCGCGAGGCGGTGGAACGGTTGACCGTGCGCGCCGAGCTGACCGACCGGCTGACCCAACAGACCCTCTATGCGGCCGGCGCGGCCTATGCCGCGGCGCTGGCGGGACCGGGGCAGGGCGACGAGCACATGGCCGGGATCACGCGCGACGCGGAGCGGATATTTGATCGGCAACTCGCCAAGGCTCGGGAGAGGTAAAGCAACCATGCATCCGTCGCTTGTAACCAGTCCGGCCCGACGCATCCGCAACCTAGGTCGCTGGTATATCGACCCTCAGGGCTGGTGGTCCGTTCGCGAACTGGAATGGATGGACGATGACACGGGCCAGTGGAACGGCGCGATCGGGTGTCGTTGGAATGGTGACCTCAACGATCCAACCGCAATCGGGCACCCGAACAGCTTCAACAACGCGACATGGTTCATCCTGCCCGAGCCATTTCATCAGATGGCGGCTGCATTGATCGCAGCGGCTGGAAAGACTGACAACTAAAGAGGTTCGCATGGCCGAGACGGCGGAAGTTTCAAGCGGGTTTCACGGCGACAAGCTCTACCAGCAGAGGGCGAGAACGGTTCTACCGATCCTTGTTCGTCAGGCATGGTCCGGCCAACCCGTCCGCTACGAGTCCCTGGCTCAGGAAGTCGGGATGCCTAACCCGCGCAATCTGAATTATCCGCTCGGCTCCATAGGTAATAGATTGGACGAGCTGAGCGAGGAGTGGGACGACGAGGTCCCGCACATTCAATCGCTAGTAGTCAACAAGGCAACAGGGTTGCCCGGCCCCGGATTTGACGCCTTTCTTCGTGACCGAGGTCACGAGTGGGAAAACAGCGCAGAGAGGCGCGCAATAATCCGCGAGTATTGGACCAAGGTATATGAGTATCCCTATTGGGAGGACGTTCTTGAGGAGCTTGAGCTAGAACCAGCTTCCGACCCCGCCAGCTCAGAAATTGAGGCGGCGAAGGCCTTCGGCGGTGGAGGCGAGGGGGAGGAGCATCGCCGGCTCAAACAGTTTCTAAGCAACAACCCCCACCTTGTTGGATTTGAGCAGGCCGAGGGCGTTGGCGATGTAGAGTATCACCTACCATCCGGCGACCGCATCGACGTTGTTTTTGACCGATCCAGCAGATTGCACGCCGTTGAGGTGAAGCCAGCAAGCGCGCTCGTCGCCGACGTGACTCGCGGACTATTTCAATGCGTCAAATACCGTGCCGTGATGCAGGCCCAAGCCCGATACCAACGCGATGATAGGCTACTATCGGTATGTCTGGCGCTTGGTGGCAGCCTTCCGGCGCTTCTTGTTCCCCTGCGAAACAGCTTGAATGTTGAGGTTCATGAGAATCTCGCAATGCATCTGACGACTCGTGGCAAGCCAAGCTGAAATCCTCTCCCGCGGCCAGGCGAGCAGGAACCGGCATTGGGCGGGGGTAAATGGGGTGACTGCACGAAAGTGCATTCTGCGTACGGTAGGAGCGAACGAGCAGTGAACGGCGGGGTTCAGTCGCCTGCCGTGGTGTCCTGATCGATCACTGCTGCTCGTACACCGAGCAGCCAAGGCACCCAAGCCAGCGCATATCCGGCCCAGAGATATTTGTACAACGGCATCGCCTGACCCAGTTCAGCGACGAGGCCGACGACGGCCAGCACGGCAACCCCTCCAAACACGAGGCTGGCCGCAACCGTGCGGATGGGGCGATCCCACCTGATCGTGGCAAGGCGGGTCGCTGGATTATAGTGCCGGAGACAAAGCCACGCGATCCCCAGCACGACGGGCGATGCGACGATCGTCACAAGGATGCTGCCGTACATGGGGATACCGATGCTGTCGCCATCAGGGGGCAGGACACCCGAGCGGAGCACCTGCGGCCAGTAGACGAAATTCAGAACCGGATAGAAGGCCAGCAGCAATCCGGTCAGGATCCACAGCGGCCTGGCGCTTGTCGGCATCGTTGGTCTCCCGCTCTTGGCCTACTGACGCATTCAGCGCCGAAACGGGATGACGACGGCCTGGTCGAGAAAGGCGCGCATACCCTCTTCCTCGACGGTGCGGCGGAAGGCGGCCCATGCGGCATCGTCGGTGGCGAAGGGATTGTCCCACACCGTCGAGGTGCCGCTGTGGTTGACCACCTCCAGCGTCCAGCCCGGCTCGTCCTCGAGGCGGATGATGTGGACCTCGACCGTGATGCCCTGCTCGGTGACGGTGCCGGACAGGCCGGAGGTGACGATGTTCGGATCGCGTTCGCCTGTCATGCACCTGTCCTTGTTTCGCCGGAGCGCTGTGCGCCCGCACCCTCCAGCGCCTTGTAGAGCGCGGTCTTGCCGATCTTCAGTCGCGCGGCCGCCTCGCGCACCGTCAGGCCCGCGGCGATGTGCGCGCGCGCCTTGCGCAATTTGTCGGGGGTGACGACCGGACGCCTGCCACCCTGCGCCCCGCGTTCGCGCGCGGCGCGCAATCCGGCCTGGGTGCGCTCGCGGATCAGGTCACGCTCGAACTGAGCCAAGCTTCCGAAGATGTTGAACACCAGCATTCCGCCCGGCGTCGTGGTGTCGATGTTCTCGGTCAGCGAGCGAAACCCGATCCCGCGCGCCGCCAGATCACCGACCTGCGCGATCAGGTGGCGCATCGAGCGACCGAGCCGGTCGAGCTTCCACACGACCAGCGTGTCGCCGGATCGCAGATAGGCGAGCGCCTCGGCAAGTCCCGGTCGGTCAGCCCTCGCCCCTGACGCTTGGTCGTCAAATGTGCGCTCGCAACCGGCACGCATCAGCGCGTCATGCTGGAGCGCCAGCTTCTGGTCGGCGGTAGAGACGCGCGCATAGCCGATCAGTGCCATGCGCGGGTCCGAAGTGTCCGTTTTCCCATCTCGACGCGATCTTGTCCGAATCGCCGTCGAAGGTCCAGAGTTGACGGACACATTCACGCTGACCGTCCAATCACCGTCTGACGGACAGCTTCATGGAGGTTCAGGGTTCATGGCGAGACGACGCCTGCTCACCCGCGAAGCGCTGGCGCGTCAGCTCGATCCCCCGACCGATGAACGCGAGATCGCGCGGCACTTCACCCTGACGCGCGAGGATCTCGATTGGGTCTCGATCCGACGTGGCCCTGCATCGCAGCTCGGTTACGCCATGACGCTCCTTTATATGCGCTGGCCCGGGCGGGTACTCGGCGCGGAAGAGACGCCGCCCGTCTCGGTCCTGTCGTTTGTCGCCCGTCAGCTCGATGTGCCAGAGGCGGCCTGGCGCGACTATGGCCATCGTGACCCGACACGACGTGCGCATCTCGCCGATCTGGCACGGCGCATGGGCTATCGGGCTTTCGGCCGCGCCGACTTCCACGCCCTGGCCGCCTTCGCCATGCCCGTGGCGCAGACTATCATCCAGCCAGTCCAGCTGGCCGAGATCGTCATCGACGAAATGCGACGTCGTCGCCTGTTGCTGCCCCCCGTCACCGTCATCGAGGCGGTCGTACGACGAGCGCGCCGCCAAGCCGACGAACTCGTCCACGATGTGCTGACCCAGGGGCTGGGTGATGGCGGACGTACCCGCCTTGATGCGCTGCTCGCCCGTCGTGGCGACCGGGGTGCGACGTGGCTGTCGTGGCTGCGCAACCCGCCGCTGTCGCCGGCACCGCGCAACGTCATGCGCCTGCTCGAACGACTGGATCATGTCCGCGCGATCGGACTGGCCCCGGCGCGGGCCGCTACGATCCCGACCGCGGCCTTCGACCGCATCGCCGACGAAGCTGTGCGGATCACGCCGCAGCATCTGGCGGAACTGCCCGACCGGCGCCGCCATGCCGTCCTGGCGGCAGCCGCGCTGCGGCTTCGTGAGAGCCTCGCCGATGCGGCGCTGACAATGATGGACAAGCTGCTCGGCAGCATGATGCGGCGTGCCGAATACCGGACGCGCGACAAAGCCTTGGGTACGATCCGTGCGCTCCAGGTACAGTTGCGCCTGCTCACCGGCTCCTGCCGCCTGCTGATCGATGCACGGGCGCAAGGGCTGGACTCGCTTGCCGCGATGGCGATCGATTGGGAGAAATTGGGGGCGGCGGTCGGGGAAGCGGAAATTCTGGTCGCGCCGGAGACGACCGACCGTACCGCCGAGCTGATCGACCGGCATCGCTCGCTGCGTGCGGTGATCGGGCCGTTCCTGGGCGCCTTCACCTTCCGGGGTGCCGGCCCGGTACAGGGGCTGCTCGATGCGGTCCGGGTCGTCGGTGAGGTTTACCGGACCAGCAGGCGACGCCTGCCTGACAATCCGCCGCTTCGCTTCGTGCCGCCATCGTGGCGGCCTTTCGTGCTGCGCGACGGGCAGGTCGTCCGCGCGGCCTATGAACTATGCGTTCTCACCCAGTTGCGCGACCGGCTGCGTGCCGGTGACATATGGGTGGAGGAAAGCCGCCAGTATCGCGCCTTCGACAGTTACCTCTTGCCACCCGCCACCTTCGCGGCGCTGCGTGAGCGCGGACCGTTGCCGCTAGCGATCGACACCGACTTCGACACCTTCATCGCCGGTCGCCGCGCCCGCCTCGATACCGCGATCGAACAGGTCACGGCACTCGCCCGGCAGGGCGAACTGCCGCAGGTGCGGCTCGACGCCGATGGCCTCGTAATCTCGCCGCTGAAGGCCGCAACCCCGCCCGATGCGGAGGACGTGCGGCGCATGGTCTACGACCGCCTGCCGCGCGTGAAGATCACCGATCTGTTGCTGGAGGTCGATGGCTGGACCGGCTTTTCCGAATGCTTCACACATCGCCGCTCCGGTCGACCGGCCGATGATCGCAATGCGCTTCTCACCGTAATCCTGGCGGACGGCATCAATCTCGGCCTGACCCGCATGGCGGATACCTGCCAGGCGGCCACCCTGCGCCAGCTCGCGCACCTGCATGACTGGCACGTCAGTGAAACCGCCTATGGCGAGGCGCTGGCGCGACTGATCGACGCGCATCGCGTCCTGCCGCTGAGCGCCCTCTGGGGCGACGGCACCACCTCGTCGAGCGATGGCCAGCTCTTCCACGCCGGCGGGCGCGGTGCTGCGATCGGTGACATCAACGCGCGAAACGGCAACGAACCCGGGGTCAGCTTCTACACCCACATATCGGACCAATATGACCCGTTCGCGAGCAGGGTGATCGCGGCGACGGCCGGCGAGGCACCCTATGTCCTCGACGGGCTGCTCTACCATTCAACCGGCCTGTCGATCGAAGAACATTACACCGATACCGGCGGAGCCTCCGACCATGTATTCGGCCTCATGCCGTTCTTCGGCTACCGCTTCGCGCCGCGTTTGCGGGATCTGAAGGAACGACGCCTGCATCTGCTGCCGCAGCAGGATGCTGGAGCGTTGCTCGCCGGGCTGACCGGCGATCCGGTCGCGGTCGGCCACGTCGCGGACCATTGGGACGAACTGCTCCGGCTCGTCACCTCGATCCGCAGCGGTACCGTCGCCGCCTCCTCGATGTTGCGGCGACTGTCGGCCTATCCGCGCCAGAACGGCCTAGCCCTGGCATTGCGCGAGGTCGGGCGGATCGAACGCTCGATCTTCATTCTCGACTGGTTGCGCGACATCGACCTGCGCCGGCGCGCCCAGGCTGGGCTCAACAAGGGAGAGGCGCGCAACGCGCTCGCCCGAGCCCTGTTCTTCAACCAGCTCGGCGAACTACGCGACCGCCGGTTTGAAAACCAGACCTACCGCGCCTCCGGCCTCAACCTGCTCGTCGCCGCCATCATCCTGTGGAACACCCGCTACCTCGAACACGCCATCGCCGGCATGACGGTACCTCCCGAGACTGCCCGCCACATCGCACCGCTCGGGTGGGAGCATATCTCGCTCACTGACGACTATCGATGGAACGCCGACGACCGCCCTCCCGCCGGCCAGCTCAGGCCGCTACGCACACCCGCATCGTTGCTCGCTGCATGACGCGGCTCCTCGATGGCGAGCGAGTTCGCAGCAATGCGCGCCGCGGCCGAGCGGATCGAGATCGCACCCGGCATCAGGCTGGCCCGGCACCTCTACACGCATATCGACCCTTACGATCGCGGCATCGTCATCGCGCGGCTGCGCGAGGCAGCAAAGCACTGGCCCAGCGACCATGGGGGCACCTCAAGGTTTGTTACATGAACAGCGGTAAGCTGAACATCTGACGAACGGGGACGCTCAGGCCACCTTCGTCCCTGGCTCGTCGGGC
>NZ_JAVDUC010000035.1:0-16287 GCF_031456125.1 Sphingomonas sp. BE138
TAGCCGCGTGCGTGGACGACGCGCTCCGGGATGCGCTCGTGATCGAAATGGAAGATCTTTTCGCGGAGGATGAAGTCTTCGAGCAGCGTGGGGCCACGCAGACCCGCCTTGAGACTGTTCTGGGCGTCCGCGATCGGGATGCCCTGCTGCGTGGTCATGGTAAGTGCCGCGTCCGAGGTCGTCTGGCGGGTTTCGCCGCCATGGCCCTGCTGCTCGGCATAGTTCGTCGGCTGGTCGGCACCCGCCGGCAGCGGCGGTGCCTTCTTGGCCGTCTCGCCCTTGAGTTTCACCGCGCTTTTGATGCTCTTGCGTGCCATGGACGTAATCCTCCGATCATGCCCTTAATGCCACCAGCGCCACGGCGGTGCGAGGCATAAATCTTTGTAGCGACTGGGAACCGACCCGGAGGAGCGAAATCAAGTTATGTCAGTCGAGCATGGTCGCCGGTTCGGACGACAGGCGCGGGCTCGGCAACGTAAGTGTTCATGGCTGAGCAGAACCCGACTGCGGCTTCCTTGGTCCTGGATCACAGCCAGGGAAAGCCGATATGAACCGGTTGGGGATGTCTTGAAGCCTTGCCGTTAGCCAAGCATGATGTACTCCCAGGTCGTACAGGTTTTCGACCGCGTCCGGCACGACCATGATCCGTGGTTGGTGCTGCTCGCCGGCCTGGTTTGCCTCTGCGGAATCTATGCGTCGTTCGCCCTGGCCGCCCATGCCGTACGCTTCGGACGTAAGACTCGCCGCCCCTGGGGTCCTGTCAGCATCGTGTCGGCCGGCTGCACGGCCTGGGCGACCCACTTCATCATCTGTCTGGCTTTAAAGCCGGGCATGCCGTCCGCGTTCGACCCGCTGGCCGTACGGCCGTTTTACGGCCGCTCGTTGATGTGAACGATTCAAACGGACGGGGACCCGTGCCGCGGCTCAAGGCGTTGAGCGTCATAGAAATGGCCCTGACGACAGGGACATGCACTCAGATGAGGAAACGACATGCGCGCACTATGCTGGCACGGTAAAGGCGATGTCCGCGTCGACACCGTTGCGGATCCCGAGATAAAGCACCCGCGCGATGCGATCATCAAAATAACCGCCTGCGCGATCTGCGGGTCGGACCTTCACCTGCTGGATGGATATCAGCCTACCATGGAGGCCGGCGATATCCTCGGCCACGAGAACATGGGCGAGGTCGTGGCGCTTGGGTCCGAGGTAACCAACCTTAAGATCGGCGACCGTGTCGTCGTGCCGTTCACCATCAGCTGTGGCGAGTGCTGGTTCTGCAAAAAGGGTCTGTTTGCGGCCTGTGATCAGACCAATCCGAACGCCGAGATGGCCGCCAAAGCGATGGGCCATTCGCCCGCCGGGCTGTTCGGCTTCAGCCACATGCTGGGCGGCTACTGCGGCGGCCAGGCTGAGTATCTTCGCGTGCCGATGGCGGATGTCGGCCCGATCAAGATTCCCGACAACGTTACCGATGAGCAGGCCCTCTTCTTATCGGATATCTTCCCAACCGGCTACATGGCCGCCGAGAATGCGCAGATCGAGCATGGCGACACCGTCGCGATCTGGGGCTGCGGTCCGGTCGGCCAGTTCGCCATCCGCTCCGCGCTGATGATGGGCGCCGGCCGCGTGATCGCGATTGACGAGGTGCCCGAGCGACTCGCCATGGCGGAGGCCGGTGGCGCTGAGACGATTAACTTCGCCGAAACCGATGTCTATGACGAGCTGCAGGCGCGAACCAAGGGCCGGGGCCCCGACAGCTGCATCGATGCTGTCGGCTGCGAGGCGGCCGCGCACGGGGCGGCGGACGCGGTCATGGACAAGGTGAAGGCAAGCATGATGCTCGCCACTGATCGCGTTCACGTGTTGCGGCAGGCGATCATGAGCTGCCGCAAGGGCGGCACGGTGTCCGTGCCCGGCGTGTATGTCGGCATGGGCGATAAGCTGCCGCTCGGCGCAGCAATGAACAAGGGGCTGACGATCAAGCTTGGGCAGACCCACGTGCAACGTTACACCAAGCCGCTACTGGATAAGATCGTCGCGGGCGAGATCGATCCCAGCTTTGTGATCACGCATCCGGCCAGCCTTGAGGATGCGCCCGAGATGTACGCCAAATTCCGTGACAAGCAGGAAGGTGTAATCAAGGTTGTCATGCGCCCGCACGGCTGATTAGCGGAAATAAGTGGGAACAGAACGCTCGTCGATGCTGATCGACACTGCCGCTGTGGAGTACGTGCAGCGGCGGTGTTGATCAGCTTGCAACCAAGTATGTCGGCAGATCTAGGTGTCAGTCAGGCTGCAACGGATGATTCTTGCGGGGAGGCAACGAGCCATAGCCGCAGCGCTTCTTCCTCCATCGGACGGGCAAAATAGTAACCCTGCGCCTCCTCACATTTCAAGTCGGCCAGGATCGCCGCGGCTGCGGCGGTCTCGACGCCCTCGGCAACGACCCGGTAGCCGAGATCGTGCGACAGCGTGATCATCGATCGGACAAGCGCCTGTCCACGCTCGTCATCGGCCAGATCGCGAACGAACGACTGATCGATCTTGACCACGCGGGCGGGCAGACGTTGAAGATACGCAAGGCTGCTGTAGCCTGTGCCGAAGTCGTCGATCGCTAGGGGGATGCCCGCCTCATGCAGCGCACGAAGCTGGCCCATTGCACGGCCACTATTCTCCATGACGGCGCTCTCGGTCACCTCAAGCTCGATCGCTGCCGGGCGCAGACGATGCTTCAGGAGATAAAGCTGCACCTGTTGGGCAAAGTCGCTTTCCTCCAGGTTAGCGGCCGATACGTTGATCGAGAGCTGGAGGTCGATGCCTTCCTTTTGCCAGATCGCCTGCTGCCGCATGGCGGCGTCGAGCACCCAGGCAGTGGTCGGCCTGGCAAGCGAGGTCTGCTCGATGATGGGCATGAACTCACTGGGCGACACGTCACCCAGCGTAGGATGGCGCCAGCGGAGCAGGGCTTCAGCACCCTTGCACCGGCCGGACGCGAGGTCGATGCGCGGCTGAAAGACGAGTCTAAGCTGGTCAGGCTCTTCCAGGGCCGCTCCGAGATCGTTGAGCAACGCGAACCTGCGGGAGTGAACACGATCCTTCCCTGGCGCGTAGAGGCCGACGGCATGTTCCGACGCGCGCGCATCCTGGGCCGCGCTATAGGCGGTGCGCAGCACCTGGCGAGGATCGGTTTTGCCGAGGGTAACAGGCGTCACCCCGATCGCCTGGGAAGTGGCGAAGCGGATGCGCGACGCACTTTGAGCTTTCGAAAGCATCGAGCCGAGCAGCGCTACATAGGCGCCCGGTTCTGGCTCGGGGGGCGACAGGAACGCGAACTGCGTGGCAGCGACGTGGTAGGCCGTCCGGCCTTGGCCCAATGCGCCGCGAAGCGCCCGGGCAGCATCCTGCACCATGTCGTCGATGAACGACGGTCCGACGACGCGCAGCCCGCTGCTGAGCCGGTCGTTGCGTGCCAGGTCGAGCAATACGGCGTAACGGCGCTGGCCCGGCGCATCGCGACCAAGGTCCTCAAGATCATCGAGGAACTGGGTCCGGTTGGGCAGGCCGCTGAGCGGGTCCACGCGTCCGAACGCGTGCTGCATCTCGATCTGCGACATCGTCATATCGGCAAGATCGGTCAGGCCGGCCATCTCCGACTCAGAGACAGTACGTGGTTCCGTGCCAAGCACGCATAGCGAGCCCAGAACGAAGCCTTCGCGCGTCATCAACGGAACGCCCGCGTAGAAGCGCACCCCGGTTTGCGCCAGCAGGCTGTCGGCATAACAATCATCGTCGAGGAGATCTGGAATGATCAGAATGCTCCGGCTCTCGGCGACCTGTGCACACGGCGCCTTCTCTCGGGGAATTGACCAATGCTCGACACCGACGCGCGACTTGAACCACTGCCGATCACGGTCGGTCAGCGACACTGCCGAGATCGGCAGATCGAAAATCTGGCTCGCCATACGCGTGATGCGGTCGAAGCTCTCGCTCGGCGGCGTGTCCAGCAGGTTCAACTGGTACAATGCGTCGAGACGCGCTTCCTCATCCTGCTCTACCATCCGGACACCTCTTTGTCCCTGTTCTAGGTAGATGTCGTTATCAAGCCACTAACGCGTTCGCCGGTCGGCGCAGAGCAGCTCGGCAACGCGGCGGTCTTCCGCGGAAAGCGGAATGCAGGCCACGAGCTTTGAGATCAGCGGATTTGTTTCGGCCCGCTCTTCGAGTTCCTGATCCATGTGGTTGTGGCTTTTGCAATTCTTGGCGGTGCCGGAGTGACAGGGAAGCGGGCAGGGCGTAATCGCCTTCCGTGTTCGCTGCCCGCGGCCTTCTGGCACAACGCCACCTCGCCACGCTGATCTGCGTGGCGACGCTGCTGCTCAAGCTGCTGGTGCCGACCGGCTACATGCTCGGGACCGAGCAGGGCCGGATTGCGATCACCATCTGCACCGGCTTCGCGCATAACGATGCATCGTCGGGCATGACGGGGATGCACGGCGACAGGGCCGGTCACGGCAAGTCGAAGGATCACGGCAAGACCGAGATGCCGTGCGCCTTTTCGGGGCTCTCGGCCGCGGTCCTGGGCGCCGTCGACCCGATCCTGCTTGTCGGCCTGGTCGCCTTCATCATGGCGCTCGGGCTCTGCCCTGTCGTCATACCGGCACCGCTCAAGCGGACCTATCTGCGACCTCCGCTGAGAGGCCCTCCAGCCTCCCTCTGACCGACTCGATCGCGTCCCGGTGTCCGGGACATCCGGATCCACGGTCCGGCGCCCGGTGCGCCCGGACCGGTCAAAGGTATGCTCATGCTCCGATCCTATCTGCTGGCGGGCGCTGCCTTGCCCTGCCTCTCGCTTGCCGTTCCAGCACTCGCCCAGACCAGTTCCTCGACCGATACGCCCGCTCCATCCGCGGCCTGGCAACCGGTCGATGTCGGTTCCGACATCGTCGTTACAGGGTATCGCTACCTCGACGCCGACACGAGCGGCATCACCAACCTGCCGCTGCCGGTGGAGAACGGCGTGAACCGGTCGGTGACATGCGTATAGAAGAGCACACCCGGTTCCGAGCCGTAGCGGGCGTTCAGGTCGGCGCGCGCCTCGCCGCGACCGCCCGCCCGGAAGAACTGGCCGTCGGAAGACGACAGCTCCCCCGAGCCCCATACCCTGCCCAGAGGGTGCGCGTTGTGCGTGTCGACGATGCTGGCCAGCGCCGACAGGTATGTCTCGTCGCGGACGTGCCACTCGGCCGTCCAGCGCAGGCGGGCGAGCGTCAGCCCCCGCGAGCTCTCGGCCATGCGCCCGAGCCCGAGGTTGGTCGCGTCCGCCAGGATCGTGCCCATAAGCGCCGCTTGGTCGGACGCGGGCTCACCGCTGCGCGCGTGGACGAAGCCGTCCGTAAAGCCCGACCAGGCGGCGACCTCGACTAGGAGGTCGGTCACGCGCACACGCGGCAGCAGCGCGTATAGCCTGCTCTTCAGCTCTTCGGCTTCGTCCGGTACGGCGCGCCTAAGCGGCGATATGGTGAGTTCGCCGCCCGCGATGACGACGTCGACCAGCTCGCCGGCCGCAGCGGCTCGCTCGACTTCATCCATGCGCCGGACCAGGGTGGCACAGCGCTCGTCGTGCCAATCGGCGAAGCCGGGCGAAACAGCCAGCCCGAGCCCGTCCTCGTCGCGCATCGCGGCGTAGGCTGGCGTAGGCAGGAGATAGTCGTCGAGCGTGCGATAGGCACGGCTGCCGTCGACCCAAACGCTCCCCGACGCGAGCCGCTCGCGCAGGTGGACGATGACGGCGACCTCATAAGCACGGCGGTTGATCCCGCCGCCGCCCGGGAACACCACCTTGCGCCAGCGCGGGCGCAGGAACGTGGTCGGCACGCGCTTGGGCAACGCTGAGCGGCCGTCCCGGTACATGCGCCGGAGGGCGTCGACGGCGCCGAGCAATGGATCGCCCGGACGTGCGGCGCGGAACGTGAACGCATTGAAGAGTGTCGGCGCGAAGCGCCGCACCTCCGGGTAGCGCTGGACCACCTCGTCCAGCCCGTCCTCGGTTCCGCGAGTCAGCTCCTCCGCGAACCGGACGCTACGCTCCAGGTGATCCCAGCCAATCCGGTCGTCGATGGCCCGTAGCGGGTCGCGACCGTTCGCGCGTGCGTCGATCAGCAGGCGACCGAGCCGGGCATGGACGCGCGCCGTATCCTTCAGCATCCGGGCCTCGCCCAGGAGCCGCTCGGAACGGGTCCGGTCGGCGCGCCGGAACAGCGAGCCGACCATCTTCTCGACCATCAGGAGTGCCGCGTCGGTGAGCGCAGCCTCCAGCTCGATCGCGAACGCGACCAGCGTCGCCAGCCGGCGGCGTCGTTCCATGCGACGCAGCGCCTGCGCGGTCACGATGCCGGCAACGCGAGCGATGACGGCGTAGCGCGCCGCGTGGATGCGTCGCGCCCGGTCGGGCTCGACCTCGAGCGAGCGTACCCGGTCGAGCCGTTCCACGACCGCCTTGAAGTTGGCTGAGGTCGGTGCCTCCGACCAGTCGCGAACCCAGCCCAGCCCTGTGCGGCCCTGCTCGCCAGGGTCTATCAGGCCCATAAGCGCCGCTTCCTGCTCGGGCGTGACGTCCCGGATCAGCCCGGCATGCGCGACGCGGCGCGCCTGGGCGCGGGCGATCAGCGCCACGCGCTCCAGTGTCGACGCCGCGGGGACGACCACGCGCAAGTGGCGGAGCCGCTCGACCATAGCGGCTACGATCGGTTCGCCGCGGTCGGTCGAGGTCGCTACCTCTATCCCGAGCGCCAGCATCGCGCGCAGGTCGGGGCGCTCGAACGGGCGCAGGCCAAGGTATGCCTCGATCTCGGCGCGGTGCTCCCGAAGCGTGGGCGCTCGCTCGGCATAGCGGCCGAACTCGACGGCCGACCCGCCCACCTGCTCGCCGAACAGCTCCAGCATCGCGGCCGGGGGTGCCTTGCCAGGGCTCAGCGCCCGACCGGGATGACGTAAGTAGCAGAGCTGGACGGCATAGCCGATGCGGTTGGCCCCGCGGCGTCGCCGGCAGACCGGAACCAGGTCATCGGGGCCGAGGGTGTACAGCCGTTCGATGGCGGCCCGGTCGCCGGGCGGATCGAAGATCGCGGCCCGCTGCCCGGCCGAGAGGATCGTCTTGGCGGGCATCGTCGTCCCCTCCTGCCGCAAGCGTCACGAATCTAGGCGCTCGCATCCTTCACGGAGCATAGACAGGAACACGGGTTAAGTGACAAAGAGGGAGCGCGTCTCGAGCCCGAGCGGGATTGTCACGCGAACGAGCGTATAAGTGACAGGGGAGAGCTAAGTGCTGGTCGGCTACATGCGGGTGAGCAAGGCCGATGGGAGCCAGGCGACCGACCTTCAACGCGACGCGCTGATCGAAGCCGGCGTCGAGCCCGAGCAGCTTTACGAGGACCAGGCGTCCGGCAAGCGTGACGACCGACCCGGGCTGGACGCGTGCCTCCGGGCGCTCCGGGCCGGCGACATACTGATCGTCTGGAAGCTCGACCGGCTCGGGCGCAACCTCACCCACCTTGTGGAGACCGTGAACAAGCTGAACGCTCGCGGGGTGGGGTTCAAGGTGCTCACCAGCCAGGGCGCGTCCATCGACACCACGACCGCCAATGGCCGGCTCATGTTCGCCTCTTTCGCCGCGCTCGCCGAGTTCGAGCGCGAGCTGATCGTGGAGCGCACCCAAGCCGGTCTCGCGTCTGCCCGGGCTCGCGGTCGGCATGGCGGCCGCCCGTTCAAGATGACCGCCGCCAAGCTCCGGCTCGCTCAGGCCGCCATGGGCAAGCCGGAGACCAAGGTGGGCGAACTGTGCGCCGAACTCGGGATCACGCGGCAGACGCTCTACCGGCATGTAACCCCCGATGGGCAGATCAGACCGGATGGCGAAAAGCTGCTGGAGAGACGCACCAAGACGACTCGCATGCTCGAACAGGCGAAATGAGCCGTTCAGGCGCTCAGGTCCATTCTATTGCCGTGACGATGACATGGTCTTCGCGCGCGATCGGCGCGGTCCTCGCCAGCGCGGCACTAGGGATGGCTGCGCCCGCCCAGGCGTGTTCGTGCATCCCGCCTGAGAACGTGGAGGCGGCAGGACGCGCGGCGCTCTCCCGTGCCGACCTGGCGGCCGAGCTGGATATCCGCCCGGCCCCGAAGCAAGCCCCGCCCCGCCTATGGTGCCGATCGGACGGCAGGGCTCGCTGGTGGTTCAGGCCGCGAAGGAAGATCGAGCAGGACCGCGCCGCGCGCGTGCTCCGCGTCATCAAAGGCCGCGTCTCCGGGCCGATCCGGGTGCGGGGCAACCCAATCGAGAGCATCGGCGGCCAGTGCGCCGTGCAGATGAGTAGCTGCCAGATCTCAGTGGGCGCGAGCCGCACCGGCCCCCTGCTTCTCCGCCAGGTCGCACCGGGCGTGTACGAGCCCTTGGACGTCTGCACTCAAGGAGCGTTCGCAATCTGGTATGAGCGCCGACAGGCTGCCACCAAAGGGCGGCGCATTGGCATGAGGCTTTAGCCGTGGCGACGTTCTGCCTTGTTCATAGCAGCGTTCAGGGGCCGAGCGGTTGGGCGCTGCTTGCCGATGCGCTGGAGGACCGCGGGCACCGCGCGATCATGCCCGATCTAGGCGACGTCGACCCGGACAGCGGGTCGCTCGCCTATGCCGAAGTGATCGCCGATGCCGTCGAGAAGGAGATCGTCAGTGACGAGACGCGGCTTTGGCTACTGGCGCACTCGGCAAGCGGGCTGTTCCTGCCCTGGATCCCGCACCTCATCCCCGACATGCCGATCGCCGGCCTGATTTATCTGGCTGCCTACGCGCCGTTGAGCGGTGAAAGCCTGCTCAGCACGCTTGCGGCCGACCCCGGCATGTTCAACCCGGCATGGCTCGGCAAGGACCCTATGGACGACGAGATAGCGCGCGAATTCCTGTTCCACGACTGTTCCGAACCCGTGCTGGGATGGGCGCTGTCGACGAGGAGGTTGATGGTCGCACGGCACGCCATGTCCGAGCTGTTGCCTGCGGGCATGAGGCCGACCGTCCCCGCGCGCTATATCGCTTGCCGCCATGATCGGACGCTTGCGCCCGAGTGGATGCGCAGGGCGGCCCGGGAACGGCTTGGGGTGGAGGCGATCGAGATCGACGGCGACCATTGCCCGCAGGTGTCCCGGCCGGCCGAGCTGGCCGGGGTCCTGGACACATTGTGATGTCATGAGCGCCAGCGTCGTTATGAGTAGGCGAACCGCTGTCGTGTCCCTAGCCGCCCTTGGCGCTTGCGCGGCGCAGGAGCCCTCCTCTCCGGCCCAGCAGATCGATCGATCGACTTTCGCGTTCGACATACCCGGCGAACCGGGTCGGACGAGCGACGGACGCGGCATCATCTTCGGCGATCGGATCATCTTCCGCACGCCGGGAGGTGCGGGATGGTATCAGTCGACCATCGACGCGCGTCAGGAGGACGGGACGACACGGCGCTTCCGCATCGGCGACATGACAGTGACGGTTGAGCCGGGGGGTTGCCCGAGCAACGCGGCGCGGCCCGATCGGGTGACCACAAGCTATCCGCCCCACCTGTACCGCGGGTGCGGAGGGCCGCGCATCGTCCCCGCCGCGATCGCCGGCACGACCTGGGCGCTTCGCGAACTGGACCGAACGCGTGCGCCCGATGAACCTTATCCGGCCGCGACGCTGACCTTCGGCGAGAACGGCACGATCAGCGGGACCAACGCCTGCAACGACGTGGGCGGCGGCGTCCGGTGGCGCGAGGGCCGTTTCGAGAAGCCGGCCAACGACTACGACCTGCCCCTGTCGACGTTGATCGGCTGCCCCGAGCCCAGCATCGGCGAGGTCGGCGCCAGGTTCTGGAGCCGCATGACGCAGGCGCGAACCTGGACCCGTGACGGCGCGACGTTGTGGATCACCTTTGCGGATGGGTCGCGTGCCGGCCTAGCCCTGATACTGTAGGAGGCCAGAACGAGTGAGGATGGGGTGCTGATGTTGCGTCGCGTGATGATCCTCTTCGCAGCGGCCACGGCTGCGGGTGGGTGCATGTCGGCCCGGGATGACGGACAGCGCACGGTGACGCAGAAGGTCGCAGCCGAGTCGGGTGCCGTTACGGGGGCCGCCTCGCCGCACGACCTCACCTTTGGCGCGGCGCATATGGCCGCGACGGTCTACCCGAAGCTCTCCGCCGCCGCAGGCCCGAACGCGAACCTGTTTGTCTCGCCCGTCAGTCTGTCGCAGGGTCTCGGGCTCGCGTTTATCGGCACACGGGGCGAGACGCGGAACGAGATCGCCCGCGTACTGGGCTGGAGCCCGGCGTCGAACGCTGCGGCGCTGACCAAGGCCTACAACGCCCAACTCAGGAATACCGGCGACCCCGACACCGCGCTCGGCATCGCGAACGCCCTGTGGTTGGCGAAGGATCTGCCGATCAGCGGCGAGTACGTCGCCGAGGCGCGCGCCGCTTATGAAGCTGCGCCGGAGACGGTCGACTATGCCGGCGACCCCAACGGCGCTGCCGCCAGGATCAACGGCTGGGTGTCTCGCGAGACGGAGGGCCGGATCACGGAGATCGTGTCCGCCTCGGGCCTGAACGCCGACACGGCCGCGGTGCTGACCAACGCGCTCCATTTCAAGGCCAAGTGGACCACCCCGTTCGAGGACACGGAGACACGCGCCTTCACGCGGGGCGACGGGTCCCGCACGCCGATCACGATGATGAAGCGGACCGCTCGGTTCCAATACCGCGAGACCAGCGAGGGCCAGGCGATCACCTTGCCCTACGGTCGCGACGGCCGCTTCGTCATGGAGCTGTTCCTGCCCCGCGACGCGGCGACGCTGCGCAGATGGGAGCGCGAGGTACGGGGCGTCGACTTCTTCGCCGGCGAGCAGGGCAGCACGTCCAGGTTCGACCTGTCGGCCGAGCCCGAGCGCAAGGTCCGCATCATCCTGCCCCGGTTCGAGGCGCGGTTCGACGAGAGCGTCAAGGCGGCGCTGATCGCGGCCGGCATGCCCACCGCGTTCGACCGGACGCGCGCCGACTTCTCCGGCATCGCGAGCGGCCCGCGACTGGCTATGGACGACGTGGCGCACGCGACCTTCCTGCGCGTGGACGAGGAAGGCACCGAGGCGGCGGCCGTGACCGCGGTCAAGATCGTGGCGACGGCCGCGCGGATCGAGCCCAAGGTGCCGGAAATCGTGTTCGACCGGCCGTTCCTGGCCACCTTGCGCGACCGGAAGAGCGGCGCGGTGCTGTTCTTCGGGCGCATCGCCGATCCGGAGGCCATCCAATGAGAACCTCCGTATCGACCAGCATCGTCCTCCTCATAGCCGCGTGCACGGATCAAGCCGTTCCTGCCACCCAGTCGATCAGCGGCGGCCGTACAGCCGCCGCCGCTCCAATCGCGTCGTCCGTTCCCCGCGGCGCGACGATCGGCCCCTCCGGTTACGCCACCATTCTTTCCGCGCCGCCCACCGGGCCTTTGGCAGCCCCTCCCGTAGAACCTCCGCGACCGCCTGCCGACGGACGTCCCACGCCGCTGCCAATGAGAAGGGAGGCGATCGCCGCCCGGGAGAGCATGGCGAACCCGGACGACGCGGCGCGCGAGGCGGCGCAGGCGCTCAACCGGCGTCTCAGGGCGGCCGAGCGGGGCAACTATGTCGGCATGCGCGTGGTGCGCGACCCCAAGCCCCGCTTCGCCTTTCAGTTCCGCCGGAACGCCGCGGCGACGCTCGCGCGCTACACGCGCGACCCGCGCTTCACATCGCGCGAGGGCGGGCTCACCACGGCGGAGCTCCAGCCGATCTTCGACGAGTGGTGGAAGCGGTTCGAGCCGTATCGCCTGGTCGGCGGCGGGGCAGTGTACGAGTTCGACGGCGTGGTTCGCTTCGACATGAACATCGACGAGGCGGCCTTTCGGGAGATCGCCGCGCGCGAGCGCTGGGTGCTGCCCGAGAGGCTCGAGCTGAAGTTCTCTCAGCCCCGGAACCCGCGGTCGATCGACCCGGCGCTGACGCGCTACGTGCGCGTGTTCGCGCGGCAGGATCGGCGGCCGGCGATCATCAACCAAGCGCTGCTCGGCGGACGCATCATCCTCCGCGACGGGTGCTTCCGCCTGACCGAGCATGATGAGGGCGGCGAGCCGCTAGTGATCTTCGGCCGCGACGTGGAGCTGGGGCTGGACGCGGACGGCTACATGGTCCTGAAGAACACCGGCTCAGCCCGTGCCGCGCCGCGCATAGGCGAGCGGATGACATGGGGCGGGCCGCAGGGCTATTCAGAAGCTGACCCGAACGTGAAACTGCTCCGAGCGCGATGCGGCGCGGACCCGATCGTCGCAGTGGGCGAACCGGACGGCGCACCGCGAATCCGGTGAGCGGCGCCTACGACGCGCGAGCGGGGGGGGGGGTGGCTTAGCGTACATTTTCGGGCCTTCTCTCACCGGTCCCCTTTCAGTGAACTGGTTCAGGATGCTTTGTCGCCATGAGGATTTTCACTGTCGGTTATGCCCGAAGCGATCGGGCGGCACCCTTTTGTATAGCTCGTTCGCGTCGTGTTCCCGTTAAGCGTTGTTTAGCGGAATATCCACGCTCTGCCCTCTTCTACGATGCGCTGCGTCTGCGCGAGCGCCGGCCGAGGAGCGCGGCGCAGCGCCAGTTTCAGGACGTGGCGTGGGGCAAGGCCCCGCCGGTAACCGATCACGAGCTCGCCTATGTTTGGCACCTGAAGGCGCGTAGGATCGCGCCTTTCAACACCCCGACGCCGGCACCGCATATCGACGACGTGATGGCCGGGTACGACCTCGGGGCGCGGCCGGTGAGTGGCGACGTCGGCACGAAATGGGATAATGCCTGGCGCGAGTATCGTGGTGGCCGGGAGTTCTTCTGAGCCAAACAGATTAAAGGAGTGGACCGATCTGCAACCGATATCGCCTGAGCGCCAAACAGGCCGCGGTGATGCGGTCGGTCGGGTTCGAGCCGCCGTATCCCGAGGACGAGACCTACCCGGTGCCGCGCGAGATCTTCCCGACCGGCAAAAAGACCGCGCGCTATGGCTTGGTCGTCAGGCGGGCAGGGGAGCGTAACCGCCCGCTTGAGCCGATCGCGATGGAATGGGGCTTCCCGACCAAGGTAGCGAGCAAGCGCGACCCGGCGGTCAAGCTGGACAAGTTCGTCACCAATGCGCGGAATCTCTCATCGTCGATGTGGAAGCCGTCGATCGCCAGTCCCGATCGCCGCTGCCTGGTCCCGTTCACGCATTTCGCCGAACCACATCCCGAGGGCGGGAAGGGCGATGACGGCAAACCCCGCCAGATGTGGTTCTCGCTGCCTGACCAGCCCATCGCCTTCTTCGCCGGTCTGTGGCGGCCGACCGAGCGCGGCGATGCCTATGCCTTCTGCACCACCTCTCCCAACCCCGCCGTCGCGCCCTGGCATCCCAAGGCGATGCCGGCGATCCTCCACCCCCGCGATTTTACGACATGGCTCGACGGGAGCCATGAAGATGCCCTGAAGCTCGTCCGCCCCTACGAGGGTGAGATGAGCGCGCAGGAGGCAACTCCCGATGGCGGTTCGGCATGAACCGGGCTAGGCCGGTACAATCATTCACCACCGGGACGTGTTCATGACGACTACATCCGATCTGGCCGAGCAGATCTCCAACACCCATGGCCTCGCAAAGGCCGACGCCAGGAAAGTCATCGATGCGATCCTTGCGAACATCACCGCGGCCGTCGCGACCGGCGAGGAAGTCAGCCTCAACGGGTTCGGCAAGTTCAAGCTGAAGGACACCCCCGAGCGTCAGGGGCGCAACCCATCGACGGGCGAGGCGATCACGATCGCGGCGTCGCGCAAGCTGACGTTCGCGCCCGCCAAGGCGGTCCGCGATCGGTTGAATGGCAAGTGATATACGGGCCAGCGTATAAAAACGCTGGCCTAAGCTGAGGGGACGTCATGGCCGATACCGCAGCCGACTACCGCGCGAGGGCTGCGGCCGATCTTGCCGAGGCGCAGCGGCTCGATCTGCCACATGCTCGGGATCGTATGCTGTATTCGGCCGATCGCTGGTCGAAGATGGCTGATGCGGTCGATCGCCGTGTCCGGTAACGAAAGCACGTCGATCGCGCTCGACCTGGCTAACTGGTCAGCAGTCCAGGCAATGGTCGAGCGTCTCGGCGACAGGGCTGTGATAGCGATCTACGAGCTGGCCGAAGGCGCTGGGCCGGTCGCGGATCTCGCGGCCGCACAGATGGAAAAACGCAACCTCGACTATTGAGCCAAGTTAAGTGTTCGGTCCCTGGTTAAGCCACTGTTGCCGACCCGATAAAGAAGCGTTCCCATTGTTCCCGCGATTTAGAGAAGACATAATCGTCATCAGATAGAAATGACACCGTCTGGTAGCAGCGGGGGCAGCGTGGAGCCATCCAAACAGCGCAGCGCTGCCCCCGCTGATGCGATTACCTCACGGCTCCTGACCCCGGACCCGCTGCGCCAGCAGCGGGCTCGATCACGCCAGTCTTCGAGCGCTCGAGCTTTCCCGAAACTCCGTCTCCGACGCAGCATTTCGGAAAAAGGCAATCGGGAACATATTTCGGGAAAATCAGCCCCGGACCCGCGAGACGTAGCCGGTTTGTGACCCAGGATCTCGATCGACCTTCCCAATCGGGAAGGCCACTTGCAAATTGTCGCGTTTACCGTGAGCATCCGTTAATGCGCTCATGTGTGCCGCTTCTCGTGATCTTTGGACTTGTGTCCTGCACCTCGAAGCCGGTCCATGTAACCGCCGGTCAGTGCTGGTCTGTGACGGCAGGCGATAAGATACAGGGCACGGCTATCCTTTTTATAGGATCTCCTTTCACCTTTCACGTCGGTCCGAGAGTGGGAGGTGGTCCAAACTGCTCCCGCTATTCTGTAAAATTCGCAAGTTCCGCTGTAGATAAGGCCTATGGTGAAATTACCGACAGGCAGCTACCTGATGATCCGCAAGGCGGTCCGAGGGAGGGAGTAATCATGCTCTCTGGCGATGTGCTTGACGGTGATGATAGAAGTACTCCTACCATCCAAATCACCCATATTCGGCTTATCAGGCCCGCAAAACCTTAACCCCAAAATCCGATCCTAATTGGGGTGGGCGCTGGCCGTCCCGATCGCCATTCCCAATTAGAATGGCCGCAAGCGCCCCACTTGCGGAAATTACGCGCCGCTGACTATCATTGCCCATGATCGTCTGGTTCATCGTCACCATCGTGCTGCTGATTTGGAACGCGGTGTATTGCGGTATAAAGATTGCCGCTGACTTTCGAGGACCGAAACCTGCAAATGGCGTATGGGGACTGTTTGCGCTCGCTGGCGTGCTTTCGATGATCGCTATGGCGATGGTGGGAGCGGGCGTCGCCGCCTCAGGAATTTAGGCCGTAGACTCATAAGCTCTGAGCCACAGCCGCATTGAGGCGAGCTGGACCATGGCGAGGAAGTTGGCCGCGAGCTTGTCGTAACGGGTGGCGACGCGGCGGAAGTGCTTCAGCTTCGAGAAGAACCGCTCGATCAGGTTGCGCTCGCGGTAGAGCCGCTTGCTGAAGCAGGGTTTCCAGCGCCGGTTGCTTTTAGGCGGGATGTTGGGCGTGGCGCCCTGGTCTTGGATCAGGTCGCGGATGCGGTCGGCATCATATGCCTTGTCCGCCAAGACGATGGTACGTGGGCCGAGATGGTCGAGCAGCGCGTCGGCGATCTGTCCGTCGTGCGCCTGTCCTGCCGTCAGGCCGAGCCGGATCGGGAGGCCCTGCGCGTCGACGACGACGTGGATCTTGGTCGTGAGCCCACCGCGTGATCGACCGAGACAGTGATCTTCACCCCCCTTTTTCCCGTAGCTGCCTGCTGGTGGGCACGAACGGAAGTGCTGTCGATCATCTGGATGTCGCCGTCATGGGCGGCGCTGACGGCGTCCATCAGCCGGTCCCAGACACCCGCCTTTCGCCATCGCACGAAGCGGTTGTAGCAGGTGGTGCGCGGGCCATACCGCTCCGGCAGGTCGCGCCACGGCGCACCGGATCGCAGCACCCAGAAGATGCCATTCAGCACGCGACGGTCGTCAACGCGCGGCACGCCTCGCGGCTTGTTGGGCAGCAGCGGCTCGATCACGCGCCACTCGAAGTCGGTCAGGTCGTATCGGTGTTGATTTCCACTGAGAGCTGACCCGGCGAAGGCATAAATTTCCACCGAGAAGTGACCCGTGTCTCAACCTCACCCCGGCGTGCTGTCGGGGGG
>NZ_JAVDUC010000036.1:0-15435 GCF_031456125.1 Sphingomonas sp. BE138
GGCGGCGCCTCAGCGGGGGCAGCGCTGCGCTGCTTGGGAGGCTACACGCTGCCCCCGCTGCCACGAGGCGTGTCGCACTTCGGCTTGAAACCGCAAACCTTGCCGGACGCGGCGTCTGCGTGCTGCTCGACGATCTGCTCTGGCTGGAGGCGCTGTTGCTCGGGCGCGGGCGCGTCGCGGGCTATCTGCACCGCGAGAAGCTCCCGAAGGTCGAGATGAAGCCGCCGTATGTCGCGGCCGCCCCGGACGGTCCGCTTGGCCGCTTCGAGCCCGAGTTTGCGATCGGGCCGTCATGGTCGCACGATCCCGGCCCCGACTATGACGCGATCGATCATCCTCGCAAACGCGACCGGCCGGCGTAAGGCTCAAGCCCGTCCGGCAAAAGAGAAGCGGCCCCGGCGATGAACCGGGGCCGCTTCGTCTATGTCGGGGGGGTGCCGCTTCAACGGCGCTCGCAGGCGAGACGTTCCCCGCGCCGCCATTTTCCCGGATCGATCCATGATCCGTCGTGCGCGCCGCGGCGGTTCGCCTGCGCCTCGGTGTAGGCCGCGACATAGCGGGTGGCGCGAGCGGGATCGTGCCGGAGGTATCTGGTCACCGGCACCGCCCACCCTTGCGCGATCATCCGTTCGCCGAGGTCCACACCATCGACGGTGACGATCGCGACGGGCCGTCCGTAGCTGGCGGCACCGGTCAGCCGGATCGTCGCCTTCGCCGAGCGCAGCAGTCGCGCGGCCGCATCCTGCGCGAGCTTGCCGCACGGATAGCAGCCGTCCGGCCCCTGGCAGAGCTGCTTGCGCTCGAACGCGTCGGCGCCCGACAGGCGGAAGTCGAGGCTTACGGTATCGCCGTCGATCGCCCGGGCCTTGCCGGCGATGGCCGCGTCACCCTCTTCGGCGGGGCTGGCGGCACCGCAGGCGGTCAGCGCGAGCGCGGCCAGGACGATGACGCGCCTCATGCGTAGCGCAGTTCGATTTCGACGTTGGGACCGTCGACGAGCGTGGGTACGACGCGGAAGGGCTGCCGCGGATCGCCGGTCCGCACGATCGAGACGTGGCGGGCGCCGGCCTCGAAGAGGCGGGCGGCGACCGCCTGGGCATGCGCGCGACTGCACAGGCGCGAGCGTTTGGCGCTGAGGCCGGTATCCTCGGGGCAAGACATGGCGTGATCCTGGGCTGGAGAGGTGCGGCGATCAACCGAACACCGTTTTGTGGACGCGGGTCTGGGTTGGAGGCGGCACGACCGTCCAGGCCATGTCGCACAGGTTGGTAATCCGGTAAGAGGGATAACCGGATCCAGGTTTCGCGAGCGCGATTCTGCGGCCGCGCTTGTGGACGATGAAGTCGGTGCCCTCATGGCCGTCGGTGAAACGGATCGCGGCAGGCAGGCGGATGTGCATGCCGTGTTCGAGCGGCTGGGCGGCGCGGCGCGAGAGCCGGTCGAGGCAGCGACGGCGCCAGTCGAGCGCGGATGGATCGTCGGTGTCGCCGAGGAGCGCCAGGATGCGCTCCGGACATTCGGCCTCGTTCGGACCCATATGTTCCGTCATATCCTTGTATGCGAACACGAATCCGTCCCTGGCGCGCGGGTTCCAGCTGACCAGGCAGACGATCGCGAAGGCGGGCTCATCGACGCCGTCGACGGTCCGGATCGCGGCCGCATACCAGACCTTGTTGCGCAGGCATGAGGACGCGAGAACGCGCAAGGCACCGCCCTTCCCCGCCTCGTCATGGCGATCGTAGGTGAATTGCGCGTCGAGATACGCCTTGGGCGTCTCATAGGGGGTCATCGACGACAGCGGCATGCTGAGCCAGCCCATAAGCGGGGTCCTTTCGGTCGGTGAGTTTTGGGGTCGGGTGTCACCCGGCGAGGCGCTGCGGCTCCCGGGCGGGCGGGGTCAGGCGCAACTCGCGGCGCAGGCGTTCGGCGAAGCGTTCAGGCGCGAGGAGGTCGCGGACCGAGGCGAAGCGGCGCACGTCGCCGATCGTATCGCAGCGGCCGTCGACCTTGCGGTAGATCACCTCGTTGTCGGGGCCGAGCGGGCCGAGCGAGAGCTGGACGAGCACTTCCTCGCCGTGCAGCGTGATCTCGCCGGACTGCGAGATATGGCTGCGATTGGAATGGACGCGGTAGCGATCCTGCGCCAGCCCGAGCGCGGCGGCGAGGCGGTGCATCGCCTTGCGACCGTCGGCATGAAACAGATCCTTGGCGGCGGCATCGTAGCCGACCCCGCGGATGGCGAGCGTGAGAAGCGCGGGGAACCGCTCCAGCTCTGCGATGGCCTCGGCGCAGCGGCGTCGCAGGATGGTGTCGTCGGTGCCGGCGCCCGCAAGATGACCGAGGTGGCGCGCGAGAAGCAGCACACCGGCATCGGCCGCGAACGGCACGCCGGCGTTGCGGCAGTCGTCGAGCGCGCTGGTGAGCGCGTGAAGCGCTGCGGTGATGGTGGTGAGCGCGCTCGGATCGAGCGCCTGCTGGTGGCGCAAGGCGACGTCGTAGGGCATCGTGGTATCTCCCGAGCGCATCCACGCGCCCGGACCCTCCCCTCCCCCTCTTCTCCCTCGCCGATCGGCCTTGCGCCGATGTCACGGACCGGCGCGAAAGCTGCCCGAGCCCGACCGGAACGCACCGACGATGGTGCCGCCATCCTAGTGACCCGACAGGATGCCGGCTCGCGGCACGCTCTCGACCGGGTAGCGGCGGGCAGCGAGGAGACGCGCGCGCCGCGTGTCGCGGTCAACCGGCTGTCCGGTCAGGAAATGCGGGGCGAAGCGAAGCGCGATCATGGCATGATCCTGTCGTGGCGGCACCGCCCTGTCATGCGGCTCAGAGCATCAGGCCAACCGCGTCGTCGGAACGTTCGGCCGCATCGTATCCGCGCTGGAAGGCGCGGGCGAGCCGGCTGCCCGGGCGGTGGCAGCAGCCGGTATTGCCCATGACGAAGGCGCGCCATCCGGCTTTCTCGGCCTCCCATTCGGCATCGATCGCCGCCGGGCCGAGCAGCGTCATGAGGTCCAGCGCGATCATCCCGCCGGCTCCTGACGGGCAGCGGCGATCATCAGCGAGACCGCCTCGTCGATCGCGGCGTCATCGCCGTTGACGATGCGGATGCCGGGGGAGCGTCTTTGCACCGATGCCGCGACGACCGCCGCGGATCGGCCCTTCAACGCATAGGCATGGACCTCACCGCCGTCGATGACGATGAGGCGCGTGGCGCACTGCCGGCGCAGCCGCTTCGTCTCCTCGATCCGGGTGATGAGGTCGCCGACCTCGAACTCGAGACAATGCGCCCGCACGCTGTCGCCGATCCGGGAGGGTTCGCGGGTTGCGGCGAGCCAGGCATCGACCTCGGCGGTCGTGACGCTGCCGGTGGCATGGAAGTCGTCCGCGGCGCCGTGGCCACGGTTTGATGCGAGGAAGGCGCGGCTTCCATCGATCCAGATCTCGGCGGTGTAGCAGGTCGTCTCCTGCGACAGCGCGGGTACGACCTTCAGCTTGCGCAGTTCGATGTGCATGGGCGGGTGCTCCGTGGAGGGTAGCGGTCATGCCGCGAGCGCTTCGGGTTCGGCTGCGGCGGTGTCGGCGCCGGCCTGCTCCTTCAGCCAGGCGAAGGCCTGCTCGGCTTTCGAGGCGGCCTTGATGATCGCGCTCGCGTCCGACTTCAGGATGCGCAGCCAATGGTCGATGTAGCTGGCATGATTGTCGTGCAGCTCGCCGGGCAGACCGAGGTCGGCGCAGACGAGGCACTGGCCGATCGAGGCGACAAGCTCCTCGAACGCATACGCCTGGTCGCCGAACTTGCGGCCGAACTCGCGGTTGAGCCGGCTCGGCGCTCCCGAATAATGGATGTATTCGTGGCCCAGCGTGCTGGCGTAATGGTCGTCCGACCGGAACGCGCCACGCCGCGGCATCTGGATGTAGTCGCCGATCGGCGAGAAGAACGCCTGGTCGCCGCCATGCCGCACGGTTGCGGGCAGCGCGCCGAAGAAGGCGTCGATCGCGGCGCGGTGGACGCTCTCGATGCGCGGCTCGGCCGGCGCCGCGACCGGGTAATAATATGCCGGCAGGCCGTCGATCTGCTCGACGTTGAAAACCGTGTACGAGCGGATGAAACGGATATTCCTTTGCGTTTCCTCGCCGGTAATCCGATTGGCATCGGTCTTCGAGAAACTGGAGAAATAGACGCTGGGGGAGCCGTGCTCGCCGCGGCGGACCTGGCCCCCGAGTTCCTCGGCCTGCCGGTAGGTCATCCAGGTACGTGCGGAATATCCCGCGGCATCGCCGATCGCCCACAGGAAGAGGTTGTTGATGCCGGTGTAGGGCGTGCCGCAATGGCGCAGCGGTCGGCCTCCGGCACCGGTCAGCCCCCAGGGGCGGGACCATGGCAGGACGCCGGCTTCAAGCTTGGAGACGATCAGGTCGGTGATCTCGCGCGCGACGTCGCGGCGCGGCTGGTCGGTCTTGCGACGGAAGGTCATGGCGGGTGGCTCCCCGATCGGGCGCGAGCCGGCCGGCACGCGTCCCGGTGTGAAGGAAAAAGCGGCCGCTCACCGGATGGGAGCGGCCGCCAGGTTGCGCCCGGGAGACGGACGGGCGGGGGTTATTCGGCCGCGACCAGCGCGGCATCCTCGTCGTTGGCCGCGTCATCCTCACCGCCTTCGATGCCGGCCCCATCGTCGAGGTCGCCATCGAGGTCGGCGTCATCGGCGTCGGGGTCGCCACCCCCGTCGAGGTCGCCCTCATCGCCCAGGTCGCCGTCGAGATCGTCGTCCTCAACCTCGACCTCCTCGATATCCCCGGCCGCGCTCACGTCGAAGCGCATCGCGTCGGGGACCCAGGCGAGCGCGGCTTCCTTGATCTCGGCCTCGGTGATCGCCTCGCCGGCGAACAGCTTCTCGCAACTGGTCGAGATCTCGCCCTTCTTGGAGCCGACATAGCGCGCGGCGAGCACCGGCCCGCCGACCTCGGTGAGGAGCGCGAGCAGCGTCCCCTTCGACACGCGGTCGAAGAAGTTCGCCGCGGTCGGACGCCACCATTGCGCAGGCCGGACGTCCATGATCGATGCAAGCCGGACATGGAGCGGGTTCGTCTTCACCGAGCTGTAGTCGGGCTTCGCCTGGAGCGATCCGGCGACCATCACCGCCAGCCATGCCGCCTTGGCATCGTCGTCGAGCGCGCGGAACGCGTCGAACCGTTCGACCACGCGCGCCGGTTCCGTCCAGCTGCTGTCGAGCGCTTCGCGCGCCTCGGCGAGCGCGATCTGCGCCTGCGTGGCGGGCTGGTCCTTGGGCATCTGCGGATCGTCGGGACGCCGCGCGCCGATCGTGGTGCCGTAGGTGACGTAGCCGCGCGCCTGGTCGACGGTCGCGAACAGCATGTAATCGAGCGCGAGTGCCGGATCGCCGAGGATCGAGGCGGCCAGGATGTCGCGGCGCTGGACCGCGAGCTCGTCGTGGAGACGCGCGCTGAGCGGCTTGCCTCCGGGGGCGACCGCCTCGGGCGGGAGGGAGCCTGCGTCCTTCGCCGACCGGCCAGGCACGACCGGACCGTCGCCATCGCCCACGCGGAGCGGCGTTTCGCTGTAGTAGGTGGTCTCCAGCGTCAGCGTGCCGTCGCGGCCGAGCATCAGGAAGGTGCCGACCTGCCCCTTGATCTCGTCGGAAAGGACCGGCGGCTTGCTGTTGAGAGCCTCGTATTCCGAGCGGAGGGTGTCGTATTCCTCCTCGAGCGTGGCATAGGCGTCGTCCTCGATGCCCTCGTCGGCCATCGTTTCCTCGAGCGCCTCGCACCGCTCGACGATCGCGTCGGAGCGTGCCGCCTCTTCCTCGGTGAGCGGGGCGGGCTGGAGCGGCACGCGGTGGAGGTCCGCGGTCGCACCGTAGAGGCTGCTCGACGCGATCGGCCGGATCCAGGCAAGACCCTGTTCCTCGCCCAGGCGCTTCGCCTCGGCTTCCATGATCGTGGCGGCGAGGCTCTGCGCCAGCTCGGGGTCCGACCAGCGGTCGCCGTCCTCGCTGAACAGTTCGCGCTCGATCCTGCCGCCCGCGGCGACATAGGCTTGCGCCCCGACGAGGATCGCGACGGGATCGCTCGACTTCATCGTGTCGTTGGCGATCGCGCGGCGGATCTGGTCGGCGTTGACGTAGCTCGACTGACCGTAGGCCTCGAACACCCGCTGCTGCTTGGCGGTATCCTCGGTCGAGCCGTAGGCCTTCGCCATCTCGTAGGAGATGCGCCCTTCGGCGAGCGCGGTGAAGATCGGCTCGGCAAGGTTGGCGAGCCGCAGCCGGCCCTCGATGAAGCGACGGGTCTGACCGAACCGCTTGGCAACCGCGTCGATGTCGCCGTCGGTTTTCAGGAAATGCTGAAATGCGACGCATTCCTCGGCGACGGTCATCGGCTCGCGCTGGAAGTTCTCGGTCAGCGATACCTCGCGCAGGTCTGCCTCGTCGCCGCTGACGATCTTGACCGGCACGTCATAGCCGGTGGCATCGATCGTGCCCGCTTCGGCGAGCATCATGGCGCCAAGATAGCGGCGGTCGCCGGCGATGATCTCGAACATGCCGCGTGGCTTGGATGGCGTCACGAGCAGGTTCTGCATGATGCCGCGCGCCTCGATGCTGGCAGCCATCGCCTCGATGTTGCGTGGCGGGCTGGTGCGGACATTCTTCTCGGAGCGCTTCAGCTTCGCGAGTTTGACGGTCTGGGTCATGCGTCGTCTCCATGAGCGTAAGAAATGCCCGGCCGGCTGCGTTACGCCGCACCCCGGACCGGACATCCTCCCGATCCTTCTCCCCTTCCTTGGCCCCCGGAAGCTCGGGGGATCGCGCCAAGGCGCGGGATGGTGGACGCGGACGCCGGATCGGGCATGCTGGCCTTGCGGGCTGAAGGAGGGCGGTGATGGGGAGCAACGGCAGGGCGGCGACAGGCAGCGCCGCGACCGCGCGGCCGTCATTGCGGCTGGTCGCGGCGCTGCTCGTCGCCCAGCAGGTCGTGCTGACGCTGGTTCACTATGCGGCAGCGCCGGCGCTCGGCTTGGTGCCGGGTTCGGCACGGGCGATCTCCCTGACGATCATTGGCGGGGCGATCGTCATCGGCCTAGCGGTCGCGGCCGACCTGCGCCGGCCGGGACGCGGGCCGGCTGTGCTGTTGAGGTGGCCGCGACGTGGCCGGGTGACGGTCGTGGTCATCGTGCTGGCGATGGTGATCGCGCAACTGCCGCTCCTCTACCTGGCGGCAACGGGGCGAACCGTGTGGCAGTCAGGCGGCGACGCCGACGTCATGGTCGGCGAGGCGCTGCGCGGCCCGTCAGGCGCCCTATGGCTGGTGATCGCGACCGTGTTCATCGCACCGGTCATCGAAGAGGTGCTCTACCGCGGCTATCTTGTCGGCAGTCTGATCGACCGTCTGCCTGCTGTCGTAACGGTGCTCGTCTCGGCGGTGCTGTTCGTAACGCTGCATGCGGAGGCGTCGAACCTGGTTGCAGCCTTCTGTCTCGGCATCGCCACGGCGATCTGTGCGGTTCTCACGCGCTCGATCGTGCCCGGGCTGATCGTCCATGTCGCCGGCAATGCGTTCGGGATGTGGTATGCCAGCCTGGTGTGACGGGCGTCCCGAAACTCCGTCGTCATAACGCTGTTTCGGGAAAAGGCATTCGGGAACATATTTCGGGAATGCCTTGCCCTCTGACTAGTTAACCTGCTCGTAGAAGGTGGTGGGATCTCGCTCGACTTTCCCAATCGGGAATGTCGGGGGCGAGCCTTGGCTGGGGAGGCGTTGTAACCCATCTCCGTCCCGCTTCGTAAGCGCTCCCAAAGGGGAGATTTATGACGACTAGCTACGTTCCGAACGACGCCACCACCATCGCTGCGTTGCGATGGTCGATCGTCATCGTTTTCGCATTATTCGGCATCGCCAAGTTCGCGGCATATGAGGCCGAGGGCGTGGCAAAGATCGCAAGCCACTATCCGCTCTTTAGCTGGATGTATCCGATCTGGGGCGAGCGTGGCGCAAGCAACGTCATCGGTACTATCGAGTTGCTGACAGGAGCAATGATCGCGCTCGGCGCTCGCTATCCGTTCGCAAGCCTCGCCGGCGGTGCGATGGGCGTATTCACCTTTTGCGTCACGCTCAGCTTCTCATTGGGTGCGCCCGCGTTCTGGCAGGCGGGATACGGCGCTCCGTTTCTCGGGTCGACCGGCCAGTTCCTGATGAAGGACGCCGTGCTGCTGGCAGCCTGTTACGCACTCGCGGTCGACGGACAACGCCGAATGCCGCGCGGCGACTGACGCACGCGGTCACCAGCGCAGGAGCCTTGGACCCATCAGCGCTCCTACGCTGGCGGCGAGGGCAATTCCTAGTGTGTACCAGGTAAGCACGAAGATGGCCGATACCTCGGGGCAGTGAAGGCAGTAGATCGTCGCCGCCCATCCCCCGGCGCTCAGTCCCGCTGCAGCACCGGCGGCCCTGAAGTGTGTCGGCGCGAGACGCCGGAACGACCACAGCAATCCGGCGAAGATCGGGATCGACAGGGTCAGGACGTGCCACGGACAGCTCCGCCAGCTTTGGCCCAGCCACATCGCCAGCCAGTCGCCAGAGGGCGTCGAGGCGAGTTCGACCACCCCGACGCCTGCCAGGAGGAGCGCCGGCACCGCCAGCAGCCATAGGCCGCGCGGGACGCTCGCGTCCGGACGAGCCAGCTTCACCGCCGTGGACATCGCCACCATCGCGATCGACAGGGTGTAGGCGGCCTTGATCCAGAAGGACGATCCTTGCATCGCCGCATCCAGATCGGGGCGAACGCCGATCGTGGCGCCCATGTAGAGAGCCGCAAGGACGCATCCGGTCGCGATCCCGATGGCGATGCGCCGCGCGACGGCGTTAGGCGGCACACGCGCTACGTCGCGGCTGAGCTGTCGGATCAACTGTTCGGTGCTCTCAGTGCTCATTGCCGTCACCCTTTCAGCCGGGCGGCGAGCGCACGAAGGCCGCGATGCACGGAAATCTTGACGTCGGACTCCCCGATCCCGGCTCGGGTAGCGGCCTCCGCGATGCTTTGTCCGTCGATATGCGTGTCCCGAATGGCTCGCGACTGCTTGGGCGGCAGCGTGCCCAGCAGACGGGCGACATCGATCCGGGCATTCGCGGATGCTTCGAAACCCTCCGTCACCAGCATTGCCTCCACGTCCTCGATCGGGATGTGCCGGCGCTGTCGGCGCAGGTGATCGATCATGCGATAGCGTGCGATGGCATAGAGCCACGCCGTGAAGGGGCGGCCGCGATCCCAGGTCGCCCGGCGGCCATGCACGGCGATCAAGGTTTCCTGCACCAGGTCATCCACTTCGTTGCTGCCGGCGAGCCGCCGGCGATAAAAACGTTCCAGCAGCGGGACGAGCGCGCGCAGTAGCGCAGCGTGAGCGGCAGCGTCGCCATCCAGCCCCCCGATCATCAATGCCTTGAGCTGATCTTCGCTTTGCCCCATCTACACCCCGCAACGCCGCGTCGATCAGTATCGAGCGGGATATTGCGAATGATCAAGGGGCATAGCGTCCAAGCATAGTCCGGAACGACCAGCGTTCGTCACCGGCACCTGTTCGTCGTCCATGCAGTCCTACCCTCCAACGCGCCGGTGCACGGACTACGCGGGAGCGCGGCGTTTGGTTACAACGGCATCTTTTCATTCATGTGCCGTGTAACCGGCTTCCTGGTTGTCCCGTAGTGACAGGAACCATCAAGGGAGGTCACCGATGCGTTCCATGTTTCTGTCCGTCGCCGTCATCGCCGCGCCCATCACGATCGCGGCGCCCGCCCATGCGGCACCGACCGTCAAACCGTTCAATCAGGCCGCGTTCGATGCAGCGCAGAAGGCGGGCAAGCCGATCCTTGTCTGGGTCCATGCCCCGTGGTGCCCGGTATGCCGTCAGCAGGCAAAGACGATCGAGCGTGTCATCGCCGAACCCGCCTATCGCGACATGCAGGTCTTCCGGATCGACTATGACACGCAGAAGCCGCTTTGGCAGAAGTTCGGCGCGACGATGCAGTCGACCCTGATCGGCTTTCGCGGCAAGCGCGAAACCGGCCGCATCGCTCACGAGACCAACGATGCCAAGGTATCCGCGGTGATCCGCGGCGCGCTGGCCTGATCCTCTAATGGCCTCGGCGTTGAACCCCGCGCTCGCCTATGTGGCGGGCGCGCTCACCATCCTGTCGCCGTGCGTGCTGCCGCTGGTACCGATCGTCCTGTCGTCGGCGGCGCAGCGTCACCGCTTCGCGCCCGTGGCACTTGCGGCGGGACTGGTGCTGGCGTTCACCGCGACCGGCTTCGTCGTCGCCGCGTTCGGGCAGGCGCTCGGGATCGATACGCTTGTCGTCCGGAACGCCGGCGCGATCATCCTGTGCCTGGTGGGCATCGTCCTGCTGATACCTCGCCTTCAGGACGGGCTTTCACGGATCGCCACGCCTGCCGCAGCCTGGGCGAGCCGACAGCAAAGCGCACTCGACGACCGCGCCGGGTTGTGGGGTCAAGCGCTGATCGGGGCATTGCTCGGCATCGTCTGGGCACCCTGTGTCGGCCCCACGCTCGGCGCGGCGGTGGCGCTGGCGGCGGAAGGGAAGGATCTGGGCGAAGTAGCGCTGGTGATGGCGGCCTTCGGACTAGGTATCTCCACCGTGCTGCTGGTCATCGCCTTTGCCGCTCGCGGCGCGCTCGCCCGCTGGCGGGGGCGGATGATGGCAGCGGGCGGTCGCGGCAAGATCGTGCTTGGAGGACTGCTGTTAATCGTCGGCATTTTCATCCTGACAGGGGTGGATCGCCAACTCGAAGCCTTCCTACTCGATCATCTGCCCGACCGGGTAACCGAATGGTCGACCGCCTTTTAACATTCGTACTCTCCCACCGAGGCACTCTGCATGACGCACAACATCCTCTCCCTGCTGTCCCTGTTAGCGCTGGCCGGCTGCGGGCAGGCGCCCGCCGGAGCTGCCGCACAGCCCCGCCCGGTCAAACCACTCGTCGTCGGGACGCCCGCCGCGCCTGTGGTGGTCGAACTGTTCCAAAGCCAAGGCTGCTCGTCCTGCCCGCCTGCCAACGCCAACGTGAACGCCATTGCGGATGCGCCGGGCGTGCTCGCCTTATCCTTCGCCGTGACCTACTGGGATCGGCTCGGCTGGAAGGACACTTTCGGCTCCCCCGCCTGGACCGCGCGGCAATGGGACTATGCGCGTGCCGCTGGTCGCCCACAGGTGGCGACACCGCAGGTGATCATCAACGGCGGGCCCACTATCGTTGGCAGCAATCGTGCCCAGCTCGAAGCGGCTATACAGCGCGCCGGCCCTGCGCGTGGCGGTCCTGCCATATCGGTGCGCAATGGAGCCCTGACTCTGGCTGCCGGCAAAGACGTTCCATCGACGATCTGGCTGGTCCGCTACGATCCGCGGACGGTCGAGGTGCCGATCCGCGCCGGAGAGAATGGGGGGCGGACGCTCCCCCACCGCAATATCGTGCGGGAATTGGTAAAGCTGGGCAATTGGTCCGGCGCGGTGACGGAGTTGCCGCTGCCCAGCGCACCCCGCGGGCTGAGCTCCGCCGTTCTGGTGCAGCAGGGTACGGGCGGGCCGATCACCGCAGCGCGCAAGCTGTAAGCCGTTGGCGGTGCCGTCCGCGGCTGGGGATCGGCCGAGTTAGCGAGGCTGCACATCGGCCGACGATATTTCATCGGCCGTGTAACTCCGGCCGGTCAGCGATCGAAGTTGGGATTATGATGATGGGAATTTTCCACTCCATGCGCTCGACACGCCGGACCGGCGCTTGGGCAGACCACCCGGATGCAGGCCCCGGGTTACAAAACCCTCGCGACTATCGGCACGAAGCCGATGGTGTGCGGTACCGAGGAGGCTGCAGATGATCGAGCCGCTATCGACTTCAGCCACCGAGACCCGCGAGCGTGCAGAGCACGGCGGCGAACTGGTGTACCGGCATCGATTGCCGACAAGGCTTTGGCATTGGACCAATGCGGTGGCGATCATCGTCCTGCTAATGAGCGGGTTGATGATCTCGAACGCCCACCCGCACCTTTATTGGGGTGAGTATGGCGCGAATTTCGATCAGCCGTGGTGGTCTCCGCCGCGCTTTCCGGGCTGGGCAACAATCCCCTCAACATACAATCTGGCGCTTGCTCGCCACTGGCATCTGTTCTTCGCTTGGATTCTCGCGTTTGGCCTGCTTGCTCATCTGGTCATCAGTCTGGTCAACCGGCACATCCAGCGTGACCTGACGCTACGGCGCAGCGAACTTGCTCCTTCCCACCTCTGGCAAGACGTGAAGGATCATGCGCGCCTAAAATTCCCCACTGGTCAAGAAGCGCTCCGGTATAACGTCCTACAGAAGATCGCGTATATTTCGATCGTATTCGTCGTTATCCCGCTGCTGATCCTGACCGGGCTGAGCTTGTCTCCCGGATTCAACGCAGTCATGCACTGGCCGCTCGATCTTTTGGGCGGTCGCTCGTCGGCCCGCTCTCTGCATTTCATTTGCGCTGGTATCATAGCTGCGTTCATCGTCGTTCACCTGACTTTGGTGCTACTGGCGGGTCCGATCAACGAGGTCCGTTCGATGTTGACCGGCTGGTTCCGAGTGCCACCCGATCCCGACAAACATATCGCCAAGCTCAAGCGGACCTTGGACACGCAATGACAACGATTCTCACACGCCGCGCTCTTGTCGGCAGCCTTGCAGCCGGCGCCGGCACGATACTCTCAGGCTGCGACCGTCTAGGGCAAAATGAGCAATTTCGCGCGCTCCTCGCATCCGGCGAGCGGGGCAACTATGCCTTTCAGAGGCTATTGCAGGACCGGACGGCGCTAGCTGAGGAGTTCGCTCCTTCGCAGCGCTCGCCCGTTTTTCGAGCGAATGGCACCCGGATGCCGGGCGGAACCGATTATGCACGGCATCTTGCCGTCAACTTCAACGATTGGCGGCTGGTGGTCGACGGCGCTGTCGCTAACCCGCAAGCCTTTTCGCTCGACCAGATCAGGGCGATGCCGACCCGAACCCAGATCACACGTCATGACTGCGTGGAGGGCTGGAGCGCGATCGCGAAATGGCACGGTGTGCCCCTAAAGCTGTTGCTGGATCGCGCAGGTGTCAGTCCGCAAGCCCGTTTTATCGTGTTTCATTGTGCCGACCCACAGACCAACGGGACCATGTACTATGAATCGATCGACCGGATCGACGCCGTTCATCCGCAGACGATCCTGGCTTGGGGGATCAACGACCAGCTGCTTCCGGTCCAGAACGGCGCGCCGTTACGTCTCAGGGTAGAGCGGCAGCTCGGCTATAAACACGCGAAATATGTCCAGCGGATCGAGGCGGTCCCAAGCCTTGCCGGCATCTATGGCGGCAAGGGTGGGTATTGGGAGGATGCTGCAGGATATGAGTGGTACGCAGGACTCTGAGAGATCGCGATCACACGATAAATTTCTATGCTGGCGGTGGTTTGGACGTTGAACGTGTCCGACATTCCGCCAGCGAAAGCTGACATTCCCGTTTCACCATCGTTGTGGGACGCTTGGATGTTCAGCCGATGATATGCGCGAGGATGTCGCCGGCGCGATCTACCGGCACGAAGACGCGGGTCTTGTAGGCGATGATCTCGGTGAAGCAGCCAAGCGACTTCAGCCAGGCGAGGCGGTCGGCCGGTGCGCCCGCAATTTCGATCCTCGGGCTGGCGTTGACGCGCGAGCGCCTGATCTCGCAGGCGAACGGCTGCTGGATCGGGATCACGCTGCCGCTCTCGACGGCGGTGACGATCTCGGTCGCAGAGAGGGTGCGTCGATCCGAGATGCCGAGCTTGCCGAACAGCTGGTGGAGGTCGCCGGGGAAGACGATGCGGCCGAGCCACGAGCGCCCTTCGGCGTCGACCACGCGGCTGACGGCGAGATGCGTCGCGGGCAGAGCCGACCAGATCGGCAGCAGGAGGCCGGTTGCGAGCCGGACGGTCTCGGTGTCGACGGTCTGCCGCGCTTCCTCGGCCTCGATCTCCCAAGCCGCGGCGAAGGCGTCGCGCGAACATTCCTCCCAGGCGGTCTCGTAGAGGTCGTCGGCGGCAAGATATTCACGCCTCGTCGGTCGCATCAGCTCGATGCGCGGCACGGGCGCGCCGTCCTCGGTCATGCCGGCGCGCGCGGCGGTGCGAAGCGCGACCTTGCCGGACTTGCCGTTCCTCACGAACACCGCGCTCGTGTCGGTGTCGGCGATGCGCAGGACACGCTCGAGCGATACGGGGTGACGACGCCGGGTGACTATGAGCGTGAGCAGGTGCGAGGTCGCGCCGCTGACCGGATCGGTGCGAAGGAGCGTGTCGTCGAGGACGGTCGCGGTCTCGACCTGCATCGTCTCGACCCCGACATCGAGCGTTCCCGCCTCGCGCGCTGCCGCGACGCGGGTTTCGACCAGCGCCAGGAACTCGTCGAAGATGAGGTTCTGCAATCCGATCGGCAGTGCCAGCAGCCGGTTGAGCCAGCGCTGGATGGGGGGCAGGTCCTCCTTGAGGACGCCGTCGCTGTCGAGCAGCTCGAGCCCGGTGCGGTGCTGGAAGTCGTCGAGGTTGGTGCTCCTGAGCTTGCCGGCCTTGAGGAGGTGATACCAGGAGATCAGCGCTGCCCTGGCATAGTCGCTTTCGAGATTGTCGGCCGGGTCGAACAGGTTCTGCCCGCCGGTCTGGCGCTGGCCGCGGGTCAATGCGCCGAGGCTGTCGAGGCGGCGCGCGATGGTCGAGGTGAAACGCAGCTCGCCCTTGCAGTCGGTGGTGACGGGGCGAAACAGCGGCGAGCAGGCCTGGTGGGTGCGATGCGTGCGCCCCAGCCCCTGGATCGCGCGATCGGCGCGCCAGCCCGGTTCGAGCAGCAGGTGGACGCGTTGCTCCTGGTTCACCGCGTCGAGGCTCGCATGGTAGGACCGGCCGGTGCCACCCGCATCCGAGAAGACGAGGATGCGCTTGGTCCCGGCCATGAAAGCCGCGGCGTCCGCCTGCGTCGCGCGGCCTGAGCGGGTCTCGAGTTTCTGCGAACCGCCGGTGCCGGGCACGAGTCGCTTGGTGCGGCCCGTCACCTCGGCGACGTGATCATGTCCGAAGTGGGCGAGCACACCGTCGAGTACCGCCGCGATCGGAGGCAGAGCACATAGCTGCTCGATGAGGGCGTCGCGTGCCGCCTCGGCTTCGGGGTTGGTGACGGGATGGCCGCCATCGTCGAACATCGGCCGCGAGCGCACTTCGCCGGTATCGTCGCGATAGTCGCGCATCTGCTGGACCGGGAAGGCGCGGGAGAGGTAGTCGATGACCGCTTCTTTGCAGTCGCAGTTTATGTCGAGCGTGGCGGCGGGAGGCGCAGGTTTCCTTCGGTTTTCCATGAATTCACTCCAGATAATTACAGTTCCTT
>NZ_JAVDUC010000037.1:0-15141 GCF_031456125.1 Sphingomonas sp. BE138
GGAGGTGCCACCGCTACAGATTACACCCAAGGCCGCCTGAACGATGCGGCCAGGTGGCACACCCGAAATTACACCACGTTGACGGACACGACCGGCAATGTTCGCGCAGTCGGTTGCGCAGTGACTCTGAATTAACGCGAGGCCAACCCGGATGACTCGGTGATGCTCCTCAAGACCGCGAAGCAGTTCCTTGTCCGTCATGGTTAACCGACGCCTCCCAAATACTGCCAAAAGACAGAATCTGCTGCGCCGTCTACCGTATCTGGGAAATCAGCTCAGCGATATTGATAACGTCCGTAACGACTGTTGGATCGTTAGCCAGAAGGATTTTTGTTAAAGCCTTGGGAAAACGCGCCTGACGACGGCGTCTACGCTACGGCAGAGCGGCTTGGCCGGTTGGAAGGGCAGGGGAAGCCCGAATTGCTGGCGCTCAGGCGATGTCCTCGACAGCGCACGGATCAGTGCCGCTGGCGTCGCCCGACCGTTCGTTCTTCAGGCGGCGAGCAATCTTAGCGAGCAACGTCCGACTGCAGCCCGTGCCGATCATGATCTCGCGCCAGCTCTGCCCATCCTTCAGTGACCGGGCGATCGCGGCGTTGCGGGCAGTGTTCTCAACGCGGCCTTTGTAGAGGCCTGCGGTTCGAGCTCGGCTGACGCCTTCGGCTTGCCGGCGCCGACGATCATCATAATCCTTGCGAGCGACCGCGGCGAGGACGTCGAGCATCACTGCATTTACCGCGGCGAACATCCGAGCTGTAAAGTCGTCGGGGGTAGCGATAAGGTTCCAGGAGGTTGGCAGATCGAGTGACACGATCCGAACCTGGCGTGCCTCGATTTCCGATCGCAACTTGCTCCAATCGGCCGAGCTGAGGCGCGATAGACGGTCGACCTGCTCGACCAGCAACACGTCACCGGGGCCGCAATCGTCCAGTAGTCGAAAAAGCTCCGGCCGGGCGAGGCGGGTGCCGCTCTCGTGTTCAACATAGCGCGATGCGATACGGAACCCATGTGAGGGCGGCGAACGCATCCAGCGCTGCGCGAGCGCGGGTCGCATCCTGTTCAGCGGTCGATGCGCGGAGATAAGCCCGGACGAACATGCTTCAGTCCTTTATGAACGGTCTTGTTATGTCCAGTCTTTTTTGAGAGCGCGTTTGACGGAAAAAAGACCGGGCGCGCTCCGGTCTTTCAGAGGTATTCCCTAACCGCACCGCACCGCACCGCGCTGAACGTTTGGTCGTCGGAGGCCCGACCCGCTCTTTCCTTAAGAATCGACTTTGAAGGAGGGCCCAGGAAGACAACATTCATTCGATGCACCGCTGTATTTATTGCATGAAGGAGCTGATCCCGCGCGAAGAGGCGATCGGACCGGTTAATCCGTCAATCGAGCATGTTATTCCCTATGCTCTCGGCGGCAGCGACGATCTGGCGACACGCGACTGCTGTGCCGGCGCGCCGCACAACTGTTCTTTCCAATGGCGGCTGTTGCCACGAATGGCATCTTAGGCCACCGGCGGGATCGCCGCGCGCGCACTGGCGGTCGATCCCGACCCCCTGGAAAATCGGGCCGCTGCGGATATCAATCGCCTGGAGCCAGGCACCAACTCGGCGCATGCTGTCGGGCAAGAGCCATGCTCAGGCGCCTTACCACCGGATCGGTTTTTGACGAGGGGATGAAAAGCAGCGCCGAACCGTCGTCGGGCCAATCGATTTGCCTCTTCGATCACGAGGAGCTAGCTGACCCGCAGGCCTGCATGATACCTAACCAGAGAGCAGCGCGGCATCGCGCAGGCTCTGCAGATCGCCGCAACAGGCCGCCAGGAACGCGGTCAGCGTGGCACCCTGACCTGGGACTGAGCACGGCCCCGAGGCGCAAAGGAGCTGTCTGCCCGCTGCGCGGTGCCACGGGGCCGACGCACGCTCTCCAGGGCCGCGGGCACCATCGTATGGCTGGTCGGCAGTGCATCGGCGGACAGACCGCAGAACGGCTGGACGCTGGCCAGGCTGGCGATCCGTCGGCTCCCGCGATTACCCCATGTTTGTTGTTGCCGCATCTAATGGGGTGGGGCAGGCTCGCCTCAGGATAGGGAGATACCTGTGTCTAAGCTTGTGCCTGCTATCGATCCAATGGTCGGCGCCGTACGACCACGGGTGTTGATCGTGACCGCAGAGCTAAGCCCGATAGTCAAGACAGGTGGCTTGGGCGACATGGTACGTGCGATTGCCAATTCACTATCTAGCCGTGGCTTCGACGTTAGCGTGCTTCTCCCAGGGTACCGCAGCGTGGTTCGCACATTCGACGGCAAAGTCGAATCTCAGTACGCCATTATGACGTTCGGTTATCCCGTGTCACTTGAGGAACATAGATACGAGGGTTTAAGGATTATCGTGGCGCGCTCGGATTCACTTTTTAACCGCTCAGGAGATCCGTACCGCAGTGACCAAGGAATCGAGTGGCCGGACATGGCTAAACGTTTTGCGGTGCTCGGAAACGTGGCCGCAAATATTGCGAACGGATCGACTTCATTCGATCCACCGGAAATCCTTCACCTTCATGATTGGCATACAGCACTAACTCCGGCATGGTTGGAAGAGCGGTGTCGAGCAAGGACTGTGCTGACAGTCCATAACTTCATGTTCCAGGGTCGAATATCGGTTAATGACGCAAAAAGTATTGGCTTGAACGAGAGATATCTAAAAATTGGCCAATTATTTGGCGGCGTCAGCTTTCTTCAAGTTGGATTGCATTTAGCAGATAAGATTGTAACGGTTAGCAAGGGATATGAGACCGAGATAAAAAAGCGTGGTCGGTTCAACTGGTGGTACATATCAGATCCATTGGATGCGGCACGGCTCGACGCCGTGCCAAATTGGCCTGATCTAAATGCATGGTCCCCGGCAAAAGATCTTAGTGTTCCAGCCCGCTTTGACCATAATTCAGTCGAGCGGAGGTCGATCAACAAGCAGGAGCTGGAGTCCCGCCTCGGGTGGACAAGCAGTAGCGATGCAATTTTATGCACTGTGAGTCGAATCACGAAGCCAAAGGGATTTAGCTTCTTAATTCGTCGTATGGAGAGCATACTAGAACGTGAGTGTCGAATTCTGATAGTGGGGGACGGCGATCCAAAGCTGTTAAATGGCTTTCGATCTTTTGCTGCAAGGTTTCCTGATCGCGTCGCTATCATCACGCCATATAATGAAGACAGTGCGCGCTTGGTTCTTGCCGGCTCTGACATACTTTTAATGCCGTCCCTGACCGAACCGAGCGGCCTTTCTCAACAACAGGCGCAGCTTTATGGTTGCGTACCAATAGTTTCAAACGCTGGCGGATTGCCCGACACGGTCGAGGACGGTGTGACAGGTTTTCTGTTCACCTCATCGAATCCAACTTCGTTTCTCTCCGCGCTAGATCGCGCCCTAGCAGTGCGTTTGAGTGGAGACTGGATAACTATCCAACGCGCGGCCATGCGCCGGCATAAGGACCGGACCGAAAACGAAGGCTATGCTAGGATGTTCAATAAGCTACTATCCAATAGGTTTTCTCCGTCTTGAGCAGGCGCCCCTGCCTCAGGCTGAGCCAACTTTAACACGACGAGCCTATCCATAGCCAAGCTCTGTTGACTAAACAAAACGTCCGCTCATTTGAATTGAAAATCTAGTAAGGTCGATAGCTCATCACCTACTTCTCCGCCACCGCTGGCCTACTTATTTCGACGAGCTTAAAGCCTTTCGCTCTTTCTCTTGATCGGCTAGGACTGGAACGTGAACCGCTTGCCTCTCGGCGTCACTCAAAAGCGACCGATCGAAAGGCTCCTGCGTGTAGGCCTTATTCGCCTCTTGCTTAAACTGGGTTCCAAGAACCTGGGGATGGCCAGCGGATTGCAGATATCGATCGAGCGTTGCAGCGGCGATCCAAGCGGCGTTGTAGCCACGCGCCATTGCAATTAAAGCTAAAACATGGGCCTTCAGGTAATCGTCGGGTGAGTAGCCATGTTGAAATATGTATGCTGCATGATAATAATCGATACCAGCAGAAAGCTTTTTTTCATTTAAAAGTTGCTGTACCCGCTCACGCCGCTTGGCGTCAGCTAGTCTCAAGGCAGTCCAATCGATTTTACTAGGTTCAACCCGCGCACTTTGATCATTGCTATACATCGAGGTCAGCTCCGAGTTGACAGGCCTGCGTACGAGAAGTGTGTAGCTGTCACCATCACTCCACCCATAGCCAAAAGCCTGCGCCGCACGGTCCTCTAGGAGGAATGTAACGCCATTGTAGGCGTTCCACTCGAGTGTTGCATCTCCATGGCCATCGCCAGATATTACGAATTCGTCGTCGGCACCATTTGGAAAGGGGCTTGCGAAAGTCATTCTTACCTTGTGCCCAAGAAATTGTACCGTCCGCGCCACGCGGCTTACAGGCGGACCCTTTACTCCAGAGATGTGTTCATCAACCAAATTATAAGACATGGGCTGCCGCCAAATAGCGACCCATTTATCATCATGTAAAGATAGACTGAAGGTCATCAATGTGACACTCCCCGCCTTTATCGCCCATACCCGCTCTTCAGGTTGGGCAGCGATAGTCCCAGATTGCGCGTAAGATTGCCCAGCAACCAGGACACAAGCAAAGCAAAAAAGGAAATTATAAATGAGCTGACGCACGACCCGAATGTCCATGATCGTAAATCGCGGCGCGATAAGATTACTCACAAAGCCACCTCCTCCTGATAAGGCACAGATTTATTATAAGTCAAGGCAAGGCTGCCTTGTGGTGGAGAGCATAAGCGTGGAAAGGGACCGAACCTATCGAAAAGGCTGGAGCCGGTATCGATGTTTATATTTGCCGTCGCGGAAGATCCTATTACTCTCATCAAAGGCCTCAGCTAGAAGCAAGTTTATCGCCCATCGGGGGCAGTGCATAACGGCGCATTATCACAATGCGAGTACGCTTCCGAGCCCAACCTCTGCTTTTTACCCCGCAGGGTCACGAGGGTGGGCGCGGGACAGGCGGAACTCGTTCTCACTCCGCTGGCGTACCTCGCGATCCCGCGTGGAGAGACCTTCTTGTTTGTGCATGGTTCCCAACTCGGCATTCATTGAACGCCGACAGGATACTCCGGGGCGCTGAAAAACGTGGCCGAGGCGGTGGTAGCATCGGTTCAACCGAGAATGAACTCCGATTGCCTGTTTGCAGCTAACGCAATTGATCTGACGATTTCCATACCCTAATCAGGACATGCGGCCGAAGACCGGCCGCGATCATACGGAGAGTCATCATGGATGGACGTATTCTCGGTCGGAAGCTTGCTCGTGAACTTCCAATGAACGAACTCGACGCCATTGCCGGTGCGGCAACCTTGACCTCGTCGCCGAACAATGTTGGGCCCAGCGGCGGTGACACGACCGACTCTGACGACACGGGCGGATCTGGCGGCGAGAGGTAAGTAACGTGGGTCGCGCTGAATAGCGCGGCCCATCATTCTATGGGTGATTGATGAGTTGCAATGACGGCTGCTTGATTTTTGCTATGCCTCAGGACGTCCATGGCTATGCTGTAGGATGGGCATTGCGCCACCTTGATGTTGACGTTCGTTACTTTTTCACCACGGATTTGCCTGAGCGGGCTGCCATTAAGTTCAACGGAGGTGACGCTCGGCCTTTTGAATTATCGTTTCAGTGCTCACGTGGGTGGGATAGCCCTTCCGTGGAATGGTGCGAGCCATCCAACTTTCGGTCCGCGTGGTTTAGGCGTACAAAACGTCCTACGTTACGGGCGGACCTCGGTGAGGGCGACAAGCTTCTGGCTACCGATGACTGGCAATCGGTTGTGCCTGCGCTTGAGCTTGTAGTTCAGAGAGAAGTTCCTCTCTGTTTGAACCCCCCTGATCGCCGAACTGGGCGAGCACTTAAATGCTATCATTTGTGGCTGGCCGCAGCACACGGGCTAACGATACCAGAAACGATGGTCACAAACGATCCGGATCAGATTCGCGATTTCGTAGAAAGTATTCCTTCGGGAGGATGCATTGCTAAACCGTTGAACATGCAGACTTGGGATAGCGGAGATGGCGCTCCCTTTGTTTTCACAACAACGATTTTGGAGCTTGACGACCTAGAAGGAGTCGACCTGCGCTCAGATCCGGTAATTCTTCAGCCCGAAATCAAGAAGCAATATGAGGTACGGATAACCAAGATAGGGCTCGATTTTGTGGCTGTAAAGATTGACTCTCAAGCTACGGCGGGAGGCAAGCTTGATTTCAGGCTCCACAAAAATTGGCGTGATTTCGGTCACGTGACTGTTGAGATCCCAGAGGGGATTTTAAAAAACCTGCGCTCTGTGTGTGACACTCTAGGCCTTATATTCTGTACTATTGACTTCATAGTAGATTTGGATGGGCGTTGGATCTTTCTTGAGATCAACCATATGGGTAATTGGCTTTGGGTAGATCTTTACAATCCAGAGGCTCGATTGCTCGATCGCATGGCCCAGCTTCTTGCCTCTGGTAATGCTCAGCATCGCTATGTTCCAGGCAGCAGCAATTTGTCGGCAAGCAGTTTTGTGGAAATGTATGAGGGTCGTAAGCATGAGATTGCCGCGGCCGAAGCGCTCGTCCACGCCAACAACCACGAAGGTTTGGCCGTGGTTGATCGATAACGCGAGGCGACCGGTGTCAGACAACTCGTGCCATCGTGGTTCACCCCGTTCTTTCGGATACGTTCGTGAGTGACTCACTCACCCGTCGCGAGGCTGGGCAATCAAGCACAATGCGTCTCAAAGGCGACGTGCACCTCTTCAACCCGGTGTCTTGGAACATCGTTTTCCTCATTTTGAGCGTCATCGCTGGCGGACTTTTCATCTTCGCTTTCACTGTTCCGTTGTCGCGAGTCGTGTCGGTCAATGCTGTGATCCTGCCTGACCGTGGAATATCTTCGCTCGTAGCTCCTCGCGGTGGAACGCTAACGCGGCTGGTCGCCGCACAGGGCGGGCGCGCGGAACGAGGGGAAGTCATCGCGATCGTGAGTACCGATGAAACCTCGCCGTTGGGAGTGAGCAACGAACGTGAGACGGAGAAGGCGCTGCAAAGGCAACTCCGCGAGGTAAATTATCAGCTTCAGCTCGTTCAGGCTAAGGTCAAAAACAACGACGCACGGACCGGTAACGCTCGCAGGTCTCTGGTCGCGACCATTGCAAGCCTTCGTCAGCAAGCTAAGCTCCAGAAAGAACTTATTACGCAGGGCCAAAAATCGTTGGCCCGTGCGGAAGGCCTGAGCGCAAAGGGTTACGTTACTACCTCCTATATCGATGGGCTGCGCGAAAGTGTGTTGCTTCGGCAGCAACGTGCAGCGGAGATCGCGTCAGCTCTCTCGGAAAAAGAGCAGTCGCTTAACAGTGTTCCCGCTGACGAGCAGTTGTCCCGCCTTGAAGCAGACGACAGCGCCGCAGTCTTACGCGCGCGGCGTGAAGATTTAACTCAACAAGTGCTAAAAAATTCCCTGACAGGATCTTACGCGCTGCGTACCACGGTTGCAGGTACTGTAGGGAACGTTCGGTATCGTGAAGGGGAAGCGATCAAGGCCGGAGCTACTATTATCGATATTATTCCTGATAGGAGTAGACCGGTCATTGCCCTGAAAGTACCCTCGCGATCGATCACACGAGTGAAGCCAGGGCAGTCCGTCCGAATGTCGGTCGACGCCATGCCATCTGTTACGTATGGCACGTTGCGTGCCAACGTCATCAGCATTGCAAGCACTACTACGCTCAGCTCAACAGATCCTGGCGCGTCCGAATATTACATGGCCTACTGCGCTGTCGACTTTCGTCGCTCGTCTCCACGGATACTACGCACCCTGCGGGCAAACATGTCAGGATCTGCCGCAGTCGTCACTGATCGCTTAACGATTGCAAATTGGTTTCTTCAGTCCTTTTCTGGACGGGGGGCTAACTAGACGATGCCGACGAAAAAGATTTCTCTAGTCAAGCAAAGTGAGGTAGCTGAGTGCGGCCTAGCCTGCCTTACGATGATCGTCAACTTTCATGGCGCATCCACAGATCTCCCCGCGATGAGGGTTCGTTTCGCACCATCGCTGCGAGGAACGTCCTTACGTAATATTATGGAAGCCTCTAACTCATTAGGACTCATTCCGCGGGCAATTCAGCTTCCGCTCAATGAACTTAGAGATCTAGACCTCCCTGCCATTTTGCATTGGGATATGAATCATTATGTGGTTCTAGAAAGAGTCAACGGAAGCAAATACCATATCCATGATCCGGGGCTTGGTACATCCTGGATCACTGAGAAGACGCTCTCGCAGCATTTTACAGGTGTCGCGTTAGAGTTTCGTCCGACGGACTCCTTTCGAGCGCCACCCTCACGTCCGCGTCTCAAGCTGTTTCAGCTGTGGAGTCGGATACATGGTATCAAGAGAACGGCCGCACAAATCCTAGTGCTTAGCACGGTGATCGAGCTGCTCGGACTTGCTGCGCCATATTATCTTCAGATCGGTATCGATAACGTCGTACCGGCTGCGGACATAAGTCTGTTGACCCAACTTGGGATGGTTTTCATATCGCTGATAGTTATTCAAGGCGCTGTCACCCTCCTACGCTCGATCATTCTTGTCCGAGCGGGATCACAGGTGGGCTTCAGTCTAACGGCCAATTTAGCCCGGCATATGCTCCGGCTTCCCGTTGCATGGTTCCAGCGCCGGATGCTTGGCGACATAGTCGGTCGGGTGAACGCGGTAGACCCGATTCAGGACACTCTTACCCGCGGGGCGACCCTCACCATTGTCGACGGAATTTTCGCTGTCATCACTTTGACGGTCATGGGGGCCTATTCCGTTGGCCTCACGGCAATTGTCGCCATAGGCGTAGGGCTGGACCTTGCGATAAAAGGGTGGCTTTCTGGGCGGCAAATTGCCGCAGAGCAGACCGTTATTGAGGCATATGCCAAAGAACAAACCACAGTCATCGAGTGTCTTCGTGGTATCACATCGATACGGATGCTCGGCAAGGAGCGGGAACGTCAGTCCATCTGGCAAAACCATCGCAGCGATGTAGTCAATGCCCGAACTCTAGCCGGAACGCTTCGCAGCCAAGGTGATGCTGCAGTTGGGATCATCAGCGGCATTGAGAACGTGATGAGCGTTTGGCTGGCGATGGTTTTCGTGATTGGCGGATCCTTAACGGCAGGAATGGTCTTCGCGTTTTTCGCCCTGAAGGCGATGTTTGTGGCGAAGACCAAGTCCCTGATAGATCAGATTGTACAAGTCCGCCTTCTCAAGCTTTATCTCGACAGAATCGGAGACGTGGTACTTGAAGATGAAGATTTGAGTTTGGCGGATCATGGGCTGCCACGGGATAGTGGGCCGTTCGAAAAGATCACATTAGAGGGTGTGTCGTACCGGTACTCGCCTACCGACCCCTACGTCCTTCAAGGCATTAATTTGACTATCCCGTTTGGCGATCATGTGGCGATCACCGGCGAATCGGGTGGCGGTAAATCTACCTTAATTCGCATTCTACTGGGACTAGTCGAGCCAACCGAAGGCGAAGTCCGGATCGACGGCCTATCTCTGCACGAGTATAGCGTGCGACAGTACCACAAGATTGTTTCGGCGGTCGTGCAGGACGACACATTGTTCACAGGCACCCTTGCAGAAAATATCTCGATGTTTGACGAGGAACCTGACTTCGACCGCGTAGAGCACTCGGCCAAGTTAGCCGCCATCGATCGCGATATCGAAGTCATGCCAATGAGGTACAATACACTTGTTGGCGATATGGGTTCAACGTTATCTAGTGGTCAGCGCCAACGAATACTGATTGCCAGAGCTCTTTATAGGCGGCCTACCTTGCTCGTTATGGATGAGGGAACCTCACACCTCGATTCACGGCATGAGGCTGTGATAGCAAAATCCCTAGAGAGTCTTGCTGTTACGAGAGTAACCGTGGCGCATAGAGAAGAAACCCTCCGGCACGCTACCGCTCGGTATAGGCTTGACAAGGGTCGGCTACACGCCGACCTCTCTCACAAGGATTAAGTTGTGTTTCACGACATCAGAGTGACGATTGAAGAGTTCGCTGAGGTCAATACCCCTAGCGAATTGATTCGACTGAGTGTGCTTGGTGCGGCTATGTCTATAGCAGCGGACTCAAACCAGAAATGGGACGTCGGTAGCGCATCTTTGTTGTCCTTTTTAGGCGACCTCTACGACGCGGATTGCCTGACAGTTTATGCAGATCTGTTTGGGCGTCCTACTGCCTATGTCGCCGACGTGGAGTGTGGCAGCCCGTCTCGGACTGAGTTGGGCATCCTCCGTTTGGAGCGAACCCCCGGCTCTATTCGCTACGTTGCTGATGTGTGCTGCTGCGAAGCAGATCCATCTGCCGTAATTCACGCATGGACCACAGATCGCCTACCGAAATTGGTCAAGTTCAAAGCGGCTAAATCAGATTCGATGTACCATGTGGTTCAAGGAGAGCTTGCGACGCGGACCGTCGAGCGGGATTTAATTCGAAGGTACGGAAACCTCCCGCAGCGACACGATCCCATCCACATATTCGACCTGCGCCACCTCGCATCAGGCACCCGGGAGTTGGGTGACATTTTGGAAACTTTGCATCGCTGGAGGCCTGAAGGCTGGCCATGTCTCGTTCTTATGATGCAATTAATCATGTCGATTACAGATGCAGGTCATCTCAAGATTTATCGAGATGACGGATCGGCCTCGCTGATTGTCTGGGGCCTCACGACGACAGCCGACTTGGAGCTGGACGGAGGTCGCGTGCGAGATCCTTTGGTGATCGATCTCGAACGAGCGCACCATGGCGACACGCTCGCATTCTATCTCGTGGCTGGAGATCCAAAAACCAGTGTCGCTGCGATGTCGGATATAGCAAGTCGGTGCCGCAAGACGAAAGTATTGATGCGAGAAGAGGACGCAGCTTTCGTTATCGGCGCCATTTCTCCGGTTCCGGTTTCCCAGAGCATGTCTCCTCCGAGGGGATGGGTGAGGCCGGATTTTTGTGAGACCAAAGCATGATTGATCTTCAGGCCACGATAGTTGCCCACATGGATGAACCGTTTGCTTCTATATCAGCCAAGCTAGTGAAAGAAAATGATGCAGAGATACTATGGATCAATCCGAGGGCCTCGCTGATTGATCGGTCCTTTCACGAACAATGTGGTTCTGATCTATCCCTATATAGATCGCATATCCTGAATAATTGCGCCTATCTCTATGTATCCGATGCGGCGACCGCTAGCGCGACGGGTTATTTTGACCGTTATGGAGGAGATGGCATGGGGAAGAATGGTGGCAGCGGTCGTGCAGTCAACCTCGGGGCCTACAATATCAAAGGCGTTGGGAGATCCGCTCTTGTTAGCCCCATGACCGACTTCGCGCATGCGAGTGGGTACGCCTTTGTTGAGGAGGCTCTGCGTGAAGTGATCATGTACCAAGCTTTGGAGAAGGTGCTGCCAGAGGGGGTTGTGCCCGTCCTCGCGGTCATCGGTTTACGAAAATACGTAGCTTGGCCTGAAGGGAGCTATCCGCCGGGAGAGTATCGCGTGCTCATCGTTCGCCCTCGCATTGCGCGTCCGGCTCATCTAGAGCTTGCCAACACCTATATTCCAATTGATCCTACTGAACGTCGCATGGACCTCGACCGAGTAATTGGCTGGCGTAGTCTACTTGGCCAAAATGGAAACCGAGACCTTCTAGATGCTATTGCGGAGACCTATAAAAGATGGTCTTCGCGTTATGCCAAATCCCTTCTCCATAATTGGAGTCTTGGCGGTATGTCACCATCTAACATCGACGTGACAGGACGATTTCTCGATTTCGGCGGTGCGTGTGAGCTTCCATCTATCGGTAATTACGCTGTTGGGTATGCGGCATGGTCTTGGGACGAAATTAAAACGATCAAAAGGTCGATCAGCAGCTTAGTCACCAGCATGCTAGGTACTCCACGCGCGGACAAACGTACCGCTACGGAGATCCAAAATATCTGGCAAGATGCTAATTTCGCATTTATGACTAGCTTAGTGTCAGAGTTGGGCCTTGTCGCACCTATGGAAAGGAATGAGTTCTCCAAATATATCAAAACCCACCGTGCGGAGGAAGATTGGTTAATAGCCCAAGCGGCCTTAGATTTTCTCAAAAATATCCGAATCCCCATAAATCAAGCTGGTGGGCCGCAGTTGGATGACGTGCGCAGGGCGCTACAATCCGCCAGAGCCAAACCGCAGTTGACTGCATCACGAAAACGATTATTTGCCCATTTCCGCGCCGAATGTCAGCAATCTGCTAGCGATGTTTCACATCATGGGGCTTTACCCATAAAACATAGGGAAAGCCTTCGTAAAAGTCTCCACAAAATGATAATAGAGCATGGAAATATAGATTCCTCTTTTTTTAGTAAGGCGATATCTCGCTTTTCTGATCAAACCCAAACTAATATACCTTAGGGCTAGGACCCATTGATGTGACGGCGGCGATCTGCTTCAGGCTCCGTAAGAAGCCTGGTGATGAGCAACCTGTTCTGGCTGACGGAAGAGAAGATGGAGCGGCTACGTCCGTTCCTTCCTAGGAGCCACGGAAAGCCTCGGGTGGACGACCGGCGGGCGCTGAGCGGCATCGTGTTCGTCGATCGCAACGGGCTGCGCTGGCGCGATGCGCCAGCCGCCTACGGCTCAACCAAGACGCTCTATAACCGGTGGAAGCGCTGGGGAAACGCTAGCGTGTGACCTGCCCCCCGTCACTTCATCAAGGTGGAACTAGAGACCGGCCTCTCGTTGAGCTGCTACCCCTTCTTGGACCACTCAGCTGGCCGTTATCCAGCATCTGCCGTCAGCGGCGGGCCATGTGCCGCTGACCGGTTCACCAGCGATATCGGCGTCTTGTTGCCTATGGCGCTATGCGGTCGCACCTCGTTGTAATGTCTGCGCCAAGCCTCGCATTTTTGGACCGCGTCGTCGAGACTCATGAATTAGTCCTGGTTCAGACACTCCGCCCGAAACTTGCCGTTGAAGGACTCGATGACCGCGTTGTCGGTCGGCTTGCCAGGGCGGCTAAAGTCGAGCGTGACGTTGCGGGTGTACGCCCACAGGTCCAACTCGCGCGAGACGAACTCGTTGCCCTAGTTGACCCGGATCGACGCCGGATAGCCCACCTCGCTGCACACCCGTTCAAGCACCTCCACGACGTCCGGCGCCCGGAAGCTGAACCGCGGGACGATGGCCGGCGAGAACCGACTGAAGGTGTCTACAACCGTCAGGATGCGCAGCTTCGGCCCCGTCGCGAGCTGGTCATGGACGAAGTCCATGGCCCAAACCTCATTCGAACAAGACGCCGCGCAGCGTCCTTCTCTCAGCTTCGCCTTCACCCGACGCTTCGGCGGTTTGTGTCGCAGCTGCAGCCCCATTTTCCTGTAAAGCCGGTATATCCGCTTCGCATTCACGTCCCAGCCCTCCCGGCGGAGCAGCACATGGATGCGGCGATAGCCGTAACGCACCCGCGTCTCGGCGATCTCCTTCATCCGCTTCTTCAGGTCGGCCTGATCCGCGCGACACCCACGATAGTGGTAGCTCGACCGCTCCGCCCGAAGCACTCCACAGGCCCGCCTGATGCTGACCTGCCATGCGCTCCTGACGGCGTCGACGGGTTGTCGGCGCCGGTCAGGCCTCAGAGCTTTCGCAAAACAACATCCTGCAACATCGCCTTGTCGAGGCTCAGGTCAGCGACCAACCGCTTCAGCTTGGCGTTCTCCTCCTTGAGGTGGCAGCTCGCACCAGGTCTGCTGCCTGATTCATCCGCTCAGCGGTTAGCATCTCCTCGACCGTCTCCAAATACCGAGAAGGGTGCTCAATCAGGTCCTGCACACATGCTTCCTCTATGTGATACTTGAAAGCACGAACGCCTTATAGGATCGTGACGATCTTGGACTTGGGCCGCGGTCGAAGTCTCTCTTGACCCGCCAAGGTACTACCAGTCATCGCGGTCAACGGGACGCCCAATACCAGCTGCAACGATCTCGTCGCGGATGCGCCGGAAAAAGCTCGCGGGCAGATAGCCGTAGCTGACCGATGGCTCACGACCGGGGACCGGCCGGATATCGTAACCCGGCCAGGAGAAGCGGTTCCATTCGGTGATAACAATCCACGACCGATCACCCGAGAGGCCGAGGTCGCGCCGAGCGGCGTCAGGCACTTCAATCGCCAACTGATCGCGGGCAGGGGGCTTGGTGGTCATCGGCACGACATGGACCTGATCGATCCCGTCCTTGGTCCGGGTGACCAGGACAACCGCGACTGGCCGGTCTTTTATACCTTCATCACGGCCTTTGACGTACTCGTATTCCCACAGGTAGCTGTAGTTCAGAACCTCGCCGGGCTCAGGAAGCGTTGAGCCTTTTTTCGGCCGCTTCGGAGCCGCGGCCGGGTTCGACGGCGCGGATGGCTTCGAGGGTTTCGTCATCAAGATCCTCCACGCGCCCGGCGACGCGTTCGCGACGGCGCAGGCGCTCATATTCATCGACAGGAACCATGACGAAGCGCACGCGTCCGTTGCGGCTGACCCCGACCGGGCGGATCATCGCCTCATCGGAGTAGCGGCCGAACTGCTTCTGCAGCTCGCCCGACGGGACGACTTCCATGCTCTTCGCCATATGCGGCGCTCCTTCCTCGGGTGCTTGACCTGTTACCATCGCCTGTCCGGGAACCGCTTCTCGCCTGACCACCCGCATGGACCCTCGTCGGGTCGCTCGCGTCCGTGGCGCGGTTCTCAATCCTGCCGGGGCTCTCTTTTTGGATCTGTTACTTCCCGAAAGCTCACTTGGAACGATCCAGCCTCAAAGACCGGAATAGCTCCGAGATAGGTGGGATGGGTAAAACCGTCAAGATCGGGAGAACGTGGCGAAGATGAAAGCCTTTAGGAAACAGCTAAGTTTGGGGAATACGGTAGAGCGGGGATATCCGGCAAATCATTCTAGCGATAAAGCCTCTTCCCGATAGAAAGATGATGACGTCCAAAACGGCCCTCGTGTAGGTTTCCCTAAAATGGTGGACGCCATCCTACCTACAGCAGCAGCTGAAAAGAGTGGATCTGCGCCCGAAACAGTGGACGGCAGCCGCTCTG
>NZ_JAVDUC010000038.1:0-15121 GCF_031456125.1 Sphingomonas sp. BE138
AGGCAATTATCTGGAGTGAAATCATGGAAAACCGAAGAAAACCTGCGCCTCCCGCCGCCACGCTCGACATAAACTGCGACTGCAAAGAATACGTGATCGACTATCTCGAGCGCGCCTTTCCGACCCGGCAGATGCGGATTTTCACGGACGATACCGGCACGCAGCGTTCCGTGCCCATGGAAGACGAGGCTGGGAATCCCGTGTACAACCCGGAGGCCGAAGCCGCACGTTCACGGCTCATAGAAGACCTGTGCGCTCTGCCCCCGATCACCTCCGCACTCGACGGCCTGCTCGAACAGTTCGGCCATGACACCGTTGCCGAGGTCACGGGGCGGACCAAGCGGCTCGTCTCGACGGCCGACGGCCGCCAGAAGCTCGAGACCCGTTCTACCCGAACGAGCCAGGCTGAAGCGGCCGCGTTCATGCAGGGCCGCAAGCGGATCCTCATCTTCTCCGATGCCGGCGGGACGGGTCGGTCATACCATGCGTCACGCGATGTGCCGAACCAGGAGCAGCGAGTTCACCTGTTGCTGGAGCCCGGCTGGCGCGCCGACCGAGCCATCCAGGGCCTAGGCCGCACGCATCGCACGCACCAGGCGAGCACGCCGCTGTTCCGGCCAGTCACAACCGATTGCAAAGGCGAGCTACGCTTCACGAGCACGATCGCGCGCCGCCTCGACAGCCTGGGCGCTCTCACCCGCGGCCAGCGCCAGACCGGCGGGCAAAACCTCTTTGATCCCGCCGACAATCTCGAGAGCGAATATGCCTGCGCGGCGCTCGTCACCTGGTTTCATCTGCTCGTCGGCGGCAAGCTGACCAGCGTGTCGCATGGCGAGTTCGAACGCCGAACCGGGCTAGAGCTCTGCGACAAGGACGGAGTCATGAAGGATGAGCTCCCGCCCATCCAGCGCTGGCTCAACCGGATCCTGGCGCTCCCGATCGCCCTTCAGAACAAGATATTCGATGAGTTTCTTTCCTTGGTCGAAACCCGTGTCTCGGCCGCGCGCGACGCCGGGCGTCTCGACGTCGGAGTCGAGACGATCCTCGTCGATACCGCGACGCTGGTGGATGACACACTGTTGCGAACCGATCCGGTCAGTGGGGCGACATCACACCTGCTCACGATCGAGATCGCTCACCGCAGGACGCCGGTCGCGCTGGACCGCATCCTCCATATCGCGGACAGCGATGCCACCGCCGAGTTCCTGATCAACGGGAAGTCCGGCATGGTCGCGTTGCAGACGCGTGCCCGCGCTCTCATGGAGGAGAAAGAGGGAACGCCCATCCCGCGCTTCGAGCTTATGCGGCCGACACGGCGTGAATATATGCGGGAGCAGGAGCTGTTCGAGAGCGCCTGGACGCCGATCGACCGCGACGCCTTTTGTCGAAAGTGGCTCGAAGAGGCAGAAATAGCAGCGAACAAGGTGGACACCGAGACCATTCGGCTCGCGACCGGCTTGCTGCTCCCGATCTGGTCCGCGCTGCCGAGCGATCATCTCGTGGTCAACCGGATCGCGGACAAGGCTGGCAACAGCTGGCTCGGACGGCTCGTCTTCGACGAGCATGTTGTTCAACTCTTCACGAGGCTCGGCATCGACCGTGCCGAGAACATGCCACCCACGGATATCGTCAAGTCTGCCTCGTCGGGACGCAGCGTCGATCTAACCCGGCCGTTCCCGATGACGATCAAACGCTCCCTGGTGAACGGCTCCCAGCGGATCGAACTGGTCGGAGCACCATCACAGCAACTCGCATGGCTCAAGTCCCTGGGTTGTTTTACCGAAGTTATTCAGTACCGGACCCGCGTCTTCCTGCCCATGGCAACGGCCGGCGACACACTCGATCGGATCCTGCGCGCGTCTTGATTGATCAGATTTCTAGACAGGAATTGGGGACGAAGCTGTCGTTCGCGGGCGCAGCAGCGAACGACGGCTTCCGACAGGAGCGGTCTTACAAGGTTCTCCCGTAGCTGCCATGCATCGCTGCAAGTGGTTGCAGAGTATGTTCTCGACAGCAATCGATCCTTATGATCACAATCTCGCGCTCAGGAGTAGTCCCGGGCGGATGTGGCGCTTGCCCGCTGTTTCCTTTCTCCGCTGAGGAATGAACGGCCAAAGGGGACAATCAGATGGGCGAACAGCCGTCGGAAACTGAGGTTGAAGAGACAGCGGCTGAAATCGTACCACCACCCCCGCGGAGTTGGGAGAATTGGCAGGAGTTTTCAAAAGGTCTGGGTGCGTTACAAATTTCCGAGCTGCGCCTCTACACGGATGTCGATTTCGTCGCAGAAGCATATAATTTCGGTCCCTACAGCTTCCTCAACGCGCTAGCGCATTCTCGAAAAGACCCTGGCGCATTGAGACCCGGGATCGTCCTGCGGGCCGAATGGCATCTCATGGCCGACATGCGTGTTCCTATGGAAACCAACGACGACCACTATCATGGTGGCGACCTTTTCGACGAGCTAACCGCTCTGGCCTCGCTCCTGCTCGACGCGAGGATCATGGCTGGTCCGGTAGACCGAGAATTCCGACCTGGTGAGGATCCGATGGGTCGACCACGGGGGTATGACGCTAGCTATTTGCCTGTCCTCCCACAGTCGAACCAACGGCCGCAGCTACCCTATTTAACCGGTTCGCGCGACCTGCGTGATCTCGCAGATCTGGGATCGCTGCCATACCTCACGCCGGGGGCGGCCGCAGCCTTGATCAAAGCGGCTCGACTATTCCAGAATGCTCTTTGGGTCGCCGACACCTCGCCTGAAAATGCGTGGCTGCTGCTCGTATCGGCGATCGAGACTTCGGCGGCGTATTGGGACAGCGACAAGCGCACGCCCGAGGAGCGCTTCGCGCTCTCCTACGGGGGCGTGATCAACATGCTTAAAAAGGCTGGTGTCGAGGAGCTAGTCCCGAAGATGGCGAGAGCCTTCAAAGGCGTCATCGGTGCCACATCGAAGTTTGTCGGATTTTTGGAGGCGTTCTCCCCTCAAGAGCCCGACAAGCGGCCGACGTTCGACAAACTCGATTATTCCCGGGAGCATATGACAGCTGCCTTCAATCGCATCTATGCGCTCCGATCGCGCGCTCTTCATGCTGGTGTGCCATTCCCATATCCAATGTGCATCCCGCCGGAGCGGTTCGACGAAGGCCCCTATGGCGAAGTCCCGGGTGGGCTCGCCGCATCTGCGAGAGGGGCGACGTGGAACCGCAACGACACGCCGATGCTGCTCCACACCTTTGCGTATCTCGCGCGCGGCGCGCTCCTAGCTTGGTGGCGCACCCTAGTTCCGGGGGCCGTTCAGGGAAGGCCTCCGGCATTTTCGGACCGCCTGACTACCTTCGGCCAGGTTTGCGATCGCTTCCGGCCGTTCACGCCTGATCCGCAGCAGAAGACCGGTGTTCCCGACGAGGCCGGGTGAGACCCGGCGTTGTGCAGTCGGAAGAGACATCGGCGCTCTCCGTATCGCCCATCAAGAAGCGGTCGGCGAGCCACCGGCGGGGGGAAGCAATCCGCTACGTCCATCTGCCAAATCGCCGGTGAACGTCTGCACCGAAAGTCGATTCACGAGATCGCTAGGCGGATCGCTGTTCTCAAGGATGATGAACTGCGCGCGCCCACTGAGGCTGGCCAGATGAAGGTAGAAATGCTCGTATAGTGTAGTCGCTGCCAGCTCCTTCTCGTCGGCAGCCAGCGCGCCGTGGCGTGGCACTCGGATCGGCTCTCGGTAGGTGAGCAGCGGCGTGTCGAGCGCCAACACGCCAGGATGAGATAGGCCTTTTTCCTGACAGTAGAGCAAAACCGCGACCTTGAACGCTGAGTGGAGGATAGCGCGTACGCCCTTTCCGTTTGCGCCGCGCTCCTTGCCGTCCAGACGTATATCCTGGGTCTGACTGTCGAACGACACGATCGGATTCCCTGGAAACTTCCAAGCTTGGAGAACCTCAGACACCTTGCTGGCAAATTCATGGCCAGTCGGCCCGTCGATGCCGACGGTGAGTTTCGGCTTGGCCGCAGTTGGGGCCGTCGTGACCTGAGACAATTGCACGGCTAGGCGATCCCGCTCTTCAAACAACTTTAGGCGTTCGCGAACGGTGTCCCGCGCTTCGATCCTCTGTTCGTATTCGTCGCGTAATCCCGATTCCTCCGGACGAAGGGCGCCGAGAATCCGCTCCGCCGCTGCCATTCGCCGTCGCAGCCGTTCCGACGTTGCGAGATTGGTAGCGAAATCTGCCTCAAGCCCGCTCATCGTGGCGACCAGATCCCGGCGTTCCCGATCGATCCGCGCAATCTCGACACGGGCCGCTACCCGTGAACGCTCGACATCCTGCCGCCCAGGATGGTGCTGATGATCAACCTCGGCACCACATAAGGGGCAAGGGCGGTCGAGCCGCGCAAGAAGGAGATGGCCACCCTGCTCCAGGGCCTCAAGGCGCTCAACATCGGATTCATAGACCTCCATCAGCCGCGCGAACCGCGCCAGTGTCAGCTCGATCTCGCGGGCCTGGGCCGTCACACGATCCGCTTCGTCGATCATGCGCCGCCGCTCGCGTGTGACCTCGTCGATCCGGCGCTGACGCTTGGCGAGATCGCCTTTGATGGCAATCAGCGAGGCGTCGATCCTCTTGCTTTGATCGTCGAGCTGCTGACGAGGGACGCCGATCGCGTCGATCTGCGCGTCCAGCGACGCGATCCATTCCTCCAGCAGTTCCTTCTGGCCTTCCTGGCGGGCCCTGCGGATCTTGGGTGGGACCACCGCCACGATCGCGGAATCGTCCCGCCCGGTCAGAAGCAGGCGGAAGAGATTCTTTTCCGCCGTCGCGCTCGTGTATTGGCCGGACAGGATCGGGCTGCGCGCATCGATGATCGAGCCCTCGTCCACGAAGACAAAGGGGTCGAGGGATCGGAGCGTGACGCTGTTCTTCTCGCCATTCTCGTTCTTGACGACGAACTTCCCGCCCAGTCCCAGCGCGCCAAGGAGGACACTGGTGATGTTCTCCGTGCGGGCGTCATATTCCGCATCCAGCACCCGGAAGGGAACGCCCGGCGGCGGTTCGTGATGCAGTCCTTCGTAAAGCCGGAACCCGGCGCCCTGAATACCCCGATAGAGGGTGACCGGCCCGAGCGAAGGGACGTCGAGACCCAGCAGGACCGCTTCATAGCCGTCGAGCTGTTCGATCACAGGAAGCGGCGTTGACTTCCCCAGCATGAATTGCAGGGCGGCGAGTGTGAACGACTTGCCGGTGTTCGAGGCGCCATAGATGACGTTGGGGCCATCGGCGAACGGGAGCGTGCTCACCGGCTTCGCGGTGCCGATGAACGACAGATGCCGGAATATCAGGCGCGCGATCATGCCGACGGCTCGTAGAGTGTGCCTTCGCCCTGGAACTCAAGCGTCCACCGCCCGAGCCGCTGGTGCACGATGGTTCGTAACTCCTCTTCGGGTAGCGCGCCGAACCGATCCGCGAGCCATTCCGCACACGATTTCAAGCGCGCGCTATAGGACGCTTCCATGAGCTCGATGAATGACGGAGCCTCCTCCCCCGCGACGTATCGTACCCCGTCCGCTCCATCGACGAGGGCAATGAGACCTGCGTTCAGCAGCAAATGAACGCCCTCGTCGATCAGCCGCCGGCGCACGAGCAGTTCACCCCCGCGTGACGGCAGGTCGGGGTGCAGGCTGTTGGGGCCTTCCACGTCGGCCGTATGCACGACAAGGTGGTCGAACCACGTCAGTTCACTGATGGTGCAGGGCCGAGGATAAAAGGCATCTAGCACGACCAGGGCACGCAGGCCCGTCTCCAACGGACTGTTGAACAGAGGCACATCGCCCAGCGCTGCCGTCGTCACTTCACCCACGGGAGCACACCGTCGTTGGCGAAGTGGTGGCAGACGCCCTGCTTCACGGGAACCCGCGCATATTTGCCGAGGACTCCCGAGGCCGACACGCCCTTGGCTTCATTCATGACGGCCGCGATCTTCGCCATGATGTCGGCGTGCGAGAGGCCATGGGTGTCGAACACGCCGTGAAAGATGTCCTTCTCGAATGTGGCGAGCACGGCTGGTTCGGTGCTGTCCCTGTAATAGCGCTTGAAGGAAGCGGCATCGAAGAATCGCTCCCGTTGAACGCGGAAATGAGGGCCAAACTTGGCATCGCCAAGAGCTTCGTCACCCGTGGTGTAAGACGGTGCACCCTGTTCCTGATAGGCGGCGAGAAGCTGCGCGACGTAGGCAGCCTCTTCCGGCTGCATCGTGTCGGGGACGCTCCCGACCGGAGCTTCACCGGGATCCGCGTCAAACCATTTGACCAGCACGGGTTTCATCTCGTCTGTTCGGACGAGCTTGCCGGCCTCCAGCAGCGACACGTTCTGGAAGTCAAAAGCGTCGATGAGCGCGCGTACCTCGTCCGATAGCGGATGATATTCACCCTCCACCAGATCGTCGGCGCACCAGGTGTCCCATTGCTCAATCAGGCGCGGCCCGATCTTTCTGGGATGACCTATGAGGTTTCGGACGGCCCGGACCGCTCCCCTCGGTGCGATGTAATAGAAGTGCGCGGGGACGCCGAAATGCCCGGCAGCACTATGGAAAAATATCTTACCCAGCTCACGGATGAATTCCGGTTCGCCGAGTGCTTTCCTGAGCTGCTTGCACTGATAATTGTCCCACGGACCATCGAAACGAGCGGCCGTGCGATAGCCCACGACATCGCGTCCCATGTCTCCTGCACCGGAGAAACGGTCGCTGTCGGGATAGCGCGACCGCATCGACGCGACCCAGTCGTCAGTCAGCCGCTCCAAATCCGCGTCATTCAGCGCATATATTTGCGCTGCATAATCCGTTGCACCTGCCCCCAAGGTTCGCACTCCCCTGGGGGAACGATTGCCTGTTACCACACAGATTTTCAATCCTTACTATGCGCTTCTTCTCCGCCGTCAGGGGGAAGCCTTACCCCGATGGCCAGGCAGAGCTGGCTCCTCGGTGAGGGTTAGCAAAAGCACGGTGCTGGAGAAAGGGACACGGCGACATCCTGTGGCTGGACCATCCACGCCATTTCGTGTCCAATCGGGAGCATGGGCGATGCGAGCGAAGACATTGATGACTTGCCGCCGCCCACGGCGCCGGAATCGATTCCGTTCAGTATGCGCAACTTCGCGACCGGAGAGGGCGCGACCTACACCGCCAACAAGCTTGCTTCCTATATCCGATTGATCAGCAGATCCTTGGATCTTAGCCGATTGGATGGAGTGACCGTTGCTTACGACTACGACGCGGCCCTTGCGGAACTGGATCGCGGTGTTGAAGGCCTGCGGCCGCTAAGCCGTTCCAACGATGATCAATTAATTGGAGTCGGCATGGCGCCTGCGGTGATCCGGGACGGCGTAGTGAAAGTCCACATCGTCTTGAACGCTCCCTATATCGAGAACATCGAGAAGGACGAAGGAGACGAACCCAATGAGGAGTTCTGGGCCGCTCTATATCTTCTCGCCCATGAGTGCGGGCATGTCCAAGTCACCAGCGACAAGGATCGCGCGTTCCCCGGCATGATCCTTCAACATGCCGTCTCCAGCTATGAGGAGGCGATCTTCATGCAGGTTAACGAGGCCTGCTGGGAGGAATATGCAGCCTGTCGCCTGAGCGCAGTTTTCGGACGCGGGCGCCTCCCGCTGTATGAGGAAGGCTTGCGCGGGGTGCTGGGCGTGGCGCGTGAGCGTGCGGCCGATGCTCGGGAGGCCTTTTGGCAGCATCGCGATCTCAACCGGGCGGTCGCCGAGGTTGCCCCGCCCTTGGTGGAACCGCTTCGGTTGGCTTCCTATGTCCTTGGCCACATTGACGGCTTGGGCGATAGCACTTCGATCTCGGAGGAAACCAAGCAGGCGATCGCTGACGCCGGATATACCGACCTTGTCGATGATCTTGCCACGGCGTTGCGCTCCATATGGGACGTTAGGCGAGAGTGGACCCATATCAGCCAGTTCGACATCATCGGCGACGTCGCGCGTGACGCGCTCTGGTCGGGAGGTCTTACCATCCGACCAGCGGCAAACGATGGCGCGACGATCAACGTGTGGGAGCCGGATGAAGTCGATCCCGTAGATATGGGGCTTGCGAAGACTTGGTCCGCGACAGGCGAGGGCAACTCCGGAACGGCTTAGATATGTAGCAGCTCAGTGCTCATTGATGCGGGCAACGGACTGATTGCATCAAGAAGCGAGCTGATATTGGCGCTCAGCTTTCCCGCCGCAGGTTTGCATGCGAATGGCCGTTTTGGGCGTGAGCGGACACTCGAGCGTTGACCTGGAATGCCTTGAACTGGTCGAAAGCTGAACCCACAACGCGCGCTTTCTCAATCCTCTGAGCGCCTGAGCCAGAGAGAGGGAAGGGGGGTCGGGGATGGTGTCCGGAACTTGCCGGACGCCATGAGGAGTTTCCCCCGTGATCCAGACCGTCAAACTCAGCAAGCTGCGTCTCTCGCCAATCAACGTTCGCACAGCGCCGGACGAGCAGCTCCAGATCGGACCCATGGCCGCGAGCATCGAGGCCAAGGGCGTTCTGCAGAACCTCCTCGTCACTCCGGCCAAAAAGCCGCGCGGCACCTATGAGGTGTTCGACGGCGGCCGCCGTTGGCGAGCGCTCCGTCTTCTGGCCGAGCGCGGCACGATCTCGGAGGCGGACTACGACGTGCCTGTCATGGTGCTGACGGGGGAGGATGCCGAACTCTCCGAGACTTCGACCGCCACCAACTTTCATCAGCTCAAGATGACGCCGGCCGAAGAATGCCGCGCTTTCCAGCACTTCATCGGCAAGAGCGGCGACATCGATGCGGTTGCCAAGCGGTTCGGCGTCACCCGTCGCTTCGTGGAAGGTCGCCTGCGGCTCGCCTCGCTCGCCGAGCCGATCTTCGAGGCGCTGAGCAAGGGCGAGATCACGCTCGATATCGCCAAGGCATACGCCTCGACCGAGAACCGCGAGAAGCAGCTCCTCGTCTGGAACACGTATAAGCACAGCGAGGTGACCGCGGACACGATCCGCCGGGTCATCGAAAACGAGACGCTCAAAGCAAGCGACCCCATCGCGATGCTGGTCGGCGAACCGCGCTATCGTGCTGCCGGCGGCAAGATCGACGGCGACCTTTTCACAGACGGCAACGACCGTTGGGTCAATCCGGAGATCGCCCATCGTGTCGCCGGCGAGATCATGGAGGCCGAGGCCCGGCGGATCGGTGAGGAGACCGGGCTCGCCTGGATCCGCCCGATCGCCAGCAACTACACGCACAATGCCGCCCACGGGCTCTACCGCGTCATTCTTCAGCAGCCGGAACTGACCGCGGCCCAGAGTGCTCGGCTTGCCGAAATCGCAGAGCGTCGCGGTGCTCTCGAGGCCGAGATGCAGGATGCGGATCTGTCCGACGAGGCGGTCAAGCTGCTCGACCAGGAAGATGATCGGCTGATCGCCGAGGCCGAGGCAATCGAGAATCGTCCTCCGGTGTTGCCGGACGAGCTGAAAGCCCATGTGGGAGCGTTCCTCGTCCTCACCCCCCAAGGCGAGATGCGGCTCGACTCGCAATATTACAGCGAGCAGCAAATCCTCATCGAAAAGCCGCGCGAACCCGTCACGGGCGAGGATGATGCTGCTCGTGACGGCGAGTCGGGTCGGGAAGATTCGCCGACCGGAGGATTTCGCGTCGCCGATCGTGGTTCCGCCCAGCCGGGCCGTCGGCCCGAGGCGGTGGCGCCCGGCGGAAAGCCACTCAGCGGGCGGTTGTATGATGAGCTTGCGATCCAGCGACGCGACATCCTGGCGTCGTGCCTCCTGGCGCAGCCCGCACTGGCGCTCGACTTCGCACTGTTCGTGATGATCGACGCCCGGATGTGCTCATCTGGCGGTCCCGCCGACAGCGCCGTCAAGTACGGCACGACGATTCGCGCGATGGGTCCGCAGGATCCCATGGTCGGAGATATGCCCAGCTCTCGCGCACGCGCCTACCTGGCGGAAGCCCATGATGGTCTCGACGCCGCGTGGACCGAGCATGACAGCGAGGTGGATCGCTTCGAGGGGTTCCGCGCTCTCGATGATGACAGCAAGGCGAACTGGCTCGCTTATATCGTCGCGCTGTCGCTCCAAGCGAAGCCCGGCCCGTCCAATGTCCAGGTTCCGCTTCACAACCGGATCGCCACGATCCTTGAGGTCGACGTTGCGGGCTGGTGGCGGCCGACCTCGGAGAATTTCTTCGACCGCGTGAACAAGGGCATGATCCTCAGCCTCCTCCACGATGTCGGGGGGCCGGCACTCACGGCCCGTCACGCTTCGCTCAAGAAGACCGAGATCTCCGAAAGCTGCCAGAAGCTGTTCGCCGGGGAGTCGATCGTCGAACCTGAGGTCAAGCAGGCCGCGCTCGCCTGGGTTCCCAATGCGATGCGCTTCCTCGACGATGCCAACGCGACCGTCATCGATCCCGCTGATGAGGGCGATGCCGAAGACCCGTCCGATGACGCCGAACGCGGCTCGCAGGCCGAGGGCGGGGAGCTCTTCGAACCGGTCGAGGCCTGACCACCCGGCCACGGCCATCCGAACAACCGCGAGAAACTGGCCGTCGGCGCGCGCGCGTCGGCGGCCATCGCGTCATGCGACCGGAGCACATCACCATGCGCGCCAAATCGACACCGAGCCGCGACGTCGCGGCCGAAATCACCAGTCTCATCATTCGCAAACTGGAGGAGGGGGTTGCGCCCTGGAGCCGACCGTGGCGCGTCACCGGCGCCGGGGGCAGACCGCTGCGGCACTGTGGCACGCCATACACCGGCATCAACACCATCTATCTCTGGGCGATCGCCGACGCGAATGGCTATCGATCCCGCTATTGGATGACTTATCGCCAGGCCGAGGCCCTTGGCGCAAATGTCCGCCGCGGCGAAAGCGGCTCACTCTCGGTCTATTATTCCAACTTCAAAAAGACCGAGGCTAATCCCGCTACGGGCGCCGAGACCGAAAGGAATATCCGGTTCCTGCGGCACTATGTCGTTTTCAACGCCGATCAGATCGACGGTCTTCCGGCCTATTTCTATCCCGGCTCCGAGATCATCGATCCTGGCGATCCATCCGATCGTCAAGGCGCGATCGACGCCTTTTTCGGAGCTGTCCCTGCCGAAGTGCGCCACGGGGGCGATCGCGCCTTCTTCCACCCGACTTTCGATTACATCCAGATGCCGCACCAGCGGTCCTTCAAGACGATGGACCACTATGCTTCGGTGCGCGCGCACGAGACGACGCATTGGTCGGGCGGCACCGCCCGCCTCGCGCGGACGTTCGGCAAGCGGTTCGGGGACCAGGCATACGCATTCGAGGAGTTGGTCGCCGAGATCGGCAGCGGTCTCATCTGCGCACAGCTCGGATTGCCCAACGAACTCCACGACAATCACGCGAGCTATGTCGCCCACTGGCTCGGAATCCTGCGCGCGGACAAGACCGCGATCATCCACGCCGCGGCCAAGGCCGAACAGGCTTTCAACTATCTCCTCGCCTTCAGCAGCGATCATCGGGACGAGGGCGCGCCAGTGTCCGCTCCCGTCGATCCGCTGACAGAGGCCGCCTGATCCCTCCCGCTTGCGAAAGGACCCCCTCATGGGTTGGCTCACCATGCCCTTCACGTCGATGGGCGGTCACGCCTCGGCAAAGGCCTATCTCGACGACCAGTTCACCTACAGCCGTGAGGTCGATGGGGGCACCTCGGGTCTCAGGGTGCTCGCCTCGTCCTGCCCGCAGAACCGCACCTACTATGCCGCGGCGCAGGTGATGACAAACGGCGCCGGCGGCGAGGTGTTCGCGATCATCTGCAAGGTTCTCTGGAACCCAGGCAGCAAGACCCGTGAGCAGTTCGGCTACAAGGACAGTGCGCCGTTGCGGCGCTGAAATGGAGTATCAGTGATGATGAGGTAAGTTGAGAATGCCTCTGCTCGCCGGACTAACCTCGGGCCTCACAAGGTCTGAAATCCCGAAAGGGACGGGGAACAATAGCATGTTCGGAAAAGGCCAGATGCGTCTTAGTCGCAAATCGAGGCGATGACGGTCAGGGCAAGGTGCGTATGGTGAAGGCTACACTGCTTAAATCCCAGTCTGCAGCAATCTATATAGCGATACTGGCGAAAGCGACTGTCACGCCAGGTCCGGATGATGACAGCGGTCTCATGTCTTGGCCGCCTGTTTCTCAGCCCATCCGGTGCGCCTCTCGTCGAGGGGTTTAGTGGACGAACGGGACACCTAACCGCGCCGCATCTCCATTCAGCGCAACTACGGGATGCCCTAAACAGGCGGCTTCTGCCGGCCTGCATGGGTACGGAGCCGCCATATTACTCAAATGCCCGGGGTAATGCCCGGGACATCGACCTCTTCGGAGGCGGCGGTGCAACTGTATAAGGTCTCGAGCGATCGGGCCGAAAGCGGGGAAGACCGGGGGAAGGGCGGCAGCTGTGATTCTTCAACCACCGATCATGGGGTGTGCTGATGCTGCCAAAAACTGTGAAAGGCCGGTTGGAGGCCATTCCGGCGCTCGTTGCGTCGGGCAAAAGGGTGAATGGACTCTATCGTCTGATGGGGTCTCGCCTCCTTTGGGAGGAGGGGCTCCAGAAGATCGGATCCAACAAGGGTGCGATGACGCCGGGTATTGACGGCGAGACCTTCGCGGACTTCGGACCGGAAGACCTCGACCCGATTATCGCCAGCGTGACGGCAGGGACCTATGATCCCAAACCAGTGCGTCGGGTGTTTATCCCGAAAGGCAAGGGCAAACGGCGTCCGCTGGGCATTCCCACGCGCGACGACCGCCTCGTTCAGGAAGTGGCGCGGCAACTGCTCGAACGGATCTATGAACCGGTGTTCTCGAACGCCTCCCATGGATTCCGGCCGGGCCGGTCGTGTCATACGGCGCTTGAACACGTCAAAGCCGTATGGACGGGGGTGAAATGGCTCGTAGATGTGGATGTCGCGGGGTTCTTCGAGAACATCGACCACGACATCCTCCTGCGGCTGTTGCGGAAAAGGATCGATGACGAGAAATTCATCGGCTTGATCGGCAGCATGCTTAAGGCGGGTGTTATGGAAGACCGGGTTCACACCCGGACCTACAGCGGCACTCCGCAGGGCGGTATCGTCTCTCCAATCTTGGCCAACATCTACCTCCATGAACTCGATATGTTCATGGCGGAACGGATCGCGGCTTTCGAGAGGGGGAAGGTCCGTGCCACGAACCCGGAATATGGGCGACTGGCTGGGCGCATCCAGAAACAACGGAAGCGCGTCACCATGCTGCGGGCCAAAGACAATGTCGACGAGGTGAAGGTTGCGGCCTCCTTGGCCAAAATCCAAACCTTACTGCCGCAAAAGCGGTCCATCCCGTCGAGAGACGCGATGGACCCCGGTTATCGCCGACTTCGTTACTGTCGCTACGCGGACGACTTCATGATTGGGGTTATCGGTAGCAAGGAGGATGCACGAAGCGTGTTCGCCGAAGCCAGGGCATTCCTGACCGAGGCGCTGGCGCTCACGGTGTCCGAGGAGAAAAGCGGTATCCGCAAGGCGAGCGATGGAGCCGCTTTCCTTGGATATGAGGTCCGCACATATACGACACGCCAACGGGTTGTCCGGAGCCGACAAGGTTCCGTCAGCTTCCTTCGTAGGCCGCCGTCGGAAGTGATGCAGCTGCATGTCCCTTGGGAGAAGGTCCACGCGTTCGCTTCTGCAAAAGGTTATGGTGATCTGTCGGTGTTGAAGCCGCGTCATCGTAGCCTGCTGCTCAGCTGCAGCGACGTTGAGATCGTCCTAGCTTACAACGCCGAATTGCGGGGTTTTGCGAACTACTATGCTCTCGCCAAGGATGTGAGCTTCAAGCTGAACAGGCTTGAGTTTCTCCAGCGGTGGAGCTTGTTCAAGACCTTGGCCAGCAAGCACAAAACCAATGTGCGAGCGGTCGTGGCCCGCATGAGGACGGGGCAGGAATTCACCATCGGCTACGACGTCGATGGCCAGCCCCGATCGGTCAAAGTCTGGAAACTGGCTCATCTGAAACGTGATCCGGCCACCTCGTCCAGGATTGATATCCAGCCTTGGACGCAGGTGTTCACCCACTCACGTACGGACTGGGTTGATCGTCAGAATGCCAAGCAATGCGAGGCTTGCGGTCGATCCGATGTTCCGTGTCACGTGCACCATATCCGGGGGATGGCCGATGTTTCGCACCGCGGTTTTGTCGTGAGAATGAAGGTGGCACGCGCCCGCAGGACGGTGGTCCTGTGCGAGCAATGCCACTGGGATACTCACAGAGGCCGCCTGCCCGATCTACGGCAAAGTGATGGTTCGTCACAGTGGAGAGCCGCATGCGGTGAAAGCTGCACGTGCGGTTCGGCGGGGGGATCAGGGCTGACTCCATGAGCAGCACCAATCCTACCCGACTGACCGAGTCGATGGGGCCGTGCGAAGACGGATGCCCCCAGCACATCCTCGACCTGCTGACGCCGACCGACAAGGAGCACGCGCTCGACTGGCGTCGTCGCTGCGCCGAGAACCTGAAACGCCGCTCGCGCAAGGTCTCGGACGGCGATCGGATCCGACTGGAGGAGCCGATCACCTTTTCCGATGGCCATATCGGCCAGGAATTCATTGTCGAGAAGCAGGGGCGCCGAGTGACCCTTCGCGACCCGGAGACCCGCGGCCGCTACCGGATCAGCCGCCTCATGGAGCGGCAATGGCGGATCGTGCCGACCACGAAGGTCCACAAGACGATCTTCGCCTGAGCCCCGCCGGTATCATGCTTTCCGAAAAGGATCTGACATGCTTGACCTGAGCACCGGCCTGTCCCCCAAGCGTCTGCTCCTGTGCAGTCGCGAGAACGCGAACCGCGTCGCCTCCCGACTGTTCGACGAGCGGCCGGGTCGCGTCAGCATCGTACGCACCACCAATCCCATCCAGCCTTTCCGCGTCTGCACCTGGCCGGCGTTTGGCGAGCGCGTCGAAGTCGAGATGGTGCTTTGAAGCCCGGTCGTGTCCGTCAACGTGGTGTAATTTCGGGTGTGCCACCTGGCCGCATCGTTCAGGCGGCCTTGGGTGTAATCTGTAGCGGTGGCACCTCCTC
>NZ_JAVDUC010000039.1:0-14534 GCF_031456125.1 Sphingomonas sp. BE138
GAGCGGCTGCCGTCCACTGTTTCGGGCGCAGATCCACTCTTTTCAGCTGCTGCTGTAGGTAGGATGGCGTCCACCATTTTAGGGAAACCTACACGTTCCGGCTACGGATTTTGCCCGAAATGCGAGACCAGTCTCACGCCCGTGCAACGAGTCTCAACCACGATGACGAACGAAACGGTCGATGGTCACCGATGATGAGATTCCTGTCACGGCTGGTGAGACTGGCGGGCAAGCCGACGAGCTGGCTGGCGGCCGCGTACCGCCTGATGCCGACAGTCCGGCCGACCTCGACGCGATCGCCAGCGGCGCGCTCAAGATCCTTGATCATGCCGATCCGCAGGACCTCTACCTCCCCGAGCTGGCGCCCAGCGATCAGGAGCGCGTTGACGGCTTTGCCAAGCGCGGCCGCGCGCCCGCGACGCTCCAATCCTACAAGTCCGACTGGGATCTCTTCGTCGCCTGGTGCCTCGAACGGCGATATCGGCCGCTGCCGGCGACGCCGGCGACGGTCGCGGCGTTCCTCAGCGAACTGGCGACCACCGGCTTCACGCCCGCGGCCGAGCAGCGCACCAAGACGGGCAAGCTGCGCGATCCCCGCCCGCCCCGGAAGCTGAGCCGGTCGACGATCGAACGGCGCCTCGCCGCGATCGTGTTCGCGCACCGGATGGCCAAGGTTGAGCCGCCGACGTCGCAACCCGGCGCCAGCGACCTCGACCTGGTCATGGGCGGGATCCGGCGCACCAAGGCTGGCGAGGAGAAGCGCAAGAAGCGCGCGGCCGACGGCGACATCCTGCGCGACATGCTCCGCGCGATCGCCGGCGACGATCTTCGCGGGCACCGCGACCGCGCGCTCCTCGCGATCGGAATGGGCGGCGCATTCCGGCGCTCGGAGCTGGTGGCGATCACCGTCGGCCAGGTGACGCGCGACCGCGAGGGTCTGACGGTCAGGGTCAAATCGTCGAAGACCGACCAATATGGTGAAGGCCAGGGCGTCGCCGTACTGGACGGGCCGCGGCTAGAGCCGGTTCGTCATTACGAAGCGTGGCTCGCAGTCGCTGGGATCACCGAGGGGCCGGTGTTCCGCAAGCTGACACCCCAGGGGCGCCTTACCGACAAGCCAATGAGCACGAAGGGAGTGGCGCTGGTGGTCAAGGCGGCCGCAGCTGCGGCAGGCTATCCGCCCGAAGCGTTCTCCGGGCACTCGTTGCGCGCCGGGTTTCTCACCGAGGCAGGACGACAGAACGCCAATCTGTTCAAAATGCGAGAGCACAGCCGCCACGCCTCGATCGACATGGTGGCGGAGTACGTCCGCGATACCGAGCGCTACCGCGATCACGCCGGCAAGGTTCATGTAGCTCATATCGTGCTTGCTCTTCCGAGTGGACGAATGCACCGTCGAGGTTCTCCGACCTGAGATAAGGAAGATGGCGTGATACTCGAGGCTATCGATCCGCCCTTAGGCAGTTGGCGCGGGCAGATCCAACGGCCCGGGAAGCAGTATGCTCAACCAGCGCACGACGCTGTGGCCGCGCCACTCAGCGACGAAGTCAGGTCGCACCTAAGCCAATGGTTTGGTGACACGTTGAACCGCGCCGGGTTTGTCGGAGGCCCCAACTCCTGAGAGGAAGGGGCTATGACGAGTAAGACGACCAACAAGTTTTCACCTGAGGTGCGCGCGCGGGCGGTGCGGATGGTGCTGGACCACGAAAAGGATCACCCGTCGCGCTGGGCCGCGGTGGTGTCGATCGCGGCGAAGATCGGGTGCGCGGGTCAGACGCTGCACGAGTGGGTGAAGAAGGCCGAGGTCGACAGCGGCACGCGCGCTGGAGTGCCAAGCGGCGTTGCCGACCGGATGAAAGCGCTGGAGCGGGAGAACCGCGAGCTGCGCCAGGCCAACGAGATCCTGCGTAAGGCATCTGCATATTTTGCGATGGCAGAGCTCGACCGCCGAGCGAGGTGATGGTGTCGTTCATCGACGCGCATCGCGAGGTGTACGGGGTCGAGCCGATCTGCCGGGTTCTGCCGATCGCCCCGTCGACCTATCATGCCCATGCAGCCAGAAGGATTGAGCCGACCAGGAGGTCGGCTCGGGCTCGGCGTGATGACGCGCTCGGACCGGAGGTGCGCCGCGTGTTCGAGGAGAACTTCCGCGTCTACGGCGTGCGCAAGGTCTGGCGGCAGCTGCGGCGCGAAGGGCTCGACGTCGCCCGCTGCACCGTTGCCCGCCTGATGCGGGCGATGGGCCTGGCCGGCGTGATCCGCGGCAAGCCGGTCCGCACCACCATCAGCGACAGAGCAGCGCCATGCCCGCTCGACCGGGTGAACCGGCAGTTCCGTGCGCCGGCGCCGAACAGGCTCTGGGTATCGGACTTCACCTATGTCGCGACTTGGGCGGGGTTCGTCTACGTGGCGTTCGTCATCGACACCTACGCTCGCCGGATCGTTGGTTGGCGAGCCAGCAGGACGGCGCATGCCAGCTTCGTCCTGGATGCGCTCGAGCAGGCGCTTCACGACCGACGACCGATGCGGGGTGGCGGCCTCGTCCACCACTCCGATCGCGGCAGCCAATACGTGTCGATCAAGTACACCGAGCGCCTTGCCGAAGCGGGAATCGAACCGTCGGTCGGCAGCGTCGGCGACAGCTACGACAACGCTTTGGCTGAAACCATCAATGGCCTCTACAAGGCCGAGGTGATCCACCGGCGCGGGCCGTGGCGCAGCTTCGAGGCGGTCGAGTACGCCACGCTGGAATGGGTCGACTGGTTCAATCATCGCCGGCTGCTCGAGCCTATCGGCAACATCCCGCCCGCCGAAGCCGAAGAGCAATACTATGCTGCCGCGGACATCATCGATATGGCGGCGTGACTCACATCCAACGGCCTCCGGCAAACCCGGCGCGGTTCAATCGAAGAGTCAAACTGGCGCGCGAGCGATCCCGATAAAAACCGGTCAGATGGCCATGTCACGTCCGTCAAAAACGTTCGCTTCACGCGCTCTCGCGCCAACCCGGCCTCAAGTTTGGAAGAGGAAGGGCTCGTCGGAGACTGCCTCCGCCAGACTACCGCTGCTCAGACCTACTAGGCGTGACTGGTCAGGATGCTACGATGGACCTTGTGAAACGGTCATTGAACAGGCGCGTCTTCGACGATGGAACGGATCGATGGGAAATCATCGACGCCCGTCCGCACGAAACAATCGCGCCCTTCGTGAAACGCTACAGTTGGTGGAACGAAGAGACGCAAAGCTTCACCACCCGGCGGGAACTCGCCGGCACAACCGGCGTGTTCATCATCAATCTCGGGAGCGATCTCGAGATCGTGGACGCCCGCGGGGAGTTGCATCGTCTGCGCGCGGGGGATGGCTTTGTCGGCGGCATCGCCCAAGGGACCTCTCTCTCGAGATCGACGGGCGAGATGATGGGCTTCCATGTCCATGCGCCACTCGAAAACCTGAGTCGGCTCGCCGGCGTGGCACTGGCGGAACTCTCGGACGGGGTGGTCGCACTAGACGACCTGGGCGCTGGACATCGCTCAATCGGTGAGAGGCTGCTGGACGCGGGGTCATCGGAGGCGGGGTGGAGTGTGCTCGACGAATTCGTGGGGGATCGGCTCCGGTCCACGGCGCCGAGAGACCCTATGACGTGCTTCATCCTCTCGCGCCTCGCCAAAGGGCAGCGCGTGCAGTCCCTGGTGGCCGAGATCGGCTGGAGCCGGCGGCGTCTGGCGCGGCACGTGCAGGCCGAGGTGGGGCTTGAACCGCGGGCGTTCGCCGGGCTCGCCCGCTTCGAGCGCTTCGCCAACATCATGCAGGCGATGCCCACCCTGTCGCTCGCGGAAGCAGCCTTGGACGCGGGCTATGCCGATCAGGCCCACCTCACGCGCGAGGTGGGGCGGTACGCCGAGATGACGCCGCGCGAACTCAGGAACCGCCTGCTGCCTGATGCCGGGGGCGTTCGCGAATAGGCGCACAAAGCTTCAATCGCGTCTAACCGGAACCCGCTAGCTACTTCCCTCCAGCAAGAGGAGATCAAAATGTCCGTTCGTCCCGCCATCATCCCCAACATCCGCTACGCGGACGCGCCCGCCGCCATCGACTTCCTTTGCCGGGGATTCGGCTTCACGAAGCACGCCGTGTACCCGGACGCGAACCAGCCGAATTGCATCGCCCACGCCCAACTGGTGCGCGATGGCCAGATGATCATGGTCTCGTCCGCGCAGCAGACACCCTTCGCCGCCGCTGCCCCCATGGCGACCGTCGCCGAGGCCGGCGCGAACACCCAGTCGATCTACGTCGTCCTCGACGACATTGATGATCACGCGTCGGTCGCGCGGCAGCAGGGTGGCGACATCTTCATGGGGCCTGAGGACCAGCCGCAGGGTGGCCGCAGCTACAGCGTGCGCGATCCGGAAGGTAACGCCTGGACCTTCGGCAGCTACGACCCGTACGCCAGCTAGGGTCAGGACTCGTTGATCACAGCCAGAAGATGACCGTGGCAGCGAGGGCGACGGCAAAAAAGAAGGCGGTGGGGCAGCGATCGTAGCGGGTGGCGACGCGTCGCCAATCCTTGAGGCGGCCGAACATGATCTCGATGCGGCTGCGGCGTCGGTAGCGGCGCTTGTCATACCTGATCGGCTCGTTGCGTGATCGCCGACCCGGGATGCATGGCTGAATGCCCTTTGCCTGGAGAGCGTCCCTGAACCAGTCGGCGTCATAGCCGCGATCGCCAAGCAGCCACTGCGCCTTGGGCATGTCGTCGAGCAGCGCTGCCGCGCCGGTGTAGTCACTGACCTGGCCAGCGGTCATGAAGAAACTCAAGGGCCGGCCGTTCGCGTCGGCGACGGCGTGGAGCTTGGTGTTCATGCCGCCCTTGGTGCGCCCGATCAGGCGGCCGAGACCCCTTTTTTTACCCGCAGGCTTGAGGCCGTGCGGTGCGCCTTCAGGTAAGTCGCGTCGATCATGGCCGTCTTCGGCTCGGCACCTTTTGCCGCCAGCCCCTCCATCATGCGCGTGAACACGCCTGCCTCACCCCAACGCTTCCACCGATTGTAGAGCGTCTTGTGCGAACCGTAGGCGGCGGGTGCATCTCGCCAGCGCAGCCCGTTCTTGTTGACGAACACGATGCCACTCAGCACCCGCCGGTCATCCACACGCGGCTTGCCGTGACTCTTGGGGAAGAACGGCCGCAACCGCTCCATCTGCACATCAGTCAGCCAAAACAGGTCGCTCATTCCGGTCTCCTTGCGGAGCCTGAATCAGATCGTGACGCTCACATCAATGGGTCCTGACCTTAAGAAGTGAGCCATTCCGGCGTTGGCAGCATCTGCAAGCTCGCGGAGAACGACTTGAGGCCATGAATTCCGCCCGAATAAAGCGTCAGCTCGGACCGGTTGAACACCAAGCTCCACGCCGTCGCCGATCGGACGTTGCCCCGCGAGGAACAGGAGCTGCAAATCCTCGCGCAGCGTGCGGACTTCATCGGGCGTGAGCAGGGGGCGGCCGACATGCTGCGATCCGAACGATATGCCGGTTCCGTCGCTGTCGATCGCGCGGCTCATGGTCTCGAACACGACCGGGGCTGTTGAAAAAGGCGGGGTGAGCCGATCGCGTTCCTAACGGGTTCCCTGCTTCGACACATCGGGAGCAGCGGCCATGATGGGTGAGCAACAGCGAGGTGGCAAGGGCGCAAGTTGGCGGGCACTGGGAGCGATAATCCCCGCCGATCATATCCTACGCAGGATAGACGGGCTGATCGACCTGTGTGAACTGCGCGATGCGCTCGCGCCGCACTATAGTCGCCGTGGGCGAAGGTGTAGGCGTTAGGGAGCAATGGCCCGTTCGCCTAGCCGGGTATTACTGCAGACCGAGGTACTCGCCGCAGACCGATTACAGATAGCTCGTCCATCTCCGCCGGCCTACCTGCTTGTAGCGGTCGTACCTCTGCGCCAGCGGGTACATGATCGCGAGCACCGTAATCCACAACGCATAGGTCGCAGGTAGACCGACCCCCCAGCGAGCTGCGATCAGCCGCGACGGCTCGGCGAGGTGACCGGAAAACGCCCCAGCCGGCACGCCGGAGACAATCCCGATCGCGACCGCGAGCAGATGTGCCACCCAGATATGCAACAAGTACGTAAAGAGCGCGGTGCGCCCGAGAACGCCAAGCGGACGCGCCATTGGTGCTGCCACGCGCGCCAGTAGCAGCACGTACAGGAACGCAGACAACGATAACGTCAGAACTACATAGAGGAACGATGGCGGATATTTGGCGACATCCACGAAATCCAGAATAGTGAGCATGTCGCTCGTCTGGACCGACCACGGTTTGTAATCTAAGCTATATAGGTTCGGAGCGCGCAAGACGGTAAAAGCTGCGGCCCCGCAGCTCGCCGCTCTCGTCAGACTACGTGCCTGGTCTTCCGGCGGGCGAAGGAACAACGGACCAATGCCATAGCCCAGCAGAATCAGACCTAGCCAGGGGAGCAGCGGATAGGCGATCAGGCCGGGGAGCCCGAAGCCGTCGAACCGCCCGAATGTCGCGAACGGCTGCGCGAATACGCTTATCGGGAAGAGCATCAACACCGGATTTGCCAACAGCAGAAGGATGCCGATCACAAGGACGGTCGCACGTGACAGCCGCACCAGCAACGCCATCGCTACGAACCCCGATCCCAGGACCCACAGGACCTGGAAGAACAACCATGGTGCAAGGTTGAAGCCCAGACCGACGATGGTGAACTCGAGGAGAATCAACCACAGGCCGCGGGTCAGTAGGAAGCGTGAGAGCTGTGCTCCCGTTTTGCCACCGGCCTGCTGCAACCAGATCGAAATGCCTGCCAGGACGAGGAACGTGGGAGCGCACAGATGCGTGATCCATCGCGTTGCGAACAGCGCCCCATCGCCGGTCGATAGGTCAAGCGGATCAGCGATCAGCGCGGTCCGGTGAGAGAAATCCCGGACGTGATCGAGCACCATCAGCACGATCATCAGCCCGCGCAGGGCGTCAATCGTCTGGACCCGCGGCACGCCCACACGGATGCCGCCACCGCTTCGCGCTTCCATCATGTCAGGCATCGTGCGAGCGTGACGCCACGGCGGCAATGTCGGCCCGAAATGGATAGTCCAATGTGCTGACCTTGAACGCGCTCGCCGCGCAGCACGATGTGATCGTCAGCATCAACCACGGAAGATGACGATCCGGCGTGGCGGCGACCAGGGGTGCGCAGACCAGCAGCGCGAAGGCGAGGTACATGACCGCGAGCAAGCCACCGATCGGTCGCAGCCTGATCCGAAACGCCATGGCCGTACCGGCCGCGAGATGCGCGACGCCCGTCACTACCGCCCAAGCCGCCCTGCCGGGCAGCCATCCGGGTACCATCGACGAGGTAATGTCGAGATAGAGGAAGTGACAGAGCCCGAAGACGAACTGCGCCGCCGCGAATAGGCAGAGCCAAATACGGGTCATCGGCTCCGCGCCCCGACCAGTTGTGGCGATCAGCGCTGGGCCGACCGCCATGGCGACGACCTCACTCGCGGGCAGCAGGCGGCCGAAGCTGGCAGGGTGCGTTATAATGGTCGGCAAGTGGAGTGCCACCACCCAAGTCGCCAGCCAGCAGGCGACCGCCATCGCGGCAATCCGCGTGGTGCGCGGCCAAGCCATGGCTGAACCGGCTGACACCATCACGAGCGCGCTCGCGATCGAGAGCCAGGAAAGCTTTGCCAAGGATACGGGCATAGGTTGATATTGAAGAGCGAAGGAACCGAACGTCAGGTTGACGACGGCAAACGCAACAATCCCGGCGGCGCAAGCGCTATCGGCAGCACTTCGATGCATATTACACTTCGACATCACCGCAGAGAGGCCGCGACCGGGGTTACTTGTACCAGCACCACGCGCCACCGCCCGTCGATGCGCTCGAACAGGTCGAGATATCGGAGCGTGCGGCTGAAGCGGCGTCCACTAGCATCGGAGCCGCTGATCGTCGCCAGGCCAAGCACGGCGGCCGATCGGTCGCCCATGCGGACGATCTCGCGTTCGCGAATATCGAAGGGATTGAGCCTGCTTCCCGACACCGTCGTCGCAGCCAGGAAGGCCTCTCGCCCGCGGACATCGCCGGTCCCCGTGATATAGCGTAGCCGGGGCGAGACGATCGCCTCGATTCCCGCCCTGTCGCCGCGATATTGCAGATCGTCGAACCGTCTCGACACACCATCCACGTCGTCGCTGCTTCCAAGAGAGGCCGCGGGCGTGATGGCCATCAGCGTAGCTGCGGCTATTCTGGCAAGCATATGGTTTCCCCGCGAGAAAGGGCTGCCGGGCAATCTGTCGCTATCGATGCTGACGCGCTTCCGAAAAGCTGCTATGATCGTGTGCCCGGCAGAGGACGTAACCCATCCAGACATCCATTGAAAAACTGAGATCGGCAGTCTTCACCGTGACCGACCACCGTTGCACCATGGGCCGGGGCGGATGCGGATGCTCCGCCGCCGAGGACACGTCACATCTCACGCTGGTTCGGCGCGGCTGTTTCAAGGCCCATGTCGGCCAACGCCAATGGATGGTCTCGCCGGCTACCGTCGTCCTCTACAAGGCAGGCACTGAGTTCCGCACGTCGCATCCGCTCGATAAAGGGGATGACAGTACGCTGATCGCACTTGATCCTTCCTTGCTGGACGAGGCCTTTGGTTCGGTGGATGCGCTGCGCGAGTTCCCGACAGCCCCCGCCGTACTGGCTCGCCATATCAGGCTCACGCGGGCTCTTCAGCCGTCGCACGGTGATCGCCTTGCGCGCGAGGAGCTGGTGCTGGACCTTGTCCGGGCCATTGCGGAAACGAGGTTCGGGTTGATCGCGAAGGCTGGCGGCGCGGGGGCCCGACGCGACCGGGCAGTAATGACCGTGCGCGACTGCATTCATGCCGACGTGACGGCGAATCTATCGATCGAGGACTTGGCCCGGGCAGCGGGCTTGTCATCTTTCCACCTCATGCATCTGTTCAAATCGGAAACAGGGCAGACGGTTCGCGGCTACCGCCGCACGGTGCGGATCGCGGAAGCGTGTCACCGAATCATGGCCGATACAGCGTCGATGACCGACATTGCCTACGAGTGCGGCTTCGGCAGCCACTCGCACATGACTGACACCATCAGGAACACTTTGGGCGTCGCGCCTCGCGATCTCCGTCGTCGATCAGGGCTTCAATGACGAGGTCGAAGCCATCAATCGGTACGCAGTTGGCAAAATACCAGTCCTCCGCCTCATGCCATCGGCGTTCCCATTCGCCGATCGCCCCCTCCCTGCACAGCAGCCGCTCGTGTCGTAGCGCGGCCGAGGCTTGCAGCAGAATGCGGAAGTCGAGCAGGTCCGCGAGTTCGGGTCGGGCGGAATAGACGCCTTCGAGCAGGATCAGGGGCGAGGAAGGAACGACGTGCTCCGCCGGGACGCAGTTGCCGTCGAAGCGGTTCCAGTCGAACGGATGATAGGCGGCCGACCGTCCCGCGCGCAGCGTCGTCAGAACAGTGCGCTGTGCGCGCCAGTCGATGCATCGTGATGCCCGCTTCGCCAGAGGGTCTGTCGCGATGCCGGTGCCGCCCTGGTAGAAGTCGTCGCCATCGATCGCAACGGCGTTCATATGCTTGGCAAGCGCCGCGGCGAACGTCGATTTACCCGTGCCGCTCCTCCCATCGATGGCGACGATGAACGGTCGTGTAAACGCAGCGGAGCGCACGTTGATGGAAGACGCGACGGCGTGAATGTCGGAGGTTAGTGTCACTTTCATCATCGCCGCTCCGGATCGATCCTCCATACCGGTTCGCCGATACCGTATCTACGCCGGGAGCCATCGTGATCTGGTTGCGCACCATTCTTGTCGGATCGATCCTGCTATCGACGGCCGCAGTCTCGCAAGATAGGGTGGTCTCCCCCCAGCCACAGGTCGTCACCCTGGGCACGACCTACCGCTTCACCTCGCGGATCATGGACGACACGCGCGAGGTGAACATCTGGCTCCCGCCCGCCCACGAGCGGCTGGGCGGCAGCTTGCCGGTCGTCTACCTGCTCGACGGCGGGACCGAACAGGACTTCGTCCACGTCGCGGGCTTGGCGAACCTTGCCTCGTTGAGCGCAACCTATGGCCCGATGATCGTGGTCGGCGTGCAATCCGTCGAGCGCCGGGCGGAGTTCACTCCCCGTCCCAGCGACCCACGCTATCTCGCCGCGTTTCCCGAGAGCGGCCATGCGCAACGTTTTCGACGGTTTTTGAAGGAAGAACTGATCCCGTTTGTCGAAAGCCACATCGGACGGAGTGGCAGGCGAGCCGTCATGGGGGAGTCGCTGGCCGGACTCTTCGTCGTGGACACGCTGCTTAACGAGCCCGCATTGTTCCAGGACTATGTGGCCGTGAGCCCCAGCCTGTGGTGGGACGACCGTCGTCCGCTGCGACGACTGGATAACGCGTCGCGGAATATCCCGGCGGGCACCAGACTGTACCTCGCGATGGCCGACGAAGGCGGCACCATGCAGGACGGCGTCGATCGTCTCCGCACAGTCGCCGCGAACCGCGCCGGAGCGAACCTTGTCATTCGCTATATGGACTATGGTGGCGAGGCCACGCACGCGACCGTCTATCACCGCGCAGCGGAGGACGCGCTTCGCTGGTTGTACGAGGCACCCCCATACGACGCCGGGCCAACTCCATGGTATATGATCGACGGCGCATCGCCTCCGAAAACCGTCCGACCGGACCGGTGACGGCGGCAATGACCTTTGGGGGTGAAACAACGTCAAGAAAGGTAAGCTGCATGAACCCGACGATCACCGCGTTCCGGGCTTCGCCGGACAGAGGCCGCGGGCTCGCTCGCGACATGATCGTACGATGGGCGCTCGAAGAAGCAGGCCAGCCCTATGACGTTCGCCTGCTGTCGTTCGACGAGCTCAAACAGCCGGCTCACCTTTGGATCAACCCGTTCGGACAGATACCCACGTTCGAGTCCGGCGACATCGCCCTGTTCGAATCCGGCGCCATCGTCCTCGAACTTGCGCAGCAATCGGGGAGCGGTCTGCTGCCGCCTGAACGACGATCCAGAGCGCGCGCGATCAGCTGGATGTTCGCGGCGGTAGCCACGATCGAGCCCGCAATCGTGGAAAGGGAACAGTCATTCTTCAATGAACGCGACAAGCCATGGCATGCGGAGCACGTGTCGATCGCTGAGGCGACCATCCTCGCCCGTCTCGATAGGCTATCCATGCATCTCTCAGATCACGAATGGCTCGACGGCGACTTTTCTGCCGGTGATCTGCTCATGATATCCGCCCTCCGCCGACTGGATGGAACAGCATTGCTTTCTCGATCAGCTAATTTGATGCACTATGTCGCTCGTGGAGAAGCTCGTCCGGCGTTTAGGCGGGCTTTTGGGGCACAGCGCCTGGTATTTATTGCAAGCCTCTCAGCTGAAACCTGTTAAGTCATCCTTCGGAATAACGTACGGTCAGCAAGCTGATCGGCGTGTTCCATAAGGATCGGATTCTGGAAACGGCCGCTATGCCGCACGAGCGGACATCAGACGCCGTTCCAAGCCTGCTGGAGGATCAAGTCGGCAAGGGTATCGCGACCCGTCCATGCGGCAGCAGTCCAGCCACATTTTCGCGCAGCGGTCACATTTTCCTGGTTATCGTCGATGAAGAAGATCGCTGCCGATTTGAGCCCGACCGCGACCTCAATAGATTGGTAGAAATCTGCCCTTGGCTTTGATTTACCCAACGCTGCTGAATAGTGCATCGCATCGAAGTGATCTCGAAATGCAAGCTCATTCCAAAGATAGCTGGCGCGCTCGTGCTCCTGAACGGTAGCAAGATGCACATCTATACCATTGCGCCTAAATACCGCTAATTCATTAAGAAGACATATATTAACTTTGGCATCGTTGCTGAACCAATATTCTCTAAAGTCGTCATAGGTAATTTGTGGTGCCAATTGTGCCAGTGCCGGAGTGAGACTCTCTCGTAGCGAGGCGCGCCCGTGCACCACGTCGTTCCAGTGTGGCTCGAAAAAGACGCGTTGAAGGTCTTCAACTCGGATGCCGAGGTCGCGATTGAGATGCTCTGCCCAGCCCGCAGCATGCGGATGCGTGATGAGAACGCCGTCCACATCTACCATAATCGCGCTGCGTCGCATCCCCAATTATATCATACCGAACTAGAATGAGCAAGACCGCTGCCCAGCGAGAATGGATCGACGAACCTTCTTCGAAAAAGCACCTATAACGAAAATACGGCCGTGCTGATCGTCCTGAAGACCATCTGCCGGTTCCTCTTTCCCTAAACCGTGTTCCCGATTGCTCCTTCTCGAAGCTCAGGCTTGCAGTCGGGGGGCACCTCAAGGTTTGTCACACGAACAGCGGTAAGGGTAACAGAGCGACATTGCTCGGCTCGGTTACTTATGAACCGCTTCCGACGCAGGTTTTCGACGGTAGCGATCTGCAAGGCGAGATCGCCCGATCAGCGTCAGACCGCCCGGTTCTGACGTTTTCAGCTCGCTTGAACGCTCGTCCGTTTTGGCTAGGCCGTGAACTCATAAACGGGTTCCGGTTGAATCACGCGTCTTTAAGCCATTCCAGATGCAGGCTGACGCTGCCCATGATTCCTGCGGCTTCGAGCTTTGCGCTGACGTCTGACAGGATCGCGGTCAGGTTTTGATCGAGGAGTTGAACAGAAGACGCGTTCTCCGGCCCGAGAATACCGATTTGAGTTCCGATCAACAGAAGGTAACGCTCAGCATCTCCGCCGAAATTTGCCCAATAGGAGGTCAGGCCAGCACTCCGCGCCGATGCTTGTCGGTTATCCTTCTGGTTCTCAAGAGCCTCGATCTCATCCGGGGCGACCTCAAAGCGGAGGCCAATATATGCGACGCAGGCCGACGCGCTCATGTCATTCTCCGCAAGCGATGCGGCTGTATTGCGCGGCCTTGATGACGTGGCAACGGTGAGGCCTTGCCTGCTTCGGCAAGAACTGATTCAGCCTCAGAATGAGCCGCTATGACCTGACCGACTTCGAGTGGCGCGTGATCGAGCCGCTGCTGCCCAACAAGCCGCGAGGCGTGCCGCGCGTCGATGACCGACGGGTGCTGAACGGCATCTTCTGGGTGTTGCGATCCGGTGCCCCGTGGCGCGACCTGCCTGAGCGATACGGCCCGCGCGCGACCTGCTACAACCGCTTCGTGCGATGGCGAAAGGCGGGGGTGTGGGATCGGCTGATGGACGCCGTCAGCGCCGCGCACGACGGGGACCGGTGAGAGAAGGCCCGAAAACGTACGCTACGCCCTTCTTCATCAAGGCACTAACCTACTTTCTGATGCCTAGGGCCATTTTCGTCGCCTTTCTGATCCTGTCAGTGGCATGGGTGGCCGCGACCGCGTTTTGGGGAGTGCTTCGACTGGTGCAGCCACCAGAACGAGCATGAAACACTGATCATTCTCAATGTGGGCTTTCCACCCATGGCGAACGTTCGGCCGGCGGATCTGGCGCAACCTCATGGATGTCCGCAATGGGGCGAAAGCAGACGAGGGCCGCGAATTTCTGCGAAGAGTGGGGAATCGAGAACTGGCGCGTTGGGTCGTTGAGGTGGCGTGATCGCGGGAACGTTCGCAGGTTCGGACCTTTGGGCTTCTCGAGAAACTTCGAGAGGGACCGACATGCAGATGCTTGACGAATTGCTGAAGGCCGGCGCCGCCCAGTCGCTGGCGCGTGATACGGGCGTAGACCCCGCGACCGCGCAGACGGGGCTTGCCGCGTTGTTGCCAGCGGTGCTTGGCGGCATGCAGGATCAGGCGGGCGCGCATCCGCAGGGGATTGGCGGGCTTGCGGGGATGCTCGGCGGAATGGGCGGCGGGGGGATGTTCGACCGGGCGGTCTCGCCCGACCCGACTCCGGTCGAACCCGGCAATCAGGTGCTGGCGTCGATCTTTGGGTCCAAGGACACCAGCCGCGCGGTGGCGCAGCATGCCGCCGGCACGAGCGGCCTGTCGCCCGACCTGCTTAAGAAGATGCTGCCGATCGTGGCGATGCTCGCGGCGGGCTATTTTGCCAAGCAGGCTGGTAGCAGTGCGGTCGGCGGCGGATCTTCTGGAGGCGAACTGGGCGGCGCGCTTGGCGGGGCCCTCGGCGGGGGCGCCGGCGGGGGTATGGGGGGCGTGCTCGGCTCTCTGCTCGGGGGCGCGATAGGCGGCGGCGCGGCGGGCGGCAACCCGCTCGGTCACATCCTCGGCGGGATGCTTGGCGGCAAGCGCTAAGGCCCACATGCTTCTTTCGTCATACCGGGCTCGATCCGGGATCACCTGCCTCCGATCCGCACGCGTGGCACGGAGGAAGGCAGACCCCGGGTCAAGCCCCAGGGGTATAATGATATGCGCCGAATGATGATGATCTGACCACAGCCAATGTCTGCATTGGGTGGAGGCTGTGTGAGAACGTCCCGGTGCTGCGACGTAGCGGGACGGATGCGAGGGGCGCTCAGTCCTGCATCGCTGCAACCAGCGCTGGCACG
>NZ_JAVDUC010000040.1:0-13224 GCF_031456125.1 Sphingomonas sp. BE138
TGATCCCGAGCATGTCCCTCGATGTACGCCATGCCAGAAGATTACACTGCCGAGATGCGCACGGGAATCCTGATCCGCGTTTTCAGACGGTCTCGTTCCCAATCGGGAATGTGATCCGTTACATTGGGACTTTGTATAGTCGGCTCCAGCGACCCCCATCGTTACCGCGCTAGGCCGCCACGATGCGCCAGACCTTTCTCCTGATTCCGATCCTGCTCGCCGGCTGTGGCGAGAAGACCGCGACGCCGCCCGCACCGCCCGCCCATGCCGAGACGATCGCGCATGAGAGCGAGCTGTTGAAGCTGACCCTGACACGCCAGGCACAGCAGCGATTGGGCATCGTGCTGGCGCGGGTGGATGGCGGATCGGCCACGGCGACGCGCGAAGTGGCAGGCGAGATCGTCGTGCCGCCGATCAGCGCCAACGGCGTGCCGGTCAATTCGACAACCAACCTCCAGCAGATCGGCAGCCAGCAGGCCGCGGCAGATGCCGAACTGGCGCGTGCCACGGCGCAGGCGCGGCTTGCGCGGATCGCTCTCGATCGCGCCGCGAGCCTGGTGCGTGAGGAAGCGGGCAGCGTGCGTGCGCGTGACGAGGCCGCGGCGGCTCTGACCGCGGCGCAGGCCGCATTGGACGCGGCGCGGCAGCAGCGCCGGCTGCTCGGGCCGGCGGTCGCCTCGCTTGGCGCGCAACCCGTGCTGTGGGTGCGCGCATCGGTGTTCGGCAGCGACATGGGCGAGGTGCGACGCGAAGCCTCCGCTACGGTCCGCCCTCTTGGCGATGGCGGTGCGCCCCGCTCGGCGCGCCCGGTGCAGGCACCGCCTTCGGCCAACACCGTCGCCGGCACCGTCGACCTCTATTACGCGGTCGACAATCGCGACCGGGCTTTCCAGGTCGGCCAGCGCGTGTCGGTCGACCTGCCGCTCGCCGGGCAGACCGAGGGCCTGTCGGTGCCGTCTGCCGCAATCCTGCGCGACATTCATGGCGGCGAGTGGGTCTATCAGAAGACCGCGCCCGACACCTTCGTCCGGCAGCGTGTCGAGGTGGCATCGGAGAGCGGCGGACGGGCGCTGTTGGCGCGCGGACTGTCCGCCGGCGCGCAGGTCGTGACCGATGGTGCGGCGGAGTTGTTCGGCACCGAGTTCGGGGCGGCGCACTGATGCTCGGCCGGCTCGTCCATTTCGCGCTGGCGCAGCGCGTCCTCGTTCTCGCGCTCGCCGCGCTGCTGGTGGTGCTCGGGGTCCGCGCCGGGCGCGACGTGCCGCTCGACGTGTTCCCCGAGTTCGCACCGCCGATGGTGGAAATCCAGACCGAGGCACCGGGCCTGTCGACCGAGGAGGTCGAGAGCCTGGTGACGGTGCCGATCGAAACCGCGGTCAACGGCGTGCCCGGCCTGATGACGCTGCGCTCGAAGTCGGTGCTGGGCCTGTCGTCGGTGCAAATCCTGTTCGAGCGCGGCTCCGACGTGATCCGCGCGCGCCAGATGGTCGGCGAGCGGATCGCCCAGGTGCAGCCACGCCTGCCGCTTGCGGCACGACAGCCGGTGCTCATGCCGCCGCTGTCCTCGACCAGTCGCGCGATGAAGGTCGGACTGTCGTCGACGAAACTCGATCAGATGCAATTGTCCGAGCTGGTCCGCTGGACGATCCGGCCACGGCTGATGGCGGTCCCCGGCGTCGCCAACGTCGCGGTCTGGGGGCAGCGCGACCGGCAATTGCAGGTGCTGGTCGATCCCGATCGTCTGCGCGCTTCCGGCGTGACGCTGGCGGAGGTACGCGTCGCGGCGGGCGATGCGGTTCTGGTCGGGGGCGGCGGGTTCGTCGACACGCCCAACCAGCGGCTCGCGGTCCAGCAGGCGGGCACCGTCCAGACTGCGGCCGATCTCGCCCGGGCGATCGTCAAGCAGGCGGGCGAAGCGCCGGTGCGGATCGGCGACGTGGCGCGCGTGGTCGACGGCTTCAACGCGCCGATCGGCAACGCCATCATCGACGACGGCCCCGGCATCATGCTGATCGTCGAGAAGCAGCCGACTGCCAACACGCTGGAGCTGACCCGCGCGGTCGAGGCCGCGTTCGCCGAGCTGAAGCCGGGCTTGAAGGACGTGAAGGTCGATACGACCATCTTCCGGCCGGCGACCTTCATCGAACGCTCGATCGACAATCTCACCCGCGCGCTGATGATCGGCTGCGCACTGGTCGCGGCGGTGCTGTTCCTGTTCACTCGCGATTGGCGGCAGGCGACGATCAGCCTCGTCGCGATCCCGCTGTCGCTGCTGGGCGCCGGGCTGATGCTGCTGTGGTCGGGTGCGACGATCAACGTGATGATTATCGCCGGCCTCGTCATCGCGCTGGGCGAGGTGGTCGACGATGCGATCATCGACGTGGAGAATATCGCGCGCCGCCTGCGGCTGAACCGCGAGTCCGCCGATCCCAAGCCCGCGTTCGCGGTGGTGCTGGCCGCGTCGCTGGAGGTGCGCTCGGCGGTGGTCTTCGCCTCGCTGATCGTGATGCTGGTGTTCGTCCCGATCTTCTTCCTCGGCGGGGTCGCGGGCACGTTCTTCCAGCCCCTCGCCATCGCCTATGTGCTGGCGATCGGCATGTCGCTGCTGGTCGCGCTGACCGTCACGCCGGCGATGTGCCTGCTGCTTCTGCCGAACGCACCGCTGACCGAAGAGCGCGACACCCGCATCGTTGCCGCGCTGAAGCGCCGCTATGTCGGCTTCCTGCCGCGCGTCGTCGGGCGGCCGGTGCTGGCGGTCGGGATCGTCGCGGGCGGGCTGCTGCTCGCAGGCGTCGGCTATGCGACCTTCAAGGACCAGTTCCTTCCCGACTTCCGCGAAACCGACTTCCTGATGCACTTCGTCGAGAAGCCGGGCACCTCGATCGAGGCGATGGACCGCATCACGATCCGCGCGTCGAAGGAACTGCGCAGCATCCCCGGTGTCCGCAACTTCGGCGCACATATCGGCCGCGCCGAGCAGGCCGATGAGGTGGTCGGCCCCAACTTCACCGAATTGTGGATCAGCCTCGACGAGAGTGCCGATTACGATGCGTCGGTGAAGCGGATCAAGGAGGTGGTCGAGGGCTATCCCGGCCTCTACCGCGACGTGCTGACCTACTTGCGCGAGCGGATCAAGGAAGTGCTGACGGGTGCCGGCGCGACGATCGTCGTCCGCATCTACGGCCCCGATCAGGCCGAACTTCGCGCTGCGGGCGCGCGTGTCCGGGATGCGATCGGCGGTATTCAGGGCGTGTCCGACCTGAAGCTGGAGAGCCAGGTGCTGGTCCCGCAAATCCGCATCCGCCCGCGGCCTGCCGAACTGGCCCGGCTCGGGCTGACCGCGGGCGAGGTCCGCCGGCAGGCGCAGGTCTTGGTGGCGCAGGCCAAGGTCGGCGAAATCTACCGCGACCAGCGCGCGTTTGACGTCGCCGTGTGGGGTGAGCCGGCGGTGCGGAACAGCGTCCATGCGCTCCGCGACCTGATGATCCAGGCACCTGTTACCGGCGCGCCGGTCCGGCTCGGCGACATCGCCGATATCGAGATCGCGCCCGCCCCCAACGAGGTGAAGCGTGAGAACGGCCAGCGACGCCTCGACGTGACGATGAACGTCGCGGGCGACCTCGGCACCGTCGCGCAGGCGGTCGACGCCGCGGTTGCGAAGGTGCCGTTCGCGACCGGCTATCACCCGCAGGTGCTGGGCGAATATGCCGCGCTGAAGGAATCACGCGGCCGGCTCTGGAGCATCGGCGCGCTATGCCTTGTCGGCATCCTGCTGCTGGTGTGGATGGAGTTCCGCTCGCGCCGCATCACCGCGCTGGTCGCCGTCAGCCTGCCCTTCGCGCTGGTCGGGGGCGTGGTCGCGGTCGCACTGACCGGCGGGGTGCTATCGCTGGGGTCGCTGGTCGGGTTCGTGACCGTCATCGGCATCGCCGCGCGCAACGGCATCATGCTGCTATCGCACTATCAGCATCTCGAACGGCAGGAGGGGATGACCTTCGGCCGCGAACTGGTGCTGCGCGGCGCGGAAGAGCGTCTGGTGCCGATCCTCATGACCGCCGCCTGCGCCGGCCTCGCGCTGGTGCCGCTGATCGTCGCGGGCAACGCGCCGGGGCACGAGATCGAGCATCCGATGGCGATCGTGATCCTCGGCGGTCTCATCTCGTCGACCGCGCTCAACCTGCTGCTGCTGCCCGCGCTCTACGCTCGCTATGGCGAGGAACGCGCGGTGCCGCCTGCTCCCGCATCCACGGAGGCGCTGGCATGATCCGTCGTCTGGTCCCCGCCGCAGCCCTGCTCGCATCCGCCTGCATGAGCGTGCCCAAGCCACAGCCCACTGTGGCGCGGGCGAGCGCCACCGGGGCGTTCGCGTCGCTTCCCGTGGCGTCGATCGCACCGGTGCCCGACGACTGGTGGCGGCTCTACGACGATCCTGTCCTCGACGGACTGGTCCGATCGGCACTGGCGGCCAACGCCGACCTGCGGGTGGCCTATGCCAATCTCGACGGCGCACGCGCAGCCTTGCGGCAGGCCCGGGCGGCGCGGCTGCCGCAGACGACGATCGAGAGTGCGCTTGGCGTCGACAACCCCGCCGGACAGCCGAGCGCGTCGGGCAATGTGCCCACGACGGATTACGATATCGCTGCGACGGCGAGCTGGGACCTCGACCTGTTCGGCCGGCTGCGCTCCGCTGCGACCGCCGCCGGGGCGGATGCCGAGGCGCAGGCGGCCGTCGTCGATGGCTTGCGCGTCGCGGTCGTCGCCGACACCGTGCTGGCCTATGTCGACCTGTGCGGATCGACCCGCGCCATCGCCACCGCGCGCGAGGTCGCTGCGGCGCAGGACCGTTCGGTCGCTCTCGTGCGCGAGCAGTTGCGTGCCGGCGAGGTGTCGCCGCTGGAAGTCTCGCAAGTCGCGACGATCGCTGCCGCCACCCGTGCCGCCATTACCCCGTTCGAGGCGCAGCGCGCCAATGCGCTGTACCGGCTCGCAACGCTGCAAGGCCGCCCCCCGGCCGAGGCGCGCGCCTATCGCTTCGGCTGCACCGCCGCGCCGCGCTTGCGCGGGGCGGCCCCGGTCGGCGACGGAACCGCGCTGCTGCTGCGCCGTCCCGACGTGCGCGAGGCGGAGCGCCGCCTTGCCGCCGCGGCCGCGCGGATAGGGGTGGCGCGCGCGGACCTCTACCCACGCGTCAATCTGGGCGGGGCCGTTGGGCTGCTATCCGGCGGGATTAGCGCGGCGGTGACCCCGCTCGTCAGCTGGGCCTTTCCCAACCAGGCACCGGCACGCGCACGTCTCGAACAGGCCCGCGCGACCGAGCGCGCGGCGCTGGCCGGGTGGGACGTGGCGGTGCTGCGGTCACTGCGCGAGGTCGAGACGGCCTTGGCGACCTACGATGCCGAAACCCGTCGCAACCGCGATCTGGCGACCGCCTCGCGCGAGGCGCAGGCCTATGCGCGGCGGGCCGCTGTCCGGGTCCGCCTCGGTGATGCGCCCGGCCTGCTTCAGGTCGACGCGCAGCGCGCGGCTGCATCGGCGACCCTCCAACAGGTCCAGTCCGATCTGGCGGTGTCGCAGAACGAGGTCGCTCTGTTCCGCGCCTTGGGCGGCGGTTGGCGAACCGACGCCGCTACGCGATAATCGGGCAATGCGGATATTGATCGTCGAGGATGATAGCGACACCCGCGCCTTCGTCGCGCAGGGGCTGGGCCAGGCCGGGCATCAGGTCGCGGTCAGCGAGGATGGCCGCGACGGACTGTTCCAGGCGACTGGGGGCGGGTTCGATGCGATCGTGGTCGACCGGATGCTGCCTGGCCTCGACGGGCTGGCGCTGGTGAAGGCGTTGCGCGCGGCCGGCGACGCCACCCCGGTCCTGATGCTGACCGCGGTCGGTGGTATCGCCGATCGCGTCGAGGGACTGGAGGGCGGTGCCGACGACTATCTGGTCAAGCCCTTCGCCTTCTCCGAACTGGCCGCCCGCCTCAATGCACTGGCGCGCCGGCCTTCCTCACGCGGCGATGACACGCATCTGCTCCGGGTCGGCGATATCGTCCTCGACCTGCATCGCCGCACGGTCGAACGCGATGGTCGGCGCGTCACCCTGCAACCCCGTGAGTTTGCGTTGCTCGCGGAGCTGATGCGCAACCCGCGCCGGGTGATGACCCGCACCATGCTGCTGGAGCGGGTGTGGGATTTCGATTTTGATCCGAAGACCAACATCGTCGAGACGCATCTGAGTCGACTGCGCTCCAAGCTCAACGCCGGCTTCGACGCTGATGCAATCGAGACGGTGCGCGGTGCCGGCTACATGATCCGGGGCGAATAGATGCTCGCCCGCCTCTGGCGCTCGACCTTCGGCATCGTTGTACTGGTCGCGCTGGCGTTCAGCGCCGCGACCTTGGCGATCGGTGCGGTCGCCTATGAGGTGACGCACGAGGCGCTGGAGGAGCAACTGGACCACCGGGTCGCGGTGGAGACACGCGCGCTTGTCGCAGAAGCGCGCGAAGGTGGTCTGACGGCGGTGTCCGAGGCGATCCGTCTGCGCGAGGATGCGCGCAACGAAGCCAGCCTCGATTATTTGCTGATCGACCGCGCCGGCCGGACGATTGCGGCGACGATCACGCCGCTGACGCCGGTCGAGCCAGGCTATCAGGAGCATTTCGGCTTCCGACGCGGCAACAATACCGGCGTCGGTCAGGCGCTCGCGACGCCGCTGTCCGGCGGGATGTTGGTCGTCATCGCCGACAGGCGCGACCTCGCAGCGATCGACCGGACGCTGGCGTCGCTGTTCGCGATCGCGCTGGCGGCGATGCTGGCGCTGGGGATCGGCGCGGCGGTGTTGGTCGGATGGCTGACCCGGCGTCGCCTGTCGCGCATCGATGCCACCGCGCAGGCGATCATCGCCGGCGACCTGACGCAGCGGGTGCCGCGCGACGGATCGGACAGCGAGTTCGATCGCCTTGCCTCCACGCTTAACCGGATGCTCGACCGCATGGCCGCGCTGATGGATAATCTGCGGCAGGTGTCGACCGACGTGGCGCACGACCTGCGCACCCCCCTTACCCGCCTGTGTAACCAGCTTGATCGCGCTGCGACCGGGGACACAGACGCGATCGAGGCCGCCCGCCGTCAGGCCGACGATCTGTTGGAGATATTCGCCGCGTTGCTGCGCATCGCCGAAGTCGAAGGGTTGGCTGAACGTCGAGCGTTGGGAGCGGTCGATCTGTCGGCGCTGCTGGAGGACATGGCCGAAACCTATCGTCCCGACTTCGAGGCCGCCGGCCATACGCTGACGATCGACGTCATGCCCGGACTGCATATCGAGGGCGACCGACGCCTGCTCGCGCAGGCATTGTCGAACCTGTTGGAGAACGTGTTGCGCCACACGCCGCCCGGCACCAAAGCGACGCTGGCCGCGACGGCGACGCAGGATGCGATTGAAGTGACGCTGGAGGATGACGGCCCGGGCGTTGCCCCCGCTGATGCAAAACGCCTGTTTCAGCGTTTCGCGCGCGCCGAGGCGTCACGCACCACTGACGGACATGGGCTGGGCCTTGCCCTAGTTCGCGCCGTTGCCATTGGTCATGGCGGCGATGCCCTTCTGTCCCGATCCGAGCGGGCCTTCGGTGTCACCATACGGCTTCCGAGATAGATCGAGAGGCGCTGGCGATCTGCTTCGGGGTTCTTGAAACCTGGGTGAACGACGGCTTCTGAGAAGCCGCAGGCTTTCCCATTTTACCATCCTTATGGGAAAGCGGGAGGCGATCACGCGAAGCGTTTGGCACCGACGACGCACAGGATGACGATCATGGTGGACGCGATCATGGTCCATGCGACCGGTTCGCCCAGCACCAGGCCAGCCAGTAACAGCCCGAGGAAAGGCTGGAGGAGCTGGAGCTGGCCGACGCCGGCGATCCCGCCGAGCGCGAGGCCGCGATACCAGAACACGAAGCCCAGCATCATTGAGAAGACCGACACATAGGCGAAGCCCGTCCAGGCGCACCACCCTACCGCCGCCACGTTCGCCGGCATCGTGGCGACGGCGATTACGGCCATGACCGGAAGGGCCAGCAGCAGCGCCCAACTGATGACCTGCCAGCCCCCGAGCCGGCGCGATAGCGTCGCGCCTTCGGCATAACCGAGGCCGCACAGCTGGATCGCGGCGACCATGAGAAGGTCGCCCGTCAGCGATCCGCCGCCCTGCCCGAGGGCGAACCCGGCCACCGTAGCGGCGCCGACACCGGAGAAGGCCCAGAAGGCGGGGCGCGGCCGTTCGCCGCCGCGCAGCACCGCGAAGGCGGCGGTGGCGAGCGGCAGCAGGCCGATGAACACAACCGAATGCGCCGCGGTGATGTGGCGCAGCGCCAACCCGGTCAGGAGCGGAAAGCCGATGACGACGCCGATCGCCACGATGCCGAGCGGCAGGATATCCGATCGCGTCGGCTTGGCCTGACGCAGCGCGACCAGGAACACCGCACCGAGCATCGCCGCGATCACCGCGCGACCGCCCGTGACGAACAACGGCGTCAGGTCTGCGACGGCGAGCCGTGTCGCCGGCAGCGAGCCGCTGAAGATGATGACGCCCAGCAACCCACTGATCCAACCACTGCCCGACGTGCCCATGCGACCTCGCTTTCGCGGTTCGGGTAGAGCGGCGCAGGTCCATGCAACAGGAACAGCTCCATACAAAAACAGAAATGTGTATGGTCCGGTTGAGCAACACACTCCACGAAGCAGGATCGATGAGACAGCGTGCGGCTACCTTGACCCAGGAGTTGATGGACGCGATCCGCGGCAGGATCGCCACGCGCGTCATCGGTCCCGGCGACCGTTTGCCGTCCGTGCGCGCCTTCGCCGAGACGATGGGCGCGTCCCCGTCCACCGTCGTCGAAGCCTATGACCGTTTGGCTGCCGAGGGCGTGATCCGCGCGCGGCGCGGCTCCGGCTTCTATGTCACCGGCGCGAACATGCCGCCGCTGTCGATCGGCGAGATGGGGCCGCGCCGCGACCGCGCCATCGACCCCTTCTGGGTGTCCCGGCAGTCGCTCGACGCCGACGCGACGATGGAGAAGCCCGGATGCGGGTGGCTCCCGGCCGACTGGATGCCCGACGCGGCGCTCCGGCGCGGTCTTCGCGGCATCGCGCGCGCCGATACCTCGCTCCTGTCCGACTATGGCAGCACGCGCGGGTCGCTGGCGTTGCGCCGGCTGCTGCTGGGCCGCTTCGCCGACGAAGGCATCGAAGCCGACCCGGATCAACTGCTGCTTACCGGATCGGGGACGCAGGCGATCGATCTCGTTTGCCGCTACCTGCTGCATCCCGGCGACACGGTACTGGTGGACGATCCCGGCTACTTCAACTTCCAGGCCCTGCTTCGTGCACACCGGGTCGAGCTGGTCGGCGTTCCGTACACCCCGACCGGACCCGACGTTGCGGCGTTCGAGGCGGCGCTGACAACGCATCGGCCGCGCCTCTACATCACCAACTCCGCGCTCCATAATCCGACCGGCGCGACGATATCCCCGCAGACCGCGCATCGGCTGCTCAGTGCTGCGGCGATGCACGACCTGACGATCGTCGAGGACGATATCTTCGCGGACTTCGAGCCGTCGCCCTCGCCGCGCCTCGCCGTCCTCGATGGGTTCGACCGCGTGATCCGGATCGGCAGCTTCTCCAAGACCCTCTCCGCCGCGGCGCGGTGCGGCTATATCGCGGGACGCGCCGACTGGATCGAGGGACTGGTGGACCTTCAGGTCGCAACCAGCTTCGGCGGCCCCAGTCCGCTCGCGACCGCGCTGATCGCCGATGTGCTGGCCGGCGGGAGCTATCGCAAGCACATGGCAGAGTTGCGCGTCCGCCTTGCGCGTGAGCGCGACCGGGTGGCGGAAAGGCTGGCGCGTCTTGGGATCGTGCCGTGGACCATGCCGAGAGGCGGCTTCTATCTGTGGTGCCGGCTGCCGGACGAACTGGACTCGGCCGAGGTCGCGCGCCGCTGCATGGACCAAGGCGTCGTTCTTGCCCCGGGCAACGTGTTCAGCGTGTCGCAGTCGGCAGGATCGTTCCTACGATTCAACGTCGCCCAAATGCCAGGCGAACGAACCTACGGCGCGATCCAGGCTGCCATCAGCGTTTCTCAAGAGCGCGTGAAAGCCGAGTTTTGAGAGGCTTGTCCTCTTCTCGATCGACCATCCCCAACGGGACGGCTGATAGGCGACGCCCCGTGGCTGGTCGGTCGTTGGCGTAATCCCCCCGCGCTGCACATCAAGCAGTCGCACAATAGCAGTTGTGCGATCCTGCCATTCTGCATACCATCAATTCAACATTATTGAAGGTGTGCACACTTGCATATTATCACAATTGCAGCGCAAAAAGGGGGTGTCGGTAAAACGACGCTGGCGGTGAACCTGGCGGTTGCCGCCGATGCGGCCGGGATAAAGACCGCTCTTTTCGACCTCGATCCGCAGGAGAGTGCGACTGCTTGGAGCGAGCGACGGACAGCCGAATTACCCCACGTCGAACCGATCAGCGCGCGCCGCCTCGATCAGGCGATCGACGCCGCAGAGGCTAACGGCTTTGGGCTTACGATTATCGACACCCCGCCGGCAGCGGGCGCGGAAGCCGCCGCAGCGGCGCAGCGTGCTGATCTGGTCGTCATCCCCTGTCGTCCGTCATTGATCGACCTCGATGCGATCAAGCGCACGGCGCAGCTTATCACCAGTACCGGGCGAACGGGCGTGGTCGTGCTGAATGCCGCCCCCCCGACCGCAACCACGTTGCTGGACGATGCCAGAACGCTTGCCGAGGCGACCGGCTTGCGGGTGGCGAGCGCCGTATTGCGGGAGCGCAGCGCCTACCGAGCGGCATGGCCTTATGGCTTGGGCGTCATTGAGCATGAGCCGAAGGGCAAGGCTGCCTTAGAAATTGCAGCCTTGCAGAAACACATATTTGATGATGTGATGAATTGCACACCTGCAAATGTGAAGGTTTGATTATGGCGAAACGGACTTCCCTGTTGGGGCCGGCAATAGCTTCCCCCTCCCCTCGCGAACCCGAGCTGGATCATCAGCCGGCTCCGTCAACCTCACCGTCGAGTGCACCAAGGGCGAGTGGCAAGCGGCCGGGAAAGTATCACCTCGGAGCATATTTCGATCCAGCCGATCCTACGGCGGAGGCATTTCGTGTTCTGGCAGCGCGGACCCGTCGCAGTCACCAAGACCTTCTTGCCGAGGCGATCAGCGAGCTGGTCGCCAAGTATGACGCCGACAAGCAATTCGGCCGCGTGTGATAATGTGCACATCTGCAATAATGCAGAATCGCGGGATTGAAGCGGCATGACCAAGCGTCAGAATCCCAACCCTGAGTTTGATTTGTTCATCCCGTTGATGGGCGACCTCCCGCTGAAGGATCAGCGGGAGACGATGGAGCGGCCGTTTTTCTCGCTTCAGAAACGCAAGAGGGTGAAGCCTATCGAGTATAGCAGCCCGGACGGCGAGACGTGGGTGAAGATCGAGGCGATCCCTGCCTATGGCATGGCGACGATTTGGGACGCCGATATTCTGATATGGGCCGCGTCCACGCTCAACCGGATGCGGGAGCAGGGCGTCAACGACCTTCCTCGGACACTTAAAACAACGTCCTATGACCTGTTGAGAGCGATCAAGCGCGATACCAGCGGCCGGGCCTATCAGGAACTGCAAGCCGCACTTCAGCGGCTTCAGACGACTTCCATATCGACCTCGATCCGCGCGCCCAAGCGGCGCACCAAGGCCGGTTTCAACTGGCTCGACAAATGGACGCTGGAGGTGGACCCGGACACCGATCAACCGCGCGGGATGACCATCACGCTGTCGGATTGGGTGTATGAGGGCATCATGGGGGAGCGGTCGCTTCTCACCATGCACCAGGATTATTTTCTGCTAACCGGCGGGCTGGAACGCGCCCTGTATCGTATCGCGCGCAAGCATGCTGGCAACCAGAAGGGCGGGTGGACGTGTCGCGTTGAGGTGTTGCGCGACAAGACCGGCAGCGATAGCAAACCCAAAGAGTTCAACCGGATGCTCCGCAAGGTAGTGGAGGCAGACCAGCTCCCTGATTATGCGATGCAGATGACCGCAACAGCCGATGGCAGTCCTGCCGTGCTGTTCCGACTTCGGGGTGAAGCGGAGGCGCTGGCACTGACTGCCAGGTTGGAAGCCGAGCAGGAGCGGCGGAACCGGTTCGATGCCGATCGCCGCCGCGCCGCCGAGGTGGACGACCTGATGGACAAGCTCGCCGGAGAACGCTGACTATCGTGGTATCACACACCCCAAGGCTCATCCGTATCAAAGGCGGTGGCTGACAGCGGCCGTTGAGGGTGGGGATCGAGCAATAATCGACCCGCAAAGAGGCAAGCGATCATCGTGGGATCACACACCTAACCGTCGTGGGATCACACACCGCGCTATCGTGGGATCACACACCGAATCACGTGGGATCACACACCGGCGGACTCCTCAAACTATTGGCGGAAAGCGGTTTTTTGGCCCCTTTTCATCCCTTAACCTTCTTAACGATTCCTATTTAACAGAATCACTTAACCTCAGACGCAAGGTTCTAGCGACAGGGAAAGGGGATGCGGAATTGCCCCTTGAGCAATGCGCCTTTGTTTCGTGCCGGCTATCGCCGTCACAAGAGCGGCCTAACGGCCGCAGGCTTCCGGAAGAAGCCAAGCCGATCCGGCGGTGTGTACCTGTCAGTGTCGCGCCCGTTGAAAGGGCTGGGTGGGGGCATACCCTGAACCCATCGCCGGGGTCCGCTGGTGTGTGCACTCACGCCGGATCGTGGAGGCCGGCGAACTCGCGTTCGGCATAGTAGCGGATTTTGCCGACGACTAACGGATGCTGACCCTGCCGCAGCAGCAGGAGATCACCGGCATCCATCCGCATGATTTCGTCGGGCGTCGCCAACCGGCGCGCGGCGACGTGGCCGCTGGAGCTTTCCGATCGCGTGCCGTCGCTAAAGATGCTGGCCGGGGCGGACGTGCCGAAGGTCTGATATTCGATGGTGGTATCGCCGATCGTGCGCGACAGCATGTCGGCGGTGGCAAGGTCGTTGACCCCGAAGGTCTGGATCACGCCGGCATTGGACATGAACGTGGGGGCACCTCAAGGTTTGTTACATGAACAGCGGTAAGCTGAACATCTGACGAACGGGGACGCTCAGGCCACCTTCGTCCCTGGCTCGTCGGGC
>NZ_JAVDUC010000041.1:0-13105 GCF_031456125.1 Sphingomonas sp. BE138
CGAGATCCAGATGCGTGTAGCTGCCCATGCGCAACCCTCCGCCGGGTGGAACCCTCACTTAAGCTAGGTTTTCGCACTTCGATCTAGAATGCACCCCGCTAGCCACCGAAAAGCGATAGCGTAGATTATGTAAATCTGGTCGTGGTTTACGCACTTTGGCCCACTGCTAAGCTTGCCAGATCCGTTGCGCGCTCGATCGGCACGCCGGTAGACTGGCGCTCGGAGTATCGGTCAACGAATTGGGCCGCATGGGGACGCATCGGGACGGTGAACCTGACCAGCTCCTCCATGACGTCCACGATCCGGCCGTAATAGCTAGACGGCTTCATGCGGCCGTCCTCGCCAAACTCTTTCCACGCCATCGCGACCGAGCTTTGGTTGGGGATGGTGAACATCCGCATCCAGCGGCCGAGCAGGCGCAGCGTGTTGATGGCATTAAACGACTGCGATCCGCCCGACACCTGCATGACCGCGAGCGTGCGCCCTTACGTCGGGCGCATCCCGCCCATCTCCAGCGGCAGGTGGTCGATCTGCGCCTTCATTAGCCCGGTAATCTGGCCGTGACGTTCGGGCGAGCACCACACATGCCCTTCCGACCACATCGAGCAGGTCGCAGTCGGGGGCGTGGCGCTATGGGCTTCGCATGACGGTTCACTCGGCAAGAGCTTCTATCGTGCGAAGGCCGAACCCAAGCCCAAGGCGGGTAGCAGCGAGCCGCAGCCGCTCTACAGCAACAGCCTGTTCGCGGACCTGACCCGCATCAAGACGCAGATCGTTCAGGAGGCGGTCGCGGCCGACCCGGCGCTGGCACTGGACGTGCTGCTGGACAGCCTTGTGGGCCAGTTGCTTCATGGCGCGCACAGCTACCAGATGTCGATTGAGGTTCAGGCCAAGACGGTTGCGACCGATGTCCCCGACGAGCTTATGGCGACCAGCGATGTTCGCCCCGTCGAGGAAACAATGGCGACCCGCTTCGCGTCGATCCCCGCCGAAGGCCGGTTTGAGGCGATTCGCGCCATGAGCGGCGACGACAAGATGGCGCTGCTGGCGGGCCTCGTCGCGATGACGGTTGATGGCACGGTGTTCGCGGGCGGTTCGACCGGCAAGCGGCATCACCACTTCGAGCAGATCGCCCGCGCGAGCGAAGTGGACATTACCGCCCGGTGGAGCGCCCCATCGCTTTGTTCGACAAGATGCGCCGTGCAGCGATGATCGACCTGTTGCGCGAGGAATGTGGTGCCCCCAGCGCGGAGAACTGCTCGACCATCAAGAAGAAGGGCGACCTTGCCGTCAACGTATCGGGACGGCTCCCCGCCAGTTGGCTTCCGGCTCCGATGAAGATCGGCGCGTTCGACCAGCCCGAGGCCGCCCCGGAGGACTTCGACCCCGACATGGACGGCGACGGCATCGAGGGGGAGGACATGGACGGCGAGTTTGCCGACGACGAGATGGCGTAGCGACGAGCGGGTCCGGTGATAACTCGGACCCCCATTCTCTTCCCGCCCCGCCTAGTATCAGCCCCGTCGCCGGCGCGACAGCCATGCCCTGCATGGCCGTCGCGCCCGCTGTCCTTTCAGGCCCACGGGCGCCGCCCGCCCACAAGGGACGGGCGGCGCCGAGGCGACTTCACGGCATCGTGAACACGGACGCTCACAGGAATATCGCGCCCGAGCCTCCGGTTGGGCTAGAGTGGCCTCGATCGGCAGCGGACGGATGTAGCAGCTCCCCCGCAATCTCGCCGGTCGAAGGAGGTGACGCAATTTGACGATGTACGAAACAGCAATGGTCGTGATCGCGGGCTTCTCGCTCGTGGTGGCGATCGTAAAGTTGGGCCGCGACAAGTAGCCTGACGGGGGGCGGAGCCTAGCAGGGTTCCGTCCCTTTCCTTTCAGGAGCCGGAAAAGTTTGAGCCCGCCGAGTAGCAGCTCGACGGGCTCAGGATGGTTCCGCAATCGACAATCACGAAACAGCAGGGCATATATACGCCTCTCCGCCTTAACATCCAATAGCCGGGCGGCGACCCATCCTGAAATCGCACAGCGGATCTAGCTCGCTAGAACCGCCGAGATGCCACGTGGCGCACCCCACGCCGAAACGGGCAGCGCGTCGAGCAGGGCGAGCAGATCGCCTAGCGCTCGCCGCCGATAGGCGTTCAGCCAGCGCCGGCGCCGATGCTCGGCCGCGTCATAGATCATATGGCACCGCTGGCAGAGCGCAGCCAGGTTTCGCGCTGAGTTGTCGGTCGGATCATGGTTCAGGTGCGCGCACGCGATATAGAGCCGGGTGATCCGGACGATCGCGGCGACCCCGGAGGCGGGTGCCCGCACCCGGCGACCGCGCCCATCGCGCCATTGCCGGCGATTGACGTCCCACCAGCGGCCATCGCCCAGGTGGAACACCCGCTGACCGTGCGGGCGCTGGCAATGCTCGCAGCGCCCCTTGGCGCGGCCGAACCGGATCAGCCGCGACAGCTCGGGCCAGTCGATCGGGTAGAGCCAGCGATGTTCGGCCATGAGCGGCATGACGATCCTATGAGTCAGGTGCCGCGAGAACGAAAGCAGAAACTCGGCCAGTGGTCCGCCCCATGGGCGGGCGTTGGTTTGTAGAGGCAGTCCGTCAGTCTCCGCCCATCATGAGGGACGCGGCTCGCCGCCTCAAGGATCAGCGGTCCCCCCAATTTGCTGCGCAAATCGGCTCCCCCGCTGTCCGGCAAGCCGGCTGCTGCGCGGTCCTATGACCCGGCGTTCCGCGCCCTCCCGCTGTCGTTGCCAATCACCGCAACACAGAGGTTTCCATGTCCCATCATCGCCTGTTCGCGCAGCTCGCCTTCGAGCGTGCGCTTGGGATGGCCGCGCTGAACGCGCTGGTCCAGGCCGTCGCCGAGAGCGACCAGTTCCGCGCCAAGGGTCGCAATCGTGACCCGATCCACTTTTGGGTTCTCGCCGGCGAGCTCGAGGAGGTCGTGCAGGATCGCATCTGCGACGTTCTCAACGGTCCCGGTCTCAGCGTCATCGAGCGCGGTGAGCTGTTCCATCAGCCGCGCATTGTCGAGCTGGTGATTGCCGCTCGCGATGCACGCAACGCGCCCTCCTGACAGGAGGGCGCTCACGCGCGACAATGCCGTGCGGAGATCCGCACCGCGCATCCTCCACCGCTCACGCTGCGCGCGATCGGCGCCAGGGGAACGCCAAGGGCGCCGCCCTTTCGTTCCCGAACGACATCGACCGCCCGTGTAATCCGCCAAGCGCGACACCCGTCACTTCGCGCCGGCCGCGCTAGGGCGGCTCGCCCGCGCCAGCGGTAGATTCTCGCTCCCCCCCCCATCCCGTCCTCGCCGGACAGGCAGGGCCGTGAGGCCGAGCGGCCTTGCGGCCCATGCCAGAAGGAGGATCAACGATGTATAGCCCCGAACAGCTCGACACCATCCGCAGCCTGAACGACGCAGCGCGTCAGAACCCCGGCGTGGCGTCGCGCGCCAACGTCACGCAGGGCTTTCTTTCCCTCCCCGATGCGGACCGCTTCAAGGCCGTGTCGGCGATCGTCGGTTTCACTAAGTTCGACGGCGACAACGACCCCTATGGCGAGCACAATTTCGGTGCGGTCTATCGGCTCACGACAGGCACATGGACGCAGGAGCGGCCAAGCGACGACAGGGTTATCGCCAAAACGGTTTTCTGGAAGGTGAATTACTACGACAACACGCTGACCTATGGGAGCGAGGCGCCGCGGGACGAGCGGCAGACCAAGCGTGTCCTGACAATCATGCTGGCGAGCGAATATTGATACTTGCTCGCGGGCGCCGCGCCGAATGGGCGCGGCGCATGGCCGTATGAGCAGCCCTGCCCCAAGTGATTTGTTGAGGAATCGCGCCGTGAGGCGTAGGGTTAATGCCGAAAGGATGACGTATGGCTCACATCGATCTTGAGGCGCTTCGCAAGCGCATCCGCTCGATGGCTTTCGAGCGCGGCACTCCCGAGCAGGTCGCTTTGTGGCGTGAGGACGTCGCCGAGGCGCGTGCCAATCTCGTCATTGAGGACATGACGCCGAGCGATGACGAAGACGCGATGTTCGCCATGATGCTGGACGAGGGCGTTCCGCCTTCGCTGATGTCGTCCATCGTTCTCGGCCTCTACAAACCGGGAACCGGCCAAATCGCAGCCTGACGTTGGCTGACGATCCTTACACCTATCCTGGCACCGAGACCCTCCGGAACAAGCTGGGGATCACCGACGACAAAACGCTGACTGAAGCCGAGCGCCGGCTGACCCTGGCGCGCGGTGTCGAAGCGGCACGCCTGACTTTTCCTGCGAATGCCGAGGGCTATCGTGCTCTCCATAAGCACCTGTTCCAGGACCTCTACGAGTGGGCTGGCGAGGACCGGACCGTTAATATCGCCAAGGGCGGTTCGCGCTTCGCGGCCGTGCCATACATCGCGCGGGAGATGGACAAGCTGTTTGCAGACATGGGCGCGAAGAACGGCTTTCGGGGGCTGCCCCGGGACGAATTTTTTCGACCGGCTCGGCAACCACATCAACGAGATAAATGCGGTTCACCCCTTCCGCGAGGGCAATGGCCGCACGATGCGCCACCATGCCGCGCAGAAAGCGCGCGAGGCCGGTCACACCATCCGGATTGCTTCGATAGACAAGGCGGCGTGGATGGAGGCGTCCCGGCACGGTTTCCTGACTGGCGACCACCGCAGCATGGCGACCGTTCTCGCTGCCGCGGCTGTTCGGCGCGACCTCGCGCCTGAGGCGCGCATCGGTCCCGCCGGTATGGCAATGCTGCCGCAGCGTCCCCCGGCCGAAGGGCAGCGCTGACGTGCTCCCCAAAGCTCTGCCAGTCATAACTGGAGCCCGGGGTTGATATGACGGTCCCCCGGTTTCTCATCCGGGCATGGTGCGAGTTTCCGGCCTGCATCCGTCGGGGTCAACCCCGGCGGATGCAGCATATTCGGCTGGCGTCAGCCAGCCAAGCGCCGTGTGAGGACGGCTCTCGTTATAGTCCCGCCGCCAGGCCTCGATCTTGGCCCGTGCGTCTGCCAGCGACAGGAACCAGTGGCTGTTCAGGCACTCGTCGCGCAGGCGGCCGTTGAACGATTCCACGAAGGCGTTGTCGGTCGGCTTGCCCGGCCGCGAGAAGTCGAGCGTGACGCCGTTCTCATACGCCCACCGGTCCAGCGCTTTCGAGATGAACTCCGGGCCATTATCGACCCGGATCGTCTTGGGCGTCCCGCGCAGCGACGCGATCCGCATCATCGCCGCGACGACCTGCTCACCCTTGATGCCTTGATCGACGTCGATCGCCAGCGCCTCGCGGGTGAACGCATCGACCACCGTCAGCGCCCGCAACCGTCGCCCGTCGAACAGCGCGTCCGAGACGAAGTCCATCGACCACATCTCGTTGGCAGCCAAAGCTGCCGGCTGTCGCTCACGGTTCGCAGCGCTGACGCTGCGACGAGGGCGCCTGAGCCGCAGGCTCAGCCCATCATCCCGGTAGAGCCGGTAGACGCGCTTGTGGTTCACGAACCATCCTTCCCTGCGCAGCAGGATGTAGATCCGGAAGTAGCCGTAGCGCGTCCGCGTCGCCGCCAGATCACGGATGCGCAGCATCAGCGGCGCCTGGTCCGGACGATGCGACACGTAACGCACCGACGACCGGTCGACGCCCAGCGCCAGGCAACTACGTCGCTCGCTGACACCATGAGACGCCTGGACGTGCGCGACGAGCTCGCGCCGTCGTCCAGGCGTCAGGGCTTTTTTGCCAGAACGTCCTGCAGGATGTGCTTGTCGACGCTGAGGTCCGCAACCAGCTGCTTCAACTTGCGGTTCTCTTCCTCGAGTAGCTTCAGCCGCCGCAGCTCACCCACACCGAGCCCGCCGTACACCTTCTTCCAGCGATAAAACGTCTGCTCCGATACGCCCATCCGGCGGATGACCTCGGCGACCGACGTGCCGGTCTCCGCCTGCTTCAACGCGAACGCGATCTGCTCTTCCGTGTATCTCGACTTCTTCATGTCCCAGCTCCTTGCCCGCAGGCTTCAAAGGGCCGGAAAACTCTCACTCAGCTTGGATGAAAAAACAGGGGGGACGTCAGGATCAGAACGCTGCCTGCATCGGTGTTCAAGGTTGCGCTATCCGGCAACGTGGTAGGGTTCGGGGGGTAGCGCCGGCCATCGAAGCGCAGCCGGACTGCATGCCCCGACGCGCCACCACCGGACACTGCTACGCTCAGATCGTGCAGGCCGTGGCTTCGCGAGGGCAATAATCTGATCGGCAACTGGGTGACAGTCGTACGCCCAATAGTATCGTAACCCTGCCCTGTCGCCCTTAGGACGCCCATCGAACATCCACCGCTGCCGCAATATTCAGGGCCAGACGCATAGGCGACGATGTCCTGCTTGCCATCTCCGTCCAGGTCGACAAAGGCCGCCTCGTAGGTCACGTGATCGCCCTCGAAGAGCGTCTTGATCGCCTGGCGCGCGAGCGGCGTCTCCATTGGCGAAGAGGTAGTTCGGATTGGCGCGGCACTGTTTGCGATCATTGTTCGAATGTCGGCAGGTTTGCGAATGTGCGATCCCGGTGTCTTGTAGACCGACAGAGCGCCATTAGTCCAAAGTCCGACTTCGACTGCTTTGTGCGCTTGGTCGAGCAGGAGATAGGCAGCCTCAGACCCTCCTTTATGCGCCCGGTTGCCCGAGGTGAACAGCACCGTTCCATCGCGCTGGAGCGGCGAAGCCGTCTCGAAATTCTGCTGCAAGGTCTGCAACCTCGCTTCCCCAAGCAAGGCGCGGAGATCATCGACGACCGCGCTTTTCGTAACAAGACCGATCTGCGACGGATATTGACCAACCTTCGGGTCAAGCGATGCCCAGGCAACGTCCGGCTCTGCGTGCCGTTCGCCCCTGGCGGACGCCTCAGCCGTGTGCCGAGCGCTGGTCACGTCGTGTTGATCCTGAACCGAGGTTCGCTCACAAGATGCCAGAACCAGTATCGCTGCCGCGACCAGAAGCCGTTCGAAGGGGCTCATATTGTTACCTGTTCTGTCTACCGATCCTGACATTCAGCCTCTAGCAGGCCGACGATCGCATCGAAAGTTGTCGGCGACGTTTGGTGTCGACGTGGATGGCTGATCGTCGCCAACTGCGCCGCGGATTATGGATGGCGATCTCCGCCATCTGCATTCTCGCGCCTTATGGCCCGGCTTGCGGGCAGGAGCCGAGCGGCGATCAAACGGTGCCGCTCGATTTTGCTGCCGCTTCTGCGCGGTTCGATGGTCGATCCTCGGCTCTGAGCGGTGCCGATCATTCAACGCGGGCAGCGCGCGAGACGGAGGCGGCCGTTCGGGCCCTGCACCGCCCGATCGTTACCGCGTCGGCACAGCTCCTCGAATATCAGAAAACCCTGTCGCTCGACCTCACCGGCCCGAAACAGGACGCGCTCGGTGACACGCAACAATACCTTTCCGACCTCCCCTCGACGCTGCCGCCTGGCTTTCAGGACATCGCCGCTGCGATCACCGGCAGGTTGTCGCGAGCCTTGCCGCAACTGTTCTCGGCCATCCCCGACAGTCTCTCCTATCGCTACCGGGACACGGTCGTACGCCCGACCGTGCAGGCGGTTCTGCCGATCTACACGGGAGGTGCGATCCCGGCGGTGCAGCGCGCCGCGTCGGCAGGCGTGTCGCTCGCCGAAGCGAGGTCGGATCAGATCCGTGATGCAGCGCACATCAACCTCATCCGGGTGTATTTCGGCCAATTGGCGGCGCGTGCCCTGGAAGCGTCAGCGCGCCAGTCCCGTGACGCGCTTGCAAGCCTTTATAGCGACGCGCGCAAGTTCGAGGCCGAGGGTGTGATCGCGCATGCGCGGACGCTCGAAGCCCAGGTTGCGCGAGACACGGCGGAGCGCACGCTCGACCGCGCGGTGTTGGCGCATCAGACCGCACGCGAGGAACTGGCTGACACACTCGATGTCACCGCGGTGCAGCCCACCACCCCTCTGTTCGTGCGCTCCCAACCGCTGGCGCCTGTCTCGGCCTTTCTCGGCCATGAAGATCGCCTTCCCTCGTCGCGCGAGGCCGATGCGGCCGGCGAAGTGGCCGCATCGGGTGTCGACCTCGCGCGGGCGCGATACAGGCCGCAGGTCTTCGCCTTCGGAGAGTACAACCTCAACCGCAGCGACGCGCTGCCCACTGAACCTGATTGGGTGGTCGGGATTGGAGCACGCATCACGCTGCTGTCCAACGTCGATCGTGGGCACACGCTGGCGGCGGCACGTGCCAATCAGGCGGCAGCGACAGATGCCGCCCGGGAGGCGCGCAAGACGGCAACGAACGTCACGCGTCGCGCCTGGGACCTGGCGGAAAGCGCACGACGCTCGTTCCTGCTGCTCGACAGCTCGATAGCAGCGGCTAGCGAGAACCTGCGGGTGCAGCGGGCAGCGTTCGCGGAAGGTGAAGCCACCATGACGGTGGTGCTCGGTGCAGAGGCAGCGCTTTCGACCGCCCGCACCCAGCGGATCGCAGCCGCGTATGAATATGATCTCGCGCTCGCCGGTCTGCTTGCCTCGGCAGGCGAGCTCGACCGCTTCTCCGACTATCTGAGGCAAGCTGATATCCACGTCATGCCGGAGCAATCCCGATGAGCGAGCCGGCTGTGCAACCGGAACATTCGCGCCGGCGTAAGCGCATCCTTCTGTACATGGGCCTGGCGCTCGTCTCCGTGCTTCTGGCGGTCGGCTTATGGCTCGCGGCGCAACCCGCGGCCCCGCCACTTCAGGGCGAGGTCGATGCGGCTTCGGTCAATGTTGCGACCAAGGCGCTCGCACGGCTGGAAACGGTTCGCGTCCGCGAAGGCGACCGGGTCCGCGCCGGCGCGGTGCTCGCAACGCTGTCCAGCCCTGAAATCGCGAATGGACAACAGCAGGCGCAGGCGGCGCTGGACAGCGCGCGGGCGGCGCAGACGCTTGCCGATGATGGCGTGCGACCCGAGGATCTGACCTCCCTCAAGGCAACGTGGCAGGCAGCTCAGGCAGCAGCCGATCTCGCCGCCAAGACCAGCATGCGCGCGGACCATCTCTACGCCGAGGGCGTCATCGCCGCCCAGCGGCGCGATGAGGCGCATGCCGCGCGTCAAAGCAGCGCGAAAACGGCCGAGGCGGCGAAAGCACAATATTTGAAGGCCGCGGCCGGTGTTCGCCCGGCGGCCCGGGAAGTCGCGGCCGCGCAGGTCCGCATCGCGGCTGCCGGCGCGGCAACGGCCAACGCACTCGGGCAGGAAACCCGGCTCGTCTCGCCGATCGCTGGCGAGGTCGCGCGCCGTCTTGTCGAGCCGGGCGAGCTGGTCAGTCCGGTACTGCCAGCCTTTCAGGTCATCGATGTCGATCACCCGTATGTCACGATCAACCTCCCGGAAAGCCAGTACAACGGCATGGCAGTCGGACGGCGGTTGACGGGCCGCGTTCCCGCGCTCGATCGCTCGGTTGCCTTCCGTGTTCAGCACATCGCCCCGCAAGGAGAGTTCGCGACGTTCAGGGCCGATCGCCAGTCGCGCGGCTACGACGTGCGCGCGTTTGAGGTGAGGCTCGAACCCGTGCAGCCGGTGCCAGCCTTACGGCCGGGGATGAGCGTCCTGTTCGACTGGCCGCAATGAGCCTGTCCGCCGGCTTGCGCGTCGAGATCGGCCGACTGGCGCGCTCCCGTCTCGATCTGGCGCTGCTCACGCTGCTGCCGGCGGTTCTGCTCGCGTCGATGGCAGCGATGATCTTTCCAGGTTCGCTTCATAGCCTCAAGGTCGTCGTCGTCGATCGCGATGGTGGCACACTCGCACGCGCGATCGTGCGCACGATCGAAGCCTCCCCAAGGCTCAAGCTGGCCGGGGTAACGCCACAGATCGGCGTCGCGCTTTCGGCGATCCGCCGCGAACAGGCGCAAGCGGTCCTGGTGATTCCATCGGGCATCGGCACAGCTGGCACAGAACACCAGCCGATCGAAATCCTCTATCAGACACAGTTCCTTGCTGCGGGCTCGCTTGCCTCGACCGACCTGGAGCTGGCGACGGCCGCGGCGCTCGGCACGAATGCCACAAGCGCGACGCATCTTGCCGGGCTTGACCGGATACCGCGTCTGGCGCCCGGTATCCACGTGCGCCTGCTCGGCAACCCGACGCTCAGTCTGGAATGGTATCTGGGACTGCTGCTCGGCCCCGGCGTGCTTCACCTGCTAATCGCCGTCACCGTGATCGGTTCGGCTGGCCTCTTGCTGGAGAACAAGTCGTTCGAGACCTTCGCAGGCAGGACGGCCGCGCCGGCTATGTGGATTACCGGCCGAATGATCCCGCACGTCGCCGTAGGCACCTTGTGGGGAACTGCCTGGTTCCTCTGGCTGACTCTCGCACGCGGGTATCGGCTCGAGGGTAGCTTGTGGGTGGTCCTCGTGGGTCTGTTCCTGCTGTTCGTGGCGACGGTTGCGATCGGCCTGTTCTTGTTGGCCATTACGCGGGAGACAGCCACGGCGCTTTCGGGTGCGGTCATCATCGCCGGATCGGCGCTGGCCTATTCGGGCGCATCGCTTCCGATCAATGGCGCGCCCTGGGTCGCGCAGGCCTGGAATGCGGTTCTGCCGCTCACCCACTATCTGCGCCTGCAGATGGACGAGACGATGGGAGCGGCACTTCGCCCCGCGGTCGTCGAGGCGGGTTGGCTGTTGGTTTATCCGCTCGGCCCCGGTCTGCTCGCCCTGTTCCTGATGAGCCGTGAGCGGCGTCCATGATGACCCGCCTGCTCCACGCCTTCGAAGCCACGTGGTTCGAGGTTCTGCAAGCGCGCGAGCTCGTGTCGCTGGCGATCATTTCCGTGCTGTTCTACGCCTTCTACTACCCTGCACCCTATTCGCAGCAGCAGACGCTGGCCCTGCCGATGGTCGTTGTCGACCGCGACCGAACACCGCTCTCCCGGGCAGTGATCCGGCATCTGGGGGAGACGCCCACCGTTCGGATCGTCGCGCTGGTGCCCGACATCATGGCGGCGCGTGAAGAAGTGCGCCAAAGACGTGCCGACGGCATTCTCTACCTGTCGAAAGGTCTCGGCGGAGCGGCACTGAAGGGGCGGCCCGGGGCGGGGGCGGCCTTGATCGTCAACGGGACGTACTTCGTGCGTGCTGAAGGGATCGCCCGCGCGCTAGGCGATGTCGTGAGAGAGCAGGCGGTTGAAGTGACTGGGGCCCTCACCGCTCGTCGCAGTCGGTCCGGCGCGACAATCGTTATGCAGCCGCTGTTCAACACCACCGGTGGTTATCGCGACTACGTGTTCCCGGCAATCGCCAACATCATACTTCAGCAAACGTTGCTCTTCGCGTCGGCGCGGCTGATCGCTGAACGACGTCGGCGTGGTGATTGGCAGCGCGACCGGGCAACTGCCCTCGGCACCTGGATAGCGATGACACTGATCGGCATCTTTGCCGGCCTGTTCGTGTTCGGGTTCGCGTTCTGGGTGCAGGACGTGCCACGCACCGGCAATGTGTCCAGCCTGCTGCTCGCCCTTCCTGTGTTCGCGGCCACGGTAGCGGCTCTCGGACTGGTCGCGGGAAGCCTGTTCCGCAGCGGCGACGACGCGTTGAAGCTCCTGATGCCGACCTCGGTGCCGCTCGTCTTCCTGGCCGGGTTTGCATGGCCGCTCGACCAGATGCCGGGCTGGTTGGCGACGATCGCCTGGTTCTCACCGGCTACGGCCGCCATGCACCTGTTCATCCGCTTCAACCAGATGGGTGCCTCGATCGCTGAAGCCTCTACCCCGCTGCTGGTCCTGGTCGGGCTGATGATCGGATACGGGGCGATCTGGTGCTTCGGTCGAGCGCATGCCGGACGCGAGGATCCGACCAGCGATGCGGCGGGCTGATCGGTTGCATGTTGTTACACAGCCGATGAGTTCGGATACCGCCCCGCCACGAAACACAGGTGACGGAGCGGTACCAATTGCCGAAATACGCCGGCATCCCCTTTTCGCAGACGGACCTTGGCAGTTTGCAAGTGCCTCAAGCGCGTCCTACCACCACCTTCGAGAGAGTAGGTGTTGATCGGGTGAGGTGTAAGCGGGCAAACGCCAAAAGCCAAGCTTCAGGCCCTTCGCGCCGCCCCTCACGACAGCTTCAACATGCAAATCAGCATCAGGCTGATTCCGCCCAAGCAGAAGAGCGACATCACCACCGCCAGCGTGACCCGTCCGCCAGCGTTGGCGACGGTGCGGATATCGACCCCGAGCGCCGCCATGGACACCACGGTCAGCAACGTCGCGGTATGTCCGATCGGTGCGACCGCGATGGTGGGCACCGGCCCGATCGATCGTTCGTTCGCGATCTGGCCGATGACGAGCGTGGACGGGCGCTTGTCCAGTCGATGATCACGTTGTCGCACGATCTCGGCTACCGGGTCGTTGCCGAGGGCGTCGAGACCGCCGCAGCCGCGGCGATCTTGGCCGAGTTGGAATGTGAGGAGGCGCAGGGTTACTATTTTGCCCGTCCGATGGAGGAAGAAGCGCTGCGGCTATGGCTCGTTGCCTCTCCGCAAGAATCATCCGTTGCAACCTGACTGACACCTAGATCTGCCGACATACTTGGTGCAAGCTGATCGACACCGCCGCTGAACATAATCCACAGCGGCGGCGGCGATCGGCATCGATAAGCGTCCTGCTCCCGGTTGTCCCGCTAATCAGCCGTGCGGCCGCATGACAACCTTGATTACACCTTCCTGCTTGTCACGGAACTTGGCGTACATTTCGGGCGCGTCCTCAAGACTGGCCGGATGCGTAATAACAAAGCTGGGATCGATCTCGCCTGCGACGATCTTATCCAGTAGCGGCTTGGTGTAACGTTGCACGTGGGTCTGCCCAAGCTTGATCGTCAGCCCCTTGTTCATCGCTGCACCGATCGGAAGCTTGTCACCCATCCCGACGTAGACGCCGGGCACGGACACCGTGCCGCCCTTGCGGCAGCTCATGATCGCCTGCCGCAGGACGTGGACGCGATCAGTGGCGAGCATCATGCTTGCCTTCACCTTGTCCATGACCGCGTCCGCCGCCCCGTGCGCGGCCGCCTCGCAGCCGACAGCATCGAT
>NZ_JAVDUC010000042.1:0-11650 GCF_031456125.1 Sphingomonas sp. BE138
CACGAAACTTAATATACTTTGCGGCAACGCTCAGGCCTTTGTTGACCATTTGTTCCGACTGCCGCTGTCCATATGACAAACCTTGAGGTGCCCCCCAATTCGATCCGTTTCGCCGACATTGGTTACTGGATTCAACCGGACGGCAAGGTGACCGACGTCGAGATGCTGCGCACCAACGGCCTCGGCCAATGGAAGCCCGGCATCCTGCGCCACGTCGGCCAGCGCCGCTACGTGCCGCTAAAACTCACCGCCGGGCAGCCCGGGTTCTACCGGATCGACCGCTTCACCGTCCGCGGCGATATCGGCACCCCGATCGGCTCACGCATCCGCCAGCGGATGGGCAATCTGTCGATCCACGTCGTCGACCTGACCGAAACCGAGGCGCTCCGCGCCACGCAGCGCGAACGCATGGCGCAACGTAACCCGATCGCCGGCCCCACGCCGCAGCCGTAGCGCCGGGTCGCCCCGTACGTTGCCGATGTTGCGCCCGACCGCGTTCCGGGCGGCCTGATCCACCGCCACTTGGCGCACCTGCGCCGCTATTTTCGGGATGGTCCCGTCACCGGCGCGCGCGGGAACGACACCGGCCGCTCCCGCCCCGCCCGCCGCGCGTCACGCGATATGCAGCAATTCCATCCCGCCGAAGCGCGCGTGGTTGCCCATCATCCAACCATAGGCCGGGTCGTCAATCCCCGCGTCCATCGGCGCGGCCGCCGCATCCGCGTCGGCAAAACCGAGCTTCAGCAGCGCCAGCTGCGGGTCGTGGTCGGTCGGGCGCTCGCCGCCGAACTCGGCGTTCAGATGCACCGCGTCGAACGATGCCCCGTCCAGCAGCCCGCCGGTGACCAGCATGTTGTCCAGCGCCTGCGCATTGCCCTGGAACATGTAGCTGTAGCGCTCTTCCTCGGGCAGCAGCGTGCTGAGATTGGTGAACTTTCCGCCTTGCGCCGGGTCGGTCAGCTGGGTCTGCGCCTGCTCGAAATAGAAGCCGTTCCAGTCCCCCATGATCGCGACGTTGAGCGACGGATCCGCGGCCAGCCTGTCGTTGACCCACGCCTTCACGCCCGCGGCCTGCGCGGTGCGTTGCGCGTCGCCGGCGTCGAACGGCGGCTGGCTGGCGCCCCACAGCGGATCGCTGCCGCCGCGCGAGGTGAAGTGGACGTTGATCGTCGTCAGCTGCTCGCCGTTGAAGTCCCAGGTCGCGGCCAGCGGCTTGCGGCTGTTGGCATAGGCATCCCCGGTGATTAACGCCGCACTTCCAGCGACGTAGTCGACGCGGTCCAGGTTGTAGAGATAGCCGTTGCGGATGTTCCCGCCCGGCTCGCCGCCGGTGCTGCCCGCGACGGTCGGCGCGACCTCGACATAGGCATAGCGTCCGCCGTTGATGGCCGCGATCGCGTCGATCAGCCCTTGCGCGGTCTTCTGGCCCGACAGGTCGCTCCCGGTGCCCGCACCATCGGCGTCCTGGATCTCCTGGAGCGCGACGATGTCGGGCGCGCCGAGATGCCGGACGATGTCGCCCGCCAGAATGTCGAACTTGCCGTCGCTCGCATCGAGGTTCTCGACGTTGTAGGTCGCGATCGACAGATGCGCGGCGTCGCCCTTCAGCGCCGTCGTCTCGCGCGCGAGCGTCACGTCCTTCGTCACCTCGACCGCCTCGGTGACGATCACTTCATAGGTGGCGGCGGCATAGTTGACGATGCCGGTGACGCTCGAGAGCCGGTCGCCGACGCTATAGCCGGGCGAGAAGCCGTCGAAGATCGCGGCGTCGCGCTGGATCTGGATCTTTTCGGGGTTGAAGTCGCCCGGCGCGATCGTGATGCCGCCGCGCGCATTGAGCCCGGTCGCGCCCGCCCCGCCCGAGACGACGACATCGGTTTCCTGGAAGCGGTCGGCGGTGGTGTTCGACACGACCTGCGGCGCGTCGAGCGTGACGCGCATCCCCTCCAGCGCTTCCCAGAAGGCGATACCGTCGGTGATCTTCTCGGTCGGCGGCAGGATCCCGCCCTGCCCGACCAGCACCGCGTCGGGCAGCGCGTCGCCGAAGCTGTCGAGCTGGATTGAGGTCGGGTTGAGCTGCGTCACGGTCAGCCCGCCGGTGCCGGCCTGATATTCGGACACGCGGCCCTCAACCGTCAGCGTGTCGCCGACGAACAGGTCCTGCGGCGCCGACGAGGTGAAGACGAAGATCGCGTCGGACGTGCGCGCGTCGTCGTCGCCATAATCTTGGAGGTAGAAGCCGTTGCTGTCGATTGCGGTGACCACGCCGGTGGTCAGCACGGTCTGGCCCTCATAGGCGGATGTCAGCCCGCTGCCCTGGATGTCGCCGATCGTGCGATAGCCGATGTCGTCGTTGACGATCGTGCCGGTGGCTGCCGCGCGGTCGAGCGTCGCGCCGCCGGTCGGGTTGGACAGCGCGATCGCGAACGTCTCGTTGCCCTCCAGCAGCGTGTCCCCGGCGACCGCCAGGCGGATCGTCGCGCTGGTCTGCCCGGCGGCGAACGCCACCGTGCCGGCAAACGCGGTGCCCGCCGCAAAGTCCGCGGCATCGGCGCCGTCCGCGCCACCGGGCAGCGTGACGCTCCACCCCGCCTCGACCGCGCCACTGCTGCCGCCCGCGCGCGTTACGGTGAAGATCAGGTCGTGCGTGCCGCCGTTACCCTCGACGGTGCTGGCGTCCGCGATCGACAGCACGCCCGGCTGCGGCCCGCCCGCGCCGGTGCTGGTGACGCGGATGTCGTCGATGCCGATCCATTCGTCGTTGCCGACCGCATTGGTAGTTATGACGCGCACCTGCAGCGTCGCGACGCCGTTGGCGTTGCCCGGCAGCGTCACGTCGATCGGCGTCTCCTGCCCCGCCGCGCCGCCGGTCGTCGCATCGGCGATATAGGCGGACGGCAGGTCGATCCAGGCGGCGGTGTCGTTCAGGCGGTACTGGACCGCGACCTGCTGCACCGCATTGTCCGCGCTGCTGTCGATGTCGCGGATCGTGGCGGTGAAGCGCACGTCGCTGCGCCCGGTCGCGTCGAGATAGAAGGCCAGGTACGGCGCATCGGCGGTGCCCGATCCCTGGAGGGCGACGACCGGGTTGGCGATCGCGAACTCGGCCACGCCACCATTGGTGATGTTGGTGCTGGTCTGGTTGGCGATCACGTCGACGACATCGCTGCCGGCGCTGATCGTCCGCGGATCGGTGCCGGTGCGCGCGGTCAGGTCGTCACCGCGGAAGCCCATGATGCTCGGCACGCGGCTCCAGTCGTCGTCGCCGGTGATGAGCCCGCCGTCGCTCCAGTTCTGCACCAGATCGCCGCCACCCAGGTTCCAATATTGCGTGCTCATCCCGACCCCCGTTAACGATCTGCCTGATGGGGCGCCTAGTCAGCGATGATGACACATTCATTGCATGTCAGCGGCTTGACCGTGCACGCCCGGTGTCGCGGGACTGCAACATCGCAGTGATAGAGGCGCCGGCGTTTACGAAGGTTAACAGGGGGTTGCACATCATGAAGCGGTTGATGACGGCCGTGGCGCTCGGCGCCGGCGGTCTGGGGGCAGCGGTACCGGCGCAGGCGGCGACGTTCGTCCAGGACGGCGGAGCACCGCGCGGCGTGACCATCTCGACCGGCGGCACGGTCGGGCAGACGTTCGCGATGATCGGCACTTCGCTGACCTCGTTCGGCTTCCAGTTCCAGACCGGTCTGTCGGGCACCGTCGACGGCCCGGTGACCTTCACCTTGCGCGAGGGTGGCAGCCTGACCGGCACGATCCTGAAGCAGGTGACCGCCACGCCGTCGCTCGCCGCCAACCGCTCGAACTTCTGGTATGACTTCACGCTCGGCGGGGTCGCGCTGACCGATGGCGCGCTCTACACCGCGGCGCTGACCGCGACGACCAACCGCCTGTCGGTGATCTACAGCCCGGCGGCCACCGGCACGGTCGACGGCTACACCAAGGGGCAGCTGCTCACCGCCAACGCGGTGTTCAACCCGACCACCAACTGCGGCAAGGGCATTTGTGACGCCAACTTCCGCTTCGACAGCACCGGCGCGACCGGCGCGGTGCCGGAGCCGGCCACGTGGGCGCTGCTGATGCTCGGGTTCGGCGCGGTCGGCTACACGCTGCGTCGCGCGCGCGGTTCGCGGGTGGCGCGCCAGCGGGTGTGATGCGGTTGGGGGAGCATCGCGCTCCCCCGCCTTTCATGCTCAGGCGAAGTCGCCCAGATCCTCGGCGGGTTCGTCGGGCAGGTCGGCGGGCATGTCGCCGCTGCGATCGGGATCGTCGGGAGGCAGGTCGTCGGGATCGGTCATCGCTGAGGCTCCGGCTGATTGCCCGGCATCAACGCCCCTGCCCCATCGGTGTTCAGTCGCCGATCGGGCTTTCGCCGTGCTTGCGCAGCACGTCGTTGAACGCCTCGGCCATCAGCGCCTGGAGGCTGCGGCCCTGACGGCGCGCGAGCATGTGCATCGCCAGCGACATGTCGGGCGAGAAGAAGCCCGCGATCTGCTTGCGTCCCTCGCGGCTGACCGGCCGGGCCGGGCCGGCGGGCACGGGTTCCGGAGCCGCAACCGGAGCGGGGGCCGGTGCCAGCTTTGCGCGGGTTGCCGGTGCAGCCGCCGGTGCCGGGGTGGCGGTGCCGCGCAGATTGGCGAAACTGGGCTTGCGGCTCATGCAGGGACCTTCTTGCGGAAACGCGGGGTCGGCATGTCGAGCTGTCGACACGTCCATTTGTAGAGTTCGCGCACGTCTTGCGCGGCGCGTCCCGATGGCTCCAATTCCATGACGGTGCGTCCCTCCGCGGAGGCATGGCGGAAGGCGGCGCGATCGGGGAGCAGCACCGGGCAGGCCGGCGTGCCGTAACCTTCGACCAGCTCGCCCGCCTCGGCATAGACGCGCGGGGCATTGGGGCTGCCGGCGCTGAAGACGACGAACGCGGGCTTGCGCAGCAACTGCACCAGCTTGGCGCTGGTCTGGATCGCGGCGAGGTCGAACGCGCTCGGGCGACACGGGATCAGCACCAGATCGGCAACCTCGACCGCGGCGCGCGCCGCGCTGTCGGCATGCGGCGGCGTGTCGATGACGATCACCTGCGCCCCCTGCCCCGCCGCCTGCGCGACCTTGGCGGCGAGCCGCGGCGGCGGACTGTCGATCACCTCGGGCGGCGCATCCTGACGCCACGCGGCCCATTGGCTGGCGGTCGCCTGCGGGTCGGTGTCGATGATGAGCGACACCGCGCCGGCATCCTGCGCCGCGGCGGCGAGGTGCAACGCGAGCGTCGTCTTCCCCGCCCCGCCCTTCTGGCTGATGATCGCGATCGTCGGCATGTCGCCATTCCTACATGTCGCGGTGTCGACATGGCAAGCTGCATGATCGTCGACATGCGGCCTTAATGATCGGCGAGCACCGCATGGCGGAATCCCCACAGGCTGCGCCCCAGGTCGAGCTCGTCGCGCCCCGCCTTGGCGACCATGCCGGCGAAATACGCGCCGGGGGTTTGGCGGATCTCATGACGTGCCTGGCGCTCGGCGGTGATCATCATCGCCACGGCCGCACCGTCACGCCCGATCCGGTCGAGCGCGTCGACCCATGTCGCGGTGCGGATGCCGAGGTCGTGCCGCAGCCGTGCCGCCGCAGCGTGGAGATCGGGCCAGCCGGGCGTCGGCGCGCTCATGTACATCGCCAGCGTCGGGAACATCGCGACCAGATCGACCGGCCGGGCCTTGAACACGCTTCCCGACGGCGACGCGGGGAGCAGCGGCTCCGAAGGTGCACCCGCGTCCGGATGTCGACTACGATCACGATCGCCTTGTACATAGGGATGAGGAGAAGGGTTGGTTTGTATATGTATGTCGGGTGCGGATTTTGACCCCGACGCGCTATTCTTCTGTGTAAACATGAACCGGTCGATCGTCGCGCCCACGTCCTGCTCGAGCTGCGGCAGGCAATCGAGCGCCGCCTGATAGGCCGCGCTGTCGCGTGCGACCCGCGCTGCGGTAGCCCGCGCCGCGATCCGCTCGATCGCGTCCTGCAACGCCATCCAGTGCGCACCGGTCAGTTGCAGGTCCGCGGCCTGCGCCAGCACCTGTCCGATCAGGCGGCGGCTCCGTGCGATCGCCTGCCGCCCCTCCTTGAACAGCCGCGACTGCGCGGTCTGCGCGTCGGCAAGTGTGCGCAGCTCCTCGAAGCGGATGCGCAGCGGCGACAGGTCGAGCCCGTACGCGCTGGTGATCGCGCCGCTGACGTCACGGCGCCCGGTGCGGCGCCCGTGTGCGCTGTCGTGCGCGGTGACGAGCCCGAGCGTGCGCAATTGCCGCAGCCGCGCCTTGATCGCGCTCTCGGTCACGCCGGCCAGCTCGGCGAGCGTATAGTTGCTGGGCCATGCGATCGGCGTGCGGCCGAGCGTCCAGTCGTCGGGGCGGGTGAAGCCGATCAGATGCTTGAGCGTCTGGAGCGCCGGGGTGCCCAGCCCGAGCGCGACGCGCGCGCCCTCCAGGATCGGATAGAGCCGGTTGCGCTCGACATCGGTCGCGGCGGGCGCGCGCGCCTCCAGCTCGCGCACGATCCGGCGCGACAGCGCGGTGATGGGCCGCGCGCCCGTGGCCCCCGTGAAGGCCGTCTGGGTACAGGTCATCGTTCGTCCCCTTTGCGAAGGGGCCGTCAGCAGGCAAAACAATGACGTGGCGCGAAGCGCGCTCCCTTGAACCGAGGTTCGGACATCGCTACGTGGAGGTCGTCGTTAGTGAATGATGACCGGTCAGCGTTTGGCGACGCTGCCACATAACAATCCCAGGGTGCCCGGCCTTCGTGCCGGGCATTCGTTTATGTGCTCACAGCCAGTTCCTTTGGCATTTCCCCTGAAGCGCGCGCGCGAACGCGGCAGACGCCTCATTGCAATCTATGTGTCGGACGGGTCCGGTGTAGGAAAGCGCGAATGTTCGTGCTTTCGGGCGGAAAATCCCACGAATGTTCGTGCTTTCGGGCGGAAAACCGCCGGGCCGGCGATGCCGGGCGTGTGGATCGGGGAGCACCAATTCGTGCTTTCGGGCGGAAAACACCGCGTCGGGTGCCGCTCCAACCCCGAATTTACCCACGTCGGGGCGATTTCGTTACCCGAACGGCCCCCGTTACGTGCGATGCGGCGCGCCCGACTCGCGCGGCGTGCCATGTCGTGCTTTCGCACGGAAAACCGTGGATGAAGTTCGTGCTTTCGGGCGGAAAACCCGGATGCGACCGAGAGCGCGTCAGGCGGCGCCCGGTTGCGGCGGGCCGACGAACTGCAACGCCTCGTTATGGGTGATCGTGACCAGCGTCGTCAGCTTCGGGCGGCCGCCGTTCGGGCCGGGTTCCTTGCGGTCGGTCAGCGTCAGCCAATATTCGGGGATCGACTGCACCCGCGCGACCTCGCGCAGCGTGCGGCGGAAGTTCTCGAGCGAGCGCGGCTCCAGCGAGCACCCCACCCTGCCCGCCAGCTCGACCGCGTCGATCTCGAAGCGCGCGCCGTCGATGCAGTTGAACTTGGCCAGTTCGTAGAGCCGCCGCTCGATCGGGCCGAGCTTGAAGAAATCGTCGTGATAGGCCGCGATGCGCCGGTCGGTCAGGATCGCGCGGTGGAGCCAGTCGCACAGCATCACCTCGACATGCTTCACGCGCCGTTCGCCGTTGGGAAGCTTGGTATATTTGATGTCGGCCTTCAGCAGCCACGAGAAGGCGCTGTCCGAGCCCTCCCCGCCGGTCTCGATGTTCGTGATGATCTGCGTGCCCTGCAACCGCGCCAGCGAGGCCTTCAGCGAGGCATAGGAGCGCGCCGAGGCGTTGGTGCCGGTCATGCGGAACAGGTCGTTGGCGGTGAAGCTGAGCGTGCGGTCGATCGTCTCGCCCGCCTCCAGCCGCCCGACCATGATGCTGGCGATATAGAGCAGGATTTCCTTGTCGTAGATCGTCGCAACCCCGGTCTTGCTGGGGTTGATCTCGATCCGTGCGCTCTCGCTCTCGAAGGTCATCGGCTCCATCTGCGCGCGCTTGGTGAGCGCGAAAAACGGAAACTCCGCGACGGTCCGTTCGCCCTGGATGTCGCCCAGCAGCGGGCTGTCGAGCCGGAACAGATCGCCCTGCGGCGGGATGACCTTGGTCATGGATGCTCCCCTGCCCTACCCCCTGTGCTGTCCCCCGTCATGGGGCACGCCGGATCTTCGTGCTTTCGGGCGGAAAAGTCGGGCGCGGTCGTCGCGGATGATCCGAACCGTCGTGGGCGCATAGCGGCGATGTACCGGGCCGGCGGGCGACGTGTCAAACCAGCGCGCGGGCGCGGACGTGGCAATGGCGGCGCGGAACGACAGACAACGGTGCAGGCATGTCGACATAACGACGTGTCGACAGGCATACACGTCGTCATCCGCCCGCATGAGACCGGGAGCCGCGAGCCCCCTCCCCGCAGCGTGACGCGCGAACGCACGGCGCGACGGCGTTCGCGGATGTGGGCGGCACCGTCGGCGGACGCTTCGTGAAGCTCCCACCGGCGCTACGGCAATCGTGTCACAATGTTTCCGGCACCATCGGCCTTATCCTGCGTTAGCTTTCCCGAGGTCTTGCGAGGGGCCAGTCCTGCCAAGGGATGCGCGCATGGACCAGACCGCCTTCACGATCGGCTTCACGATCATGTCACTCGCCTCGTTGGCGATCTATGCGACGGGGAGCAAGGCGCCGCCGGCGCGCCACCACACGTTGCTGCACGCCGCGGTCCCCTTCATCGCGGCGACCGCCTATCTGGCGATGGCGTTCGGCATCGGGACGCTGGCGACGCCGGACGGCGCCGCGACCTATCTGGCGCGCTATGCCGACTGGTCGGTGACGACGCCGATCCTGCTGGCGAGCCTGGTGCTGACCGCGTTCCATGAACGCGGGCGGACGGGCGAGGTCGGCGGGTACCTGACCGCGATCATCGTGCTGGACGTGCTGATGATCGCCACCGGGCTGGTCTCGTCGTTGGCGACGGCGCCGGTGGTGAAATGGGTGTGGTACCTGTGGTCGTGCGTCGCGTTCGTCGGCGTGCTGTACCTTCTGTGGGGGCCGCTGCGTGCGCTGGCTGCGCAGCGCGGTGCGGCGCTGAGCACCGCCTATCGCAAGAACATCGCGTTCCTGACGGTCGTCTGGTTCCTGTATCCGGTCGTTTTCCTGATCGGTCCGGAAGGATTGAGGATCATCACCGACCCCGCATCGGTATGGGCGATCCTGGTCATGGATGTGGTCGCCAAGGTCGTCTACGCCTTCTACGCGGCGCGCAACCTCGACACGGCGCTGCGCGAGCACGCGCCGGCGGCGTGACACGCGGGCGCCCCCGCCTGCCCCGCGCCCTGCCCGCGCTGCTGGCGGCCGGAACGATCGCGGCGGCGATCGCACCGTTGCCGGTGCAACTGGCGTTCGCGATCCTGGGGATCGGCGTGGTCGGCATGGTGCACGGCGCGGGCGACCTGGCGGTGGTCGCGCCGCCGCGGCGCCCGACCTTCCTCGCCGCCTATGGGGCGGTGTCGCTGGTGACGCTGCTGTGGTGGACCGCCGACCCGGCGATCGCGCTGCCGGCGTTCCTGCTCGCCTCCGCGATCCATTTCGGGCTGGAAGACGCACCGGACGGCGCCGTGGCGGAGCGGATCGCGCGCGGCGTCGCGCTGGTCGCCGCCCCGGCCGCGCTGCACGCGGAGGGCTATGCCGCGCTGCTGCGGACGGCGGGCGGAGCGGGGTCGCCGGTCGCCGCGGCCACGCCGGTCCTCGCGCTCAGCGGCGGCGTGGCGGCGGGCGGGTTGCTGGTGCTGGCGTGGCGGCGGCGCGACGGGCGGCTGGCGGGCGGCGTGGCGGGGCTGCTCGCCCTGCCCCCGCTGGTCGGCTTCACGACCGGGTTCCTGATCCTGCACGCACTGCCGCAGACCGCCGCGCGCCGCGACCGGCTGGGGTGCGGCAGCACCCTGTCCTATCTCACGACGGTCGCGCCGGTGTTCGCGGCGGCGGTGGTGCTGGCGGGCATGGTGGCGATGCTGCTGCTGCGCGTCGATCCCAGCGGCGTGCGCGGCCTGTTCGCCGGCATCGCGGCACTGGCGGTCCCGCACCTGCTGGTGACGCCGTGGTTCGAGGCGGGCGCGGTCGGGCGCCGTCCGATGCGCCCGGCACGGGCCGTCTGAAGCACGGCTTTCACCGGCAGCGGAGCGGGGCGTCCGGCCACCGTGTCGACATGTCGATCAGCGGGTGTCGCGACGTCGACATGGCGACATGTCGGGTGCGCGATCGTGGCGGGTGGGCAGGGCGGACGCGCGGGGCAGGGGTTTCCCGACATGTCGGCGTGTCGACACGTCGGCACTGTTACGTTGCTTTCCGTAAGGGGAAGAGGGGGCAGCCGATCGCAGCGACGTCGGCGACGGTCGTTCCACCCCGTCGCTGCCTCCATGGCGCCTTCGGCGGCCGATGGCCGGGCCAGCGCGCGCGGGTTACGTGCGACATGTCGACATCCCGACATGACGACGGACTTACGCCATCGACGTCCGTCCGATGCGCGCCAAGCCGGCGGTGTGGGGCGGGGCGGGAGCGCGCGGATCGCGCCGCGCCACTGACGGTTCAGCGCCGGCCGGGGGGGGGCAGGGGGCATGCCAATGGGCATCTGGCCCGAGTGTGGGGCGACATCGTCGACCTGTCGAGCCGTCGCGGTATCGACATGCCGACACCGCTGCCATCACGCCGGTGGGCGGAAGACAACGGGCGGCATGCGTGAGGATGCGGCCGACATCATCGCGGTGAAGGATCCGGGACATTAGCGGCAGCCGCATCGACATGTAGACGCGTCGACTTGTTGGATCGGCGAATGTATGATGGAGCGTTGGTCCATGCCGGGTCTCGCTGCCCCTCTGCTGCGGCATGGTTCCGGGAATGACCGGAGTTGATGGTTTACGGATCATTCGCTTTCGGGTGGGTGAGCGCGCATCGCCGACGTTGGCTATTCCAAAAAGCATGGGTGCCAGCCGACGCCGACCGCCGTGCGACAGCGAACCGGCAAATCAGTCGATCACGCCCCTTGTGCAAGCGTTTCCATCGGGACGCCTTGAGCGAGCTTGGCGCCTGCGGGCACGAAGACCGAGCCGGTCAGGTCGAGGTGGTGAGATCGCAACGCCTGCTCACGCCAGCGCCGCATTGCGCGTTCGATACCGCGCTTGATCTTGCCGCGATGAGCAGCCCCCACCGGGTGGTCCGGGTTGTCAGTTAGTGCATTGTGGTCTTCGCCGCCATTGCCGGGCGTAGGTGGAGCGAAGCGGAACCGGAGGCCGGCAATGGCGGCGTCGCCGCTTCTGGTGCGGGTGGGCGATAGCCCAGGCTGCTATGTGGTCGGATGGTGTTGTAGTGGCGCCGCCACGCCTCGATCAGCACTTTGGCCTCGGCGAGGCTGTAGAAGATTTCACCATTAAGCAGTTCGTCGCGAAGCGACCCGTTGAAGCTTTCGTTGTAGCCGTTTTCCCATGGTGAGCCTGGCGTGATGTAGAGCGTCTTCACGCCGATCTGCCCAAGCCATTTCTGGACTGCGGGGGAGTGTCAGGAATTCTGTGCGGGAGGCCGTTATCGTCATCAGATGACGAACCGCTCGCCGAAGATGACGGCGAACTGGGTCTTTGCCTCCGAC
>NZ_JAVDUC010000043.1:0-9457 GCF_031456125.1 Sphingomonas sp. BE138
TCTGTTCCTCGGAAAAACGGCTCTTTCTCACTCGTCTGCTCCTTCCTGGTGCAGACTCTACATCAAAGCGAGGGAGCCAACGGGGGGCAGGTCACTCGCAGGTCGACGATATTTGGCACACGGTGCGATACGAAACGGCGGGAGAGGATTTCGTTGATGATGACGATTATCAGCGCGTCGGCTACTTTTATCGCAAGTATACGAGGCCGGTGGCGTTGATCGGGATCGCGACGGAAGGGCTGGTCGAGGATTTCTTTAGTGCCTGGTCTAGCGAAGACGAAGAAGGCTTCGACCCCGACAGCGACACGCAACTTCTGCTATATCTCCTTTGAATCCGATAAACTTTCTAGCCATTAGCGGGAGCGGTCGTCCAGACTTGCTAAAGTCCTTCGTCGCGCGAACGGCCGCTTTCTCCAAATCTGGTCGTTCACTGTCGTCCTCATGAAGGACGGGTTTGTCCCAAGCCTCGCCGATCGAACGCTCGCTGACAAAGATGAACGACCGGCGGGTTTCGGGGGCCGCGATGAGCCCGCGGAATGACTGGGATTGGGTCGATGCTGCCGACATCGCGCAAGCGAGCCGTCCAGCGGGTGGAGCTTCACCTCGTCGCGTCGAGGATGACGGCGACTGTCTCCTCCGGCGTGTCCCACATCGGAAAGTGGCCGCTGCCATCAAACCAGTGGAGCTCGGCGCCGGGAAAGGCTGCCTGCGCGCGCGCAGCCTGTCTGGGGAGGCAGAGCCGGTCTTGCCTGCCCCACCCGATGACGACCCGGCCGGTGCCGGCAGCGGCGGGACCGGACTGCTCAGGTCCCGCGGCAAGGCTCTGGACCAGCGCATCGAACGTCGGCGTTCTACTGAGACCTTCCAGCTCGGTCGCGACGGTCTCCCCGTCAAGCGCCCAAGGACGCGCGGAGAGCTGAGCGAGCAGCGCCGTGCGCGACGCTGCGTTTCGGCTCAACGCCGGCAGAGCTGGCCGGATGGCGCGCAGCAAGCGACCGGAGGCGCCGATGGTGGTTCTGAAGAAGGTTCGCTCCCACCCTCGCCAGAAGCCGCCAGGATCAAGCGCGACGACGTTGCCGGCGAGTCCGCGCCGCGCGAGCTCAAGCACAATCCGCGCGCCCATGGAACTGCCGACAACATCGACGCCAGACAAACCAGCCTCCGCGATGTAACGCTCGACGCTGCCGACCAGACCATCAAACGTCCCGCTGTCGGACTCGGCAAGGGTAGCCCCATGGCCGGGAAGGTCGACCGCGATGACCTTCCGCGAGGCGCTGAGTGGGCCCAAGACGGTGCTCCACGATCGCCAACTCCCGCCCAGGCCGTGGATCAGAAGCAGCGTGCGTCCAGTGCCGCGCTCAATCGTGTTCATGCCGCCTCCGCCTTGCCGCTGTGAGAAGCTCAACGAGCACGGTCGCTTCGCGGGCCCGGCCTTAATCGGCTGACGGGCGCTGGAGATCGGCCCCTAGGCCCACGCCAGGAGGCGGTGAGCCGGGTGAGTCTTCCTGTTCAGAGAAGGGTCCTTGAGTATGAACGAGCGACCGCTTGTGAGTAGCGCTACGTTTGCACTGAATGGCCGCTTGTGGGTCTGCGCGGACGATGGGCAATTGCGATTGAAGCACCAGATCAGAGTTGTCTCGCAAACGATCGGGCCTGTTGAAAAATGCCGGACATGCTGGGTTGCTCCTTCGTTTCATGGCTGCCGAAAGGAGCGTCGCTATGATGGGACCAGCCTGTCGCGGTAAGCGGGACGGGGCGTCCCGCCGCACCATAGAAGCCATGTTGCCCACAGACCACCTGCTGCGTCGCGTCGATCGATGTCTCGACATCGGCGAGTTGAGACAGGCACTGGCCGGTCACTACAGCGCAAGGGGACGGCCATCGATCGATCCCGAACTCCTCATCCGCATGGCCTTGGTCGGCCGCATTTACGCGATCACGTCCGAACGGCGTCTGTGTGAGGAGCTGCGCTACAATCTGGCCTATCGCTGGTTCTGCCGTCTCGCGCCGGGAGACAAGGTTCCGCACCACTCGACGTTCAGCAAGAACCGGCACGGTCGTTTCCGCGATGCCGACGTGTTCCGGATCCTGTTCGAAAGCACGGTCCGACGCTGCATCAGTGAAGGACTGATTGGCGGAAAAGACGCCGCGATCGATGCATCGTTCATAGCGGCTGATGCGAGCTGGCAGCGCAAGACCGTTCCTGGCTACCTGCCGTATGTCGCCAACGCGTCGCGCGCGGTTAGGGAGTGGGTGCACGACACAAGAGATGCCGTCTTTGAAATGGCGCGCTCGAAAAGCTGCCAAGGCGTCTCTCGAACGGATCCTGCCGCGGCTTGGTCGGCGCGAACGGTGCGTGGCCGGTTCGGCTACGCCCTGAATGCGCTGGTCGACACCCCGAGTGGCGTCGCTCTCGATGTGAAGGCGACACCGGCTCGGTTCGCGGAGGAAGTTGATGCGGGGCGCGTCATGCTCGAGCGATCGGCCGATCGCTTTGATTATCGTCCCAAGCGGGTTGCGGCCGACAAAGCCTATGGCAGCGCCAACTTCCTCGGCTTCGTAAGGGATCACGGCGCAATCCCGCACATTCCGGTAATCGACCGTACGCAACAGACCAAGGGCAAGCTGCCGCGAACGGCCTTCAGCTATGATCGTGACATTGACAGCTTTACCTGTCCGACCGGAAAGCCGCTCCGACATCATGCCTTCTATCTGCCCACCGGCGTACACCGTTATGCAGCCGATGCGCGTGACTGCGAGGCGTGCGTGCTTCGGAAGAAATGCACGACGGCGCGGCGTCGTATCCTGGTTCGGCTGGACGATGAGGACGTCCGCGATCTTGCCAGAGCCGAAGTGGAAACCGGGCTCTACAAGCGGTCTATGCGGTTGCGGCGCGGGGTTGAACGGTTCTTCGCTGACGCCAAGGGTAAGCATGGCATGAGGCGGCTTCACCTGCGCGGTATCCGCGGAGCGGAAGAGGAGTTCCTGATCGGCGCGGCGGTGATGAACCTGATGATCCTTGCGCGATCGAACCGACTGAACGGCAAGCCGCGTCGGGGGGTGTGCGTCCCCGCGGCCCTGACTCCGGCTGAAATCTCGGCCCGGTCGATTGAACACGACGTGATCGCCTCGCCTGCTCGACGATATGCCTGATCGCTGAGGCGCGGCGTGATCTATCACGCGGCTTGCAGCCGTTCTTTGCGGTATGGCACACCGTCGAGCAGTGCCTGGCCCGGTGCCTTGGGCGTGCCGTCACCGTTCACGTACATATAGAGTGTCGTCGTCGTCATCCCGAGACGGCGCGCGACATCGGCTGCGATCGCGTTGCGATCGGACATGGCGGCCATCGCCATCGCCAGCGTTGCCTTGTCCATCTTGCGGGGTCGCCCTCCCATGCGCCCCCGCGCGCGTGCCGCGGCAAGGCCGGCCTGTGTGCGCTCGGCGATCAACTCGCGCTCGAACTCTGCAAAAGCGGCGAAGATGCCAAAGGCCAGGCGGCCGTTGGCGGTGGTGGTGTCAATCTGCGCGCCGGCGCCGGTCAGCACCTTCAACCCAATACCGCGCTCACGCAGCGCCTCGGCGGTGATGACCAAATGCCTCAGGTCGCGTCCGAGGCGATCCAGTTTCCAGAGCACCAGTGTATTGCCGGGCTGCAATGCCTTGAGACAGGCAGTCAGGCCGGGACGTGCATCATGACGACCCGACGCGAGATCCTCATAAATGCGCGAGGCATCGACGCCTGCGGCGAGCAGCGCATCGCGCTGCAGTGCCAGCGTCTGCGATCCGTCAGCCTTGGACACCCTCACATATCCGATGAGCATCGCCACCCCGCCAGAAAAGATATCTGACACCCTGCAATGTGCTGGTGGTTTCCGCAACGGGTATCCCGACCACAAGGCAGGGGGGACGAGGCAAAAACAGCAATCGCCAGAAAACCGGTCGTTTTTCTGGCGGCTTGGCCGGGTACGCGGGAAGCAGCCGTGAGTCAGGCGCCGGCAAACAGAGCGGAAGGGTGAGCCGTCTCCTTCAACGCCTTTTTGTCGACCTTGCCGACGCTCGTTCTTGGCAGGGCATCACAGAAGTGAATGGCATCCGGTACGGCGTAACGCGAGATGGCTCCCGTTAGCGCCCGAGCGACCACAGCCTCTCGTAACGCTTCCTCCGACACCGTCGGCCCGGCAGCGCGGACGACAAATGCGATCGGTCGTTCGCCCCAGCGAGCGTCGGGGATACCGACGACGGCTGCTTCGGCAACGCCGGGTTCGGCCGTGAGAAGAGCTTCCAGTTCGATTGAAGAAACCCATTCGCCGCCCGTCTTGATGACGTCCTTCAACCGATCGACGATCCGAACCGCGCCGTCGGCATCGATCTCGGCAATGTCGCCGGTATGAAGGCGTCCGCCGTCCCACAGCGCATCGGAAGCGTGCTGCTGCGAGTAGCCTTGGGTGAGCCAGGGTGCCCGGAGGGTCAGTTCGCCGCCACGGGCTTGGTCGATGGCGACCTCGACGAGCGGCAATGGGAAACCAGCGCGACAGCGAACGCCTACGGTATCTTCCGGTTGGCTGCGGGCAAGCGTGACGACAGGTCCGGTTTCGGACATGCCGTATCCGGAAAGCGCGATGATGCCGACTTCTTCTGCTTCCTGGGCCAGAGCCTCAGGCAGAGCTGACCCGCCGATCATCATCGTCCAGGGCCCTACGTCCCAAGCATTTGCCTTCGCGGCATCGACCACCATTCGCAGGATCGTCGGCACGCAATACGAGTAGGTCACGCCCTCATTGCGCTTCAGCGCAAGAAGCGTGGCGGGATCATAGCGTCCGGGATAGACCTGCTTCATTCCCAGCATCGTGGCGATGAACGGCATGCCCCAGGCGTGGACGTGAAACATCGGCGTCATCGGCATGTACACGTCACGGCGTGTGACATTCTGTCCGACAGGCTGGTTTGCGATCGTCGTGGCGGCCGCCAAGGTATGCAGAACAAGTTGTCTATGCGAGAAGAACACCTGCTTGGGGTCACCGGTCGTTCCGGTCGTGTGGAACGTCGTCGCGATGGCGTTCTCATCGAAATCGTCAAAGGCGAAGCCGGGGTCGCCCGCTTTGATCAGGCCTCGAAGCCGTCACCTGCCATTCCGCCGAAGGTGACGACGCGTAGAATGTCGAGTGCAGGTAGAAGTGCGTCGGCGAGCGGCTTGAAGTCGTTGTGATAGAGGAGTGTCGAAGCGCCGCTCTGCCGAAGCGTGAAGCCGATCGCGGCGGGTGCTAGGCGAACATTGACGGTCTGCAGGATCGCGCCAAGCATGGGGATGGCGAAATAGCATTCGAGATAGCGGTGACTGTCCCAATCCATCACCGCGACCGTATCCCCTGCCTGAACACCCAGCTGGGAGAGACCTGATGCCAGGCGGTGAACCCGCTCGACGAACTCGGCGTAACGAAATCGCCGCCCGTCGCTGACGATCTCCTCATTCGTCGTCTCCGCTTGGGGGAGCAATCGACGGATGAGGAGGGGATAGTCATATGCCTCTGCAGCGACCATCTCGAGCAATCTCGGCTGCGTCATAACCTCTCCTAAGGCATTGATGTTTTAGTTGGCTTTGGGTGTACTGAACGCGATGACGTAATCGCCGATGTCCTTCGAATGGGCAGCTCCGCCGACCGATACCAGCACGTACTGGCGTCCGGTTTTAGGTGAAATGTAGGTCATCGGTGTCGCGCTCGAGCCTACCGGCAGCCGGTAGCGCCAGACCTCCTTGCCATTCGATGTGTCGTAAGCGCGGAGATAGTAGTCCTGCGATCCCGCGAAGAAGAGCAGTCCCCCGGCGGTCACGCTGGTGCCGGCATAGGTCGGCATACCGATCGGCATCGGGAGGTGCGACTTGATCCCCAGCGGCCCTAGTTCCTCGGCGGTTCCGGCCGGCACCTGCCACGCGATCTTGCGCGTGTTGAGGTCGATCGCGGTGATCGTGCCGAACGGGGGGCGGGAGCAGGGGACGCCCAGTTTCGTCATCCACATCTGGATGTTGACGCCATACGGCGTGCCGAGCTGCGGCGATGGTCCGTGACCGGTGCCATCCGGATGGTTTTTCTTGGCGAACTCCGTGAATTCCGGACGGGTCATCAGGCGGACGGTCATTGGCACGCGGACGTCGTTCATGAACACCCGGTTGTTGGGTACGTCGACCGACATGCTTCCCCAGTTCAGGCCACCGAGGTTGCTCGGATGCTCGATCGACTGGGTCATGCCCGGGGGCGTGAAATCACCGCTGTAACGCGACTGACGGAAGGATATGCGGCAGGCGAGCTGGTCGAACATGGTCATGCCCCACATGCGACGTTCGTTCAGCGTCTCCGCGATCACCGGCATATCAACCGAATAAGGCTGGGTCGGCGACATCCGCTCACCCGGCATGCTGCCCGCCGACGACACGGGTTTTTCCACCACGCGGCTCAGCGGCTGACCAGTGGCCCGGTTCAGCAGGAATAGCTGACCCCGCTTGGTGGACAGCAGGAGCGCCGGAATATTGCCCCGCAGATTGACGAGGGCGGGTTGTGCGGGAAGGTCATAGTCCCACAGGTCGTGATGCACCGTCTGGAATTTCCAGCGCTCGCGGCCGGAGGTCACGTCGAGCGCGACAAGCGTCGAATTGTACTGGTCTGCCCATGGCTTGCGCTGCACGCCGTAATAGTCAGGCGTGGCGTTGCCGAGCGGGACATAGATCAGGCCGAGCTTGTCGTCATAGGCCGCAGTGGTCCACATGTTCGGCGTACCGCGTGTGAAGGTCTGGCCGGGAGGAGGCTCACGCGTGATCGCCGGGTTGCCCAAGTCCCATGCCCAGACGAGCTTGCCGGTCATCACGTCGAAGCCGCGGATGACGCCGGAGGGTTCACCGATCTGCTCGTTGTCGACCACCCAGCCACCGATCACGATGATGTTGCGCGCAACGAGCGGGGCGGAGGTCTGAAAGTAGAAACCGGGCTGGACCGGCCCCATGCCTTCAGCAAGCGACACGGTGCCGGCATTGCCGAAACCGGGGCAGAGCTTGCCCGTCCTGGCGTCGAGCGCAATCAAGCGGGCATCAATGGTGGTAGCGATGAGCCGCTGCTTGCAATCGCCGGTCGTTGTCGTCGACTGGTAATAGCCGAGCGAGCGACACCGCTGCCAGAAGGGCGCCTTGGCATGCGGATCGAAGCGCCAGCGCGTTGCACCCGTATCCGGGTCAAGTGCGATAATGACGTTGTTACGGGTGCAGCTATAAAGCGTGTCGCCAATCTGAAGCGGGGTGTTCTGGTCAATGCCCGGGCCCATGTCGCCGGTCCGGATGGTCCAGGCCGGCTTCAACGTTGTGACATTGTCGCGATTGATCTTGTTATAGGCTCTGTACCGAAGCCCGGCGGTGTTTGCCCCGTAAGAAGTCCAGTCCTGCGGCGCGTTGTTACCCGCGCCCGGCGAGTATTCCGACGCTGCAATTGCGGGCACAGTGGGATGTGACACGAATGCCAGTCCGAACATAGTGATGAACGCGGCCGCACAGGCTGCAGCGCAGAGCCGAACACCTCGTTGGGCGCTACCGGCGATGATCATCGGGAAGAGCGCGAAGCCCAAGCCTACAAGGGCAATGGGGGCGAGCAGACGGGGAAAGAGGTCCCAGAAACGGAAACCTGCCTCGAAAATCGACCAGATCAAGGTGCCGACCAACGCAGCCGCGAGCGCCCAAATCGCTTGGCGCCGGCTCTTCAAAGCAAGAACGGCCGCTATGGCGAGCGCTGCACCAAAGATAGCATAATAGGGCGATCCGCCGAGCCCCGTCAGCCATAAACCGGCTGCTGTTAAGGCAACGCCGATAATCATTAGGACCAGTGCGTAAAGTCTCGCAATCTTCGACATTTGCGCTCCGATTGAATTTGAGCTGGTAGGCTGCCCCTGTCGGTCAGCCGCCTCGTCGCTTCGGCTAGTAAGATTTCATTGCGGGATGCGCATCGCGCGCTGCGCCGCGAGGTTCTCAGCAACCCGCTGCCGGGTGAACGCCGGCGAAAGACCAAGCGCCTGCCGAAGCCCAGACCCGATGAGGGATGAGCTCAGGGCCGAGGTGACGATACTCTCGATAATTATCGGAAGCTCAGCCTCGGTGAAGGCCGATCCGTCCCTGCGGTCAGTTGCAATCTCGTGAGGAAGTCGCGCGAAGCGTTCGAACAGCGGCTGAAGAAGGGGGCTTTGCGAGGCGGACAGCCACCCGATCAGCCTGCCGACGCCCGTCGTCTCAAAGGTGTCGAACACCAGATCGACGAGATCCGCTTCGCAGATATCCCCGGCTTTCAGCGCCAACGTCCCCGTCCGCACTTCGGTCAGAAGCTGCACGATCAGTTCATCGGCAACCGCCGCCTGAAGATTGGCGGCAGTACCGAAATGATGGGTGATGCTCCCGTGCGCCATCCCGAGCGCTGCCGCGACCGCCTGAAGCGTAATCGAGCCGGGACCGTCCGCCATCAAAATCTCGCGAGCCGCAATGATCGCCTCTTCGCGGAGCTCGTCCGGATGGCGGCGTCGACGCCGGACAAGGCTCGTCACTATTGTCATTGATGACAATATCTGCAAGGGTTTGATCGCTGTCAACTAATTCCATGAGGACGGATCAAATGCTTGAAGGCGGCGGAGGTCATTTCAGCGCGTTCGAGGTGATCGCATCGGACATCGACCACATGGGACATGTGAACAACACCGTCTACCTGCGCTGGATTCAGGATGCGGTGACTGCCTTTTGGAGCCAGGGTGCGCCTAGCGAGGCTGTGCGTTCGGTCGCGTGGGTCGCACTCAAGCATGAGATCACCTATCGCCGCGCTGCGTTTCTCCACGAACGCATTGAAGTTCAAATGCTCATCGAACGGATCGTCGGAGCCAAAGCATATTTCGGGGCAACGATACGACGCGGCGCGACCGTCCTGGCGGACGTCAAGAGCGTCTGGTGCAGTGTGGATGCCACCTCTCTTCGTCCGGTCCGCCTCGACCGGAATGTGCGCGATACTTTCTTGGGCCCATTGGAGGCTACGGCGTGACGGGCCGCCTCGTCTTGCAATTCATTATATCAACCGTGGTTTGCATTGGGACAGCAAATGCTCAGAGCCGGACTGAGCAAAGCGCCCCGGCCCTGAGCTTCGATGCGGCTCTCGCGCGGATCGACGGCGCCTCGCCCGGACTTTCCGGCGAGGATCATGCCGTCCGCGCAAGTGAACTGATCGCCGGCGCTACCCGTAGCCTTCGTCGCCCGGTCGTCAGCGCTTCGGCCAGCGTCATCGAATATCAGAAAACGTTGTCCGTCGACCTTACCGGGCCGAAGGATAATGCACAAAATGCCACAACCGATTGAGGCTGTTGAAAAAGGCCTGCGCGAAAACGGCTTGGCGGATGGCTGGTGACATTGGTCACCGGAGGATACGCCGCGTATCAGGCCGGCCCGGCC
>NZ_JAVDUC010000044.1:0-8880 GCF_031456125.1 Sphingomonas sp. BE138
CACGAAACTTAATATACTTTGCGGCAACGCTCAGGCCTTTGTTGACCATTTGTTCCGACTGCCGCTGTCCATATGACAAACCTTGAGGTGCCCCCAACGTGCCGGCACGCTCGCCATAGAGCGCCTTGAGCTGGTGCATGTCCTGGAGGATCGGCCAGAGCTGCATCCCGTAGCCCGCCATCAGCCCCATCGCGCGCTCGACGGGATCGAGTCGGCCGAGCGCGGCGAACTCGTCCAGCAGGAACAGCACGGGCTTGTCCGGCCGGGCAGGGGAGCGGGCCATGTCGGTGACGGCCTGGCTCACCAGCAGCCGCAGCCAGCGGGCATAGGCATCGAGCCGGTCGGGTGGCAAGCACAGGAACACCGTGCCCGGCCGTTCCTTCAGGTCCGCGAACCGGAAGTCGGACGCCGATGTGCTGTCCACGATGCGCGGGCTGTCGATAAAGTGGGTGTGACGCTGTTCATGCTCGACTGGCTCGACGATGCCGATCTGCGTCGGCGCACCAACGCCAACCTCAACAAGGGCGAGGCCCGCAACGCGCTCGCCCGTGCCGTCTTCTTCAACCGCCTCGGCGAATTGCGCGACCGCACTTTCGAGAACCAGCGGCACCGCGCTTCTGGCCTCAACCTGATCGTCTCGGCCATCATCCTGCGGAACACCGTCTATCCCGACCGTGCCGCCCGTCACCTGCGTGACCGTGGCATCGACGTGCCCGACACCCTGCTCGCCCATGTTGCCCCGCTGGGCTGGGAGCATATCAGCCTCACCGGCGACTATCTATGGAGCGAGATCGACAAACCTCGCGAGCGGTTCAGGCCGCTCCGAACCACGGGAGCGGCGGCCCGCCCTTAGCGTACGTTCAGAAAGACGTTCTGCGATGACCCCTGATAGTCGCCGCCCAGCGCGTACACCGGCAGCACCGTGGATGTGATCGCGACCGGCTCACCGGTCGGGGCCGGGCAGGAAGGCGCCGTCGTCATTGCGGCGAGCAATGCCATGATTGTCGTCATCGTCTTTCCTCACACAAGCCGGCGATCATCATGATCCTTTCCGCGGCCTGCTCAGTCGCCGGTTGTTGGCGGAAACCTTGCGCCGGTAATGCTTCAGCGTGCCTTGCGTGGCCCCGAGCGGGGTGACGCCCAGCGCGCCGGTCATCAGGCGGGTCTGTAGCTCGATCGCGGCGCAGACCTTCTCGGTCACCATCAGCTCGGCTTCCGCCGCCCCGGCCGACCCGCCGGCGGCGATGCGTGCTATGCGGAGCGCCATTACCGTGCCGGCCTCCGCGCCCAGCATGCACATGTCCATGCCGGCCTTCATCCAGGCGACGTAAGCCGTGCTCGCCTTCGTCATCGGTTTGCCTCTCGTGCTTGATGCTTGGTCGCCAGAAATCCGACCGCACCGAGCAGGAAGCCGCAGAACAGGGTCTGGAGCTGGAGCGACAGGAAGCCGAAGGGCAGGGCAAGCCCATAAAGTGCGTAGCTGTTGATCGCGACATCGCTCAGGATGATGGCGGCGCCAAGGGCAAGGCCCATCGGACGGCGGTAGATCAGCAGCACCGCGGCGAGCGGATCGAGCGCGGTCAGCGCCGTCCAATAGACGTTCATCCAGGTCGGGGCGTCATCGAACACGATCCATCCCACGTTGACGAGATGCAGGGTGTGCGTGACCGTGCCGATGGCGAAGCCGGAGGCCAGTACACCGATCGTGATCCGTTTGATTGCCGTCATCCGAACCTCTTCGTTCTGTTCCCAAGCCCCGCTATCGACAGCGCCTTCGTGACCGACCGACGCGATGCTATGCGATCGGGAAGCCGCAATCCATCGGAGGCAGGGCATATGGACGACAGACGACCGCCGGCCCGGCCACGCAAGACCGGCTGCGTCAGGACATCAAAGATAGCAGCCCCTGTCGCCGACATGGCTGCGCTCACGGCTGCCCTGAACAATGCAGTCGCTGTTATCGATACTTCCGCCATCGATGACGCACAGGACGTTATGTACGATGCCTGGGACGCGAGCGGCGCCGAAAGGGTTCGCCTGGCTCGCAAGGCAGTCGAAATTTCGCCGCTATGCGCCGATGCCTATGTGCTGCTTGCCGACGAGGCAGTGGTCAGCGATGCCGATGCAATCGCTCTCTACCGGCTAGGCATGAAGGCCGGCGAACTGGCGCTCGGACCTGAGTTCGAGGAACTGAAAGGTGAGTTCTGGGGCTGGCTGCAGACCCGGCCGTATATGCGTGCCCGTGCCGGGCTTGCCGGGGCGCTGTACCGGACAGGGGCCGTGGACGAAGCGCTGACGCACTGGCGCGCGCTGCTCGAACTCAATCCTGACGACAACCAGGGGATCCGCTACACACTCGCCTTCGTCTTGCTTGATCGTGGTCGCGACGACGAGCTGCGTCAGCTGCTCCGCCTTCATGAGGATGATGGCGGCATCGTCATCACCTACACGCGGGCGCTCGTTGCCTTCCGCGACGGTGATCCGACCGCTTCCGCCATCCTGAGTGACGGGCTTCGCGGCAACCGCCACGTGCCCGCGATCCTGTTGGCCGCAAGACCGCCCGAACCTTCACAGGGGTATCTGACCATGGGCGGTGCCGACGAGGCGACGTGGTATGTCGAACAGGCCGGAAAGGCGTGGCGCGAGACGCCGGGAGCGGTGGCTTGGGCAGTCGAAACGGCAGCGCTGCCCGACGGCCGGACAAGGCAATGATCGCCCTGCCGCCGGATGTGACGTTCACGAAACATGCCGCGCAGCCGGGATGCTGGATCTATGACTTCCGGCACATCCGGCTGGGGCCGCTCGGTCGGGTCGTGCTGACGGTGCTGCCGGACGGTGCGCACACGCATGTCTCATGCGAACTTGCCGAGAACCCGGATCTGGAACTCACCGCCGAACGGCGGGAGGCTTTCGAGCCGCTCGGACGTGAGATCGCTCACCATCTGGAGCAGGCCTTTGCCCATCGGGCAGACGTCCCGCCTCAGTCGGGGACAGCGTTCTCGCCATCCAGCACCTGAGCCAGCAGCGCGACCGGATCGACGCCGATCGCGCGCGCGACCGCGACATATTCGTCGACTGCAAGCATCCGTTCGCCGGTCTCGTAACGCGATACATAGGCCTGCTGCCAACCGAGCCGCTTAGCCAGATCGACCTGACGCAGCTTTGCGTCCCGGCGCGCCTCGGTCAGCGCGGCGACGATGCGCGCGTGTAGCTCGGGCAGGGCGGGGGACACCGGCATGGCACGGCACTAGCGCGGCTTGATGGGAATGCGGAAAGCGTATATCGTCGAGCCATCGTCACAAGGAGGCCGAACCTCATGGGACTGTTCGATCGCATCGCGTCGTTCTTCGATGACTGGCACGCGCCCACCGCCGGATTGGCGGTGGGTAATACCCCGACGATCAACCCCGTCACGGGGCTGCCGATGACCGGCGGGGTCGACGTCGCCGGCAATCCGTTCGGCACCGATCTGTCGAGCCACCATCACGACCACTGGCAGCACGATCCGCATCGCTCGGGATCGGCGTTCGACGATCATTACACCGGCTGGCATGATCCGTTCCCGACCGGCATGGGAGGCGGGCATGACCCCTGGCGCGACTGACACGGTGCCGTGGTGCGACCGGCTGCTCGCGCGCTTCGAAGTCAGCCGGTTTGCGGTAGTGCCGTTCAGCATCTCGCTGTTCGCCGCTCCGGTCAGCTGGCTGATCCTGTCGCTGGCGCTGTTCGGTGGCAGGCGCTCTGTGATCATCGCAGTGGTTCTGCTGGTCATCTGGGCAGTGCCGGTCGGGCTCGACCAGGCGCGGGGCTGGTGGCTGTGGCGGCATCCCCATGCCTCGCCACGCTGGCTGCGCGCCGTCCGCGCCGCGACCGGTGATGCGGTGTTCGACGAGGCGCTGGCGCATCTCACGATCCTGCACGGTGATGACCCCGGCTACCGCGTCGAGCGCGCCCATCTGGCCAATGCGGTGCAGGTGGCGTGGAACGCCAGACGCAAGGCTCGGCAGCGCGATGAAGGCGTCTGTCTGGGTGATGCCCCGGGGCAGGCGTGACCGCGTCGCGATCGTACCGCCGCGGTGAGCTTTTCGGTGTGTCGGAATGTCCGGGATAGCGGCGACTTTCCTGACCTTGCGACCGAGCAGACCGCGTTCAATTTGAACCGATGTTACGATGCCGCTGGCTGCGGCCAACCGGGCGGCGCGCGCAACGCGCGGGGAGCCTCGCAGCGGGGCTACAGGGCTTGATGTCCGGACCTAGCATGTTGCGGTTATGCCATGGCGACAGCGCGCGTCTGCTGGCCTTTCCGGAGCCGTTGCCGGATCTCACGACCGAGGTATTGATCCGGCTGGCCCGCGACTGTCTTTCCGCTCGTTGGGTGTGCGATACCACGAGGATTCCGGTTGGCGTCGCAGGTCACGCCGACGGACCGGTCCGCGTTGCTCGAGCATGCCGATGCGATCGGCTTTTTCGACCGTTCCGAGCCGGCGTCGGCAGGACCGTTCGACCGCATCTTCCATCTCGCCATCATGGCAGGAAACCGCAGCTGCGAGCTCGCAATAAATGACCCATTCGAAACATCCGAACTTGCCCATCTGATCACGCTGATCCGGCGGGCTATGCGCGACCGCCAGGTGTTGTCGCCGGACATGTTGAACGACGTACAGTTCGCCGCATTGGCAGCGGCATGGCTGGACGCACAATCGGCCAATCCGGGCTGCTGACGAACAGGATAATCGCATGACCGACGATCGCGACCGCGGCATGCCCGAGACGCCGCTACCGCAGGACGTAGAGCCGCCCCGAAGCGCCTCGTCCAACATCCTCGACACCCTCGACATGGACGAGGTCGGCGAGATCGATATCGCGTTCGAACGGCCGCTCAGCCATCCGCGACCCGCCACGTTCGACTAATCGATCGACAGCCCGGATAGCGCGGCGATTGGGCGCGGTCCCGATGATCGGGACAGATACGGTCTGCTGGCCGGCTGTCACGCCGGCCGAAGACCCCACGGGAAGCCAGGAACGATGCCGAGGTCATCAAATCGATCAACGACGCCATCACGATCGGCAAAGGGGGAGGAGCACACACCACGCTATGAATAGCAGGTGTGCGCAGCGGGAATCTCTCATCAAAACAACTGTGTAGCATCGTAGCGCTGCTGCTACGGGACACCCTGAAGCTTGATCGCGACGTGCTACGACACCGCTACGCCGCTACAGCGACGCTTTCAGAGCGTTGCTGGTGGCATCTGTTTGGGAGGGGAAGCCTGTATCGATCTGGCCAATTACCAGATGCGCGCATGGCAGCGGACAGGGCGATCCTGATGATGGTCGAGGTCTGTTTCGCACCATCCATGACGCAGCAGGAGCGTCGCTCAAGCAGCGCTTTCTCGTGCTCCCAAGACCCTGTCGATTATGACCCTGGAGGCAGGGTAACCCACAAGCGTTTGCTGAACAGAAAGGCAAGCAGGACACCGCAGGATAACGCCGCCGGCCCGTAGCAGGTGAGGGGCGTCAGCGCCGGTGCGAACCACAAATCCACCGCGAGCCCAACGATAGCCAGCAAGACGGTCGATAGCGTCAGTCCGGCCACCACAGGCCGATTGCGCTGCCGCCTGGTCACAACGCGGGATGTGGCCCTCAGTCGTGCGTCCCATGCCTTGTTCTGCTGCTTCATCACGCCTTGCCCCTGGCGATCGCAAGCAGGGTCCTTCGCAACTGCTTGCTGTTCGCTTCATAGTCGGCTGGTTCGTCATCGAACAGGTCGCGGACGAGGCCGGTAATGACGTCATCATCGAATGCTATTCCGACCTGCTTGCAGGCTGCGGCGACGTCCTTCGCGATGCGATCGAACCTTGCCCAGTCGGTTGGTCTGAACCTGGATCGCGGCACGAGATCCTCACCCCGGATGATCCATTCGGGATCGACGTCGTATAGGTCCCGCAGCCTGGGCAGGATTGCGATCGGGGGTTCGGCCGCGTTCTGCTCCCAATTAATGAGTGCGCGCCGCGAACAGCCCAGCGCCTCAGCGAAGCGATCAAGCGATAACCCGGCCTGTTGCCGAACGGCGCGGATCCGCTGCCCGATGGAGGAACGTTCTTGCAACTTGCGGCACACTCCGTGCATGATAGTGCACTGCTCGTGCTTTGGTCAGGTTATGCTGACAGGGGGCGAGGTGCAATCCGGTGGCGATATGTCCCCGGCGGGGGATCATATCGATGGTGCAGATAACCGCACGCATATCGGACGAACTGGAGGCAGCGCTGAACCGCTGGGCCGCCGATGATGGACTGCAACGCGCCGATCTCATCCGGAACATTCTGACAGAGGCGGTCGGTGCGCGTCGCGAAGGCAGGGCCGTGTTCGACCGCCCCGTGCTTCCCACGCCGGCGGACCTTCAGCACCTGACTGCAGAAGTTCGCACTCTGCTGGTCGAACTCAACCGCGTGCTGCGTCAGAACGGCAAGCGTGACGCCGAGCTGGCGCAGTCAGCGAAAGAGGATGCGATTGGGGTCAGCGAAGCCCGCACCGCCATCATCGCGCAGCTGACAACCGAGATGGGCAGGCTCACCGATCTGCTTCTGGCAAGGATCAAGGAACTGCCCGCGGAGCAGATTGCCGCGCTTGCCGCGTCGCCAGTGATGACCGGGGTCATGGCTGCGCTGAAGCGCATCGAGGAGCATTCTGGCTTCAAGGAAATGCGTACACTGCAGGAGGCGCATACGATCGCGCTGCGCACGCTGAACGCGACGATCAAGCAATCCGTCGAAGCCCCGAGAACCATCGTCCGATTTCTGATCTGGGACCAGGACTGGTCACCGCGCAGGGTCGTGGTCGGGGTAGCGTTATTCTGGCTGGTCTGTGTGGCCAGCTACCATGGTGTAGCGCGCATGCTGCCGGTTTCCTGGCTGGCGGTTCGCTCCTCGGATCTGCAAACCGGGAACACCAGCCACGCAACCTGCGCCCTGCTTCGGTATCGCTTCTCCACCACCAACTGCGACACCCGTTTCGACGGCGATACGATGCGGGTTACGGTGAAACAAAACAGGCTTACGGAGGCGCGGCGATGATCTCGATCGGTTCGGTCGGATCGCCCGGGGATGCGGCAAGCTACTATGCCCGCGACAACTATTACACCGCTGATCAGGCAGAAGGCGCAAGCGCCTGGGCAGGAGAGGGGGCGGCTGAGCTCGGGCTGTCAGGTCAGGTCAATGCCGGGCAGTTTGAGAAGGTGCTCGCAGGCGAACTCCCCAACGGTGCCGTGCTTGACGCCAAGCGCGGTGAGCACCGGCCGGGCTGGGACGTCACCATGTCCGTGCCCAAGTCGGTGTCGATCCTGGCGTTGGTGGGGGGCGACCAGCGTCTGGTGGTCGCGGTGCGACAGGCAGCTGCCGCGACCCTCGCCTGGACGGAGCGCAACATCGCGCAAGCGCGGGTCTGGACCGGCAAGGGACAGGTGCCCGAGACGACTGGCCGGTTCGTCGCCGCGACCTTCCTGCACGATGTGAACCGCAGCGGCGAGCCGCAACTGCACGTTCACAACGTCATCGCGAACGCGACCCGCACCGCCGACGGCAAGTGGCGGGCGCTGCACGCCGACCAGCTGTACGAGTGCCAGCACGTCATGGACGCGGTGTTCCTGTCCGCATTGCGCAGCCGGGTCGAGACGCTCGGCTTCGCCACCATTCCCCGGCACGACGGTCGCAACGGCGCCTTCGAGATCGCCGGCGTATCGCGCGCGGTGGTGGAAGCATTCTCCGTCCGCTCGGCCGAGATCGATGCGTACATCAAGGCGCGCGGACTGGAGAACACCCCGCAGACGCGCGAATATGCAGCGCTGGCGACCCGCGATCCTAAATCGCCCGAACTCGCCCCGGAGCAGCGCGCGGAAGGGTGGCGGAGGCTGGCGGCGGAGCAGGGGCTGGATCCGGCAGCATTGGTAAAGGGTGCGATGGCGGAGGCGGGGCGCGGGCATGACGTTTGGACGCGCACGGTGCGGGGCGTGCGCGGAATAGGGGAGCGCGGACTTGCCATCGCCGGACGCATGGGGCTGACCCCGCGCGACGGCGACCCGCTGGTCCCTGAACGGCTCGGACGACTGGAGCCGCGCGCCTATGCCGCGGCGCAGGCAGTCGCGTCGGCGGTACGCGATCTTGGTGAGCGGGAGGCAGCGTTCGACCGGCTTGAGCTTATCCGCGAGAGCCTGTCGCGCGGCGGGCCGGTGACGGTCGCCGATGTCGAGGCCCGGTTGGCGCTGCTGCAGGAGAAAGGCCTGTTGCTCGGCGACGGTGATCGGATGGTGACGACGCAAGGGTTGGTGCGCCTCGAACAGGCGTATCTTGCCACCGTCGAGGCAGGAAAGGGGCAGTCCGCCCCGATCGTTCCGCCGGTCGACGCTGCGGTCCGGGCGCAGGAGGCGGCACGCGAACTGGGGCTGCACCGGCTCAATGCGGGCCAGGAAGCCGCAGCCGTGCTGATGCTGTCCTCGTCCGACCGGGTGGTCAACGTGCAGGGCGGGTCGGGCCGCGGCAAGTCCACCGCGATGGCGCCGGTGACGGCGGTAGCGAAGGCGGAGGGCCGGGCGGTGATCGGGCTCGCCATCGCCAGCGTGAAGGCGAGCGAGTTCGGGCGCGATACCGGTGCCGACGTGAGTACGGTTGCCCGCTTCCTGGCGCGTCATGCCCGCGTAATCGACGGCACGGCCCGCCCCGAACAGGTCGCGCGCGTGAAGGCAGAGCTGTCGGGTGCGATCGTCATGGTCGAGGAGGCCGGACAGCTCGGTACGTGTGACGGCCTGCAATGATGATCGGTTCGACGCGAGATAAAGGGCGCACTCTGGCGCATAGTCTGTGAGACCGTCGAGGTGCTTGGGCGCACGTT
>NZ_JAVDUC010000045.1:0-8578 GCF_031456125.1 Sphingomonas sp. BE138
CAAATGGAGCAGCTTACCACTGGCAGGATTTCTCTCCGCCGCACCGGCACCTATGCCGGCGCTCCCGTGGCCGGGTTTGTCACCGCCCTACACAGAAGTAGCCGTACCGCGTCCGCGTCGCCGCCAGATCGCGGATGCGCAGCATGAGCGGCGCCTGGTCCGGCCGATGCGACACGTAGCGCACTGACGACCGGTCAACGCCCAGCGCCGAGCAGCTGCGTCGCTCGCTAACGCCATGGGACGCCTGAACGTGCGCGACGAGCTCGCGCCGTCGTCCAGGCGTCAGGGCTTTTTTGACAGAACGTCCTGCAGGATGTGCTTGTCCAAACTCAGGTCGGCGACGAGCTGCTTGAGCTTGCGGTTCTCCTCCTCGAGCAGCTTCAGCCGACGCAGCTCGCCTACGCCGAGGCCGCCGTACACCTTCTTCCAGCGGTAGAACGTCTGCTCCGAGATCCCCATCCGGCGGATCACCTCCGCTACCGACGTACCTGTCTCCGCCTGCTTCAGGGCAAAGGCGATCTGCTCCTCGGTGTGCCTCGTCTTCTTCATGTCCCAGCTCCTCGCCCGCAGGCTTCAAAGGGCCGGAAAACTCTCACTCAACATGGATGAAAAAACAGGGAGGACGTCAGATCAGTGCGCAAAAGTGGTCAACTCAGTTCACTCTACCGGATTGTTTACGTCATGGCAGATCCATTCTCCCGTACCAATTCTCATCAGCTTGTCGTGGTGGGTGACAGTGGCGATCGTCGGTGGCGGGGCGACGGGTGTACAGTTCTGCCGTGACGGAAGGCGGCGCACAAGGGTTCGAGCTGCTGTCCAAGCCTTATACGTTGGAGGAGCTGACGATGATGCTGGCGAAAGCATTGCGCGGTGCGGTGTAATCCGATTCTAACGTGAAACGGCCAAGAAAGATGGCTCTGGCGTTCTTCCTGGCATCGTGTCTGCGATAGCTGGCTGCGGGACATAAAACCGGGCCGCCGCGACTCCGTCGATCGCATTCAGCGCCTTAGCTCGATGCCGAAAAGGTATCAAGGCCAACCAAATCGGCATTTTTCACGATCAGCTTATTTTCCTAGCCTCACATAGCTGAGGAGAGGAACGGGGCGATGACACGCGTTACCATCAACGCCGTCGAGACAATCATTCTAGATGTGCCGACGATCCGGCCACACGTGCTGTCTGTCGCAACGATGCAGTCACAGACGATCGTAATCGTCCGACTGCTCTGTTCCGATGGAACCGTTGGCTTTGGCGAGGGAACAACGATTGGCGGCCTCAGCTACGGAGCTGAAAGCCCTGAGAGCATCAAGTTGACGATCGATCGCTACGTCGCGCCGGTGCTGATTGGCAGCGACGCGCGTCCTGCGTCGGCGATGGCGATGCTGCGTCGTCATATCGTGGCGAACCATTTCGCCAAGAACGCGATCGAAACCGCTTTGCTCGATGCGCAGGGAAAGCGCCTCGGCGTGCCCGTCAGTGAACTATTGGGCGGGCGACTGCACGATCGGCTGCCCGTGCTGTGGACGCTGGCAAGCGGCGATACGGATCGTGACATCGCAGAGGCGGAGGATATGCTGGCGCGGGATCGACACCATGCCTTCAAGCTCAAGATCGGCAAACGCCCATTCGAGCAAGATGTCGCGCATGTCGCCACGATCAAACGGGCGCTGGGCGATCGCGCCAGCGTGCGGGTCGACGTCAACCAGGCATGGAGTGAAGCGACGGCAAAGCGCGCGCTTCCGATGCTTGCTGATGCAGGGGTCGACCTGGTCGAGCAGCCGATCCCCGCGACCCAGAATTTAGGCATGGCCCGGCTGACCCAGATGGGCTGCGTCGCTATCATGGCGGATGAGGCGCTGCACGGACCGGAAAGCGGCTATTCGCTCGCCTGCGGACATGCCGCAGACGTCTTCGCCATCAAGATTGCACAGGCGGGTGGACTGTCAGCGGCTAAGAAGCTGGCCGGCATCGCGGAGGCTGCTGGAATTGCGCTCTACGGCGGCACCATGTTGGAGGGCGGCATCGGAACAATCGCTTCCGCCCACGTGTTTTCCACCGTTGGCGCGCTCCAATACGGCACCGAGCTGTTCGGCCCGCTGCTCCTGACCGAGGAACTGCTCGCCGAACCTTTACGATACGAAGCGGGCTCGCTCGTGCTGCCGACCGCGTCAGGTCTCGGTATTGAGCCGCGAGCGGAGGCAATCGCCGCGCTGCGTCGTGATCGGCCGTTACGTACCACGGTAGTGATGCCACTTCAGGCGGTGGGTTGAGACGATGTTATTCCACGTCACTATGGACGTGCGCATCCCGCACGATGCCGATGCCGGGATGATCGAGGCTCTCAAAGCCGAGGAGAAGGCGCGCGCACAGGATCTCCAGCGACAAGGCATATGGCGTCATCTTTGGCGCGTCGCTGGGCGCTACAGCAACGTCAGCATCTTCGACGTGCCCGGCAATGTAGAACTTCACGATCTGCTCAGCACGCTACCGCTGTTTCCGTACATGGAAGTGAAGGTCACCGCTTTGTGCAGGCATCCATCGTCGATCCATGACGACGATCGCTGACCAATCATTAGATAAGACGCCAAGGAGAGGAACGATGAACGAGAATTTCGTGCAGACACCGGAGGTACAGAACCTCCTCGATCGCGCCAGCGGCGGAACCGTCGAAGGCGGTGATCCGCGCATCAAGGCGATCACGCGCGATCTCGTCGAGGCGGTGATGATTGCCATCGCCAAGTACGACATCACGGAGAGTGAGTTCTGGTCGGCGATCAAGTTCTTCCAGGACGGCGTGGGTGAATTCGGGCTCATCGTTCCAGGGCTCGGCCTCGAGCACTTCATGGACCTCTACATGGACGCCAAGGACAAGGAGGCCGGCCAGAGCGGTGGCACGCCGCGGACCATCGAGGGACCGCTTTATGTGGAGGGTGCGCCGCTCGTCGAAGGCGACGTGAACCTCAGCGATGATCCCGACGAAACTGGCACCCTCTACATGACGGGTGAAATCAAGGGGCCGAAGGGCGAGACGCCCGATGGCGCAATCCTCCACGTCTGGCACGCCAACTCGCACGGCTTCTACTCGCACTTCGATCCCACCGGAGCGCAGACGCCGTTCAACAATCGCCGTCGGATCAAGATCGGACCGGACGGCCGCTATTCCTTCCACTCGAAGATGCCGAACGGCTATTCGGTTCCGCCCGATGGCACGACGGAACGGCTGCTGAAGTCGATCGGCCGCCACGGCAATCGTCCGGCACACGTCCACTTCTTCGTTGAAGCACCCGGATACCGTGCACTGACAACGCAGATCAACTTCGGCGACGATCCCTTCGCCAATGACGATTTCGCCTTCGCCACGCGGGAAGGGCTGCTGCCTGTGCCGCAGCGCCAAGGTGACAGTGCTTATGTCGCGTTCGATTTCGAGCTTCAGCGTTCCGCCTCCCACGAGGACGGCGTTTTCTCCGCCCGCACTCGTGCGGCAGCCTGAGACCGGAGCGGCGGTCAGATGAACAAGGTGTACGACACGCCAGCCGCCGCGCTGGATGGACTACTCTTCAATGGCATGACGATCATGTCGGGCGGGTTTGGGCTCTCGGGTAATCCCGAGAGCCTTATTCCGGAGATACGCGCCAGCGGCGTTCGCGATCTCACCGTCATCTCCAACAACGCCGGCGCCGATGGCTTCGGACTGTGGATGCTGCTGGAGACGCGGCAGATCGGCAAGATGATCTCGAGCTACGTCGGCGAGAACAAGCTGTTCGAGCAGCAGTATCTCTCGGGCGAGCTGGCGCTGGAGCTGACGCCGCAGGGTACGCTTGCCGAGCGGATCCGCGCCGGCGGAGCAGGTATCCCGGCTTTTTTCACGAAGACCGGGGTGGGCACCGTTGTTGCGGAAGGAAAGCCTGTCGAGAGCTTCGACGGCGAGGACTATGTCCGCGAAACTTGGCTGCGCGCGGATCTGGCAATCGTGAAGGCTTGGCGTGCCGACACGGCTGGCAACCTCATGTTCCGCAAGACGGCGCGCAACTTCAATCCGGTGATGGCCACTGCAGGCAGGGTAACCGTGGCGGAGGTCGAAGAGATCGTGCCGCCGGGCACCTTCGACGCTGACTGCATCCATACACCCGGCATTTACGTGGATCGGATCGTGAAGAGCACCATCAACGAGAAGCGGATCGAAAAGCTGACCACGCGCAATCGGGAGGCCGTCTGATGCCGTGGAGTCGTGACGAAATGGCCGCGCGGGCCGCGCGTGAATTGCGCGACGGATACTATGTCAATCTCGGTATTGGTATTCCGACACTGGTCGCCAACCATATCCCGCATGGCATCGACGTGACGCTGCAATCGGAGAACGGCATGTTGGGCATGGGACCGTTTCCCTTTGCAGGTGAAGCCGATCCTGACCTCATTAACGCGGGCAAGCAAACGATCACTGCGCTACCGACCTCATCGTTCTTCTCTTCCGCTGACAGTTTCGCGATGATCCGCGGCGGCCACATCGATCTGACGGTACTTGGAGCAATGGAAGTCAGCGAGGGAGGCGACATCGCCAACTGGACCATCCCCGGCAAGATGGTGAAGGGGATGGGCGGTGCGATGGATCTCGTCGCCGGCGTCAAGCGCGTAGTTGTCGTGATGGACCACGCGAACAAGGCCGGCGAGCCGAAGATCTTGCCGACGTGTAGTCTGCCGCTGACTGGCAAGGCGTGCGTCGATCTGATCGTCACCGACCTTGGTGTGATCGCCTGTGACAAGCCCGGACTGCGCCTTGTCGAACTGGCGCCTGGGGTCACAATAGAGGAGATTGGCGCGAAGACCGGTGCTGCGCTTGACGTGTCGGCAGCGCAGGCGCGCGCCGCATGACCGAAGCGTTCGTATGCGACGCCGTGCGCACGCCGATTGGGCGTCTGAACGGCAGCCTTTCGACCATTCGCGCCGACGATCTGGCGGCCGTCCCGCTTGCGGCTTTGGCGGCGCGCAATCCTTCGATCGACTGGGCGCAAGGCGACGATGTTATCCTCGGTTGCGCCAACCAGGCGGGCGAGGATAATCGCAACGTCGCGCGAATGGCGCTGCTGTTGGCCGGACTGCCGGATGCTCTACCCGGAGCGACGGTCAACCGGCTTTGCGGGTCCGGGCTGAACGCTGTCGGCATTGCCGCTCAGGCGATCAGGTCGGGGGACGCCGAACTGATCGTCGCCGGTGGCGTCGAGAGCATGACGCGGGCTCCCTATGTTCTGGGCAAAGCGGCAGAGGCGTTCGATCGCGGGCAGCGTATCGAAGACACCACGATGGGCTGGCGTTTCGTCAATCCGGCGATGCGCGAGGCTTATGGTGTCGACACGATGCCGCAGACCGCCGAAAATGTAGCGGCGCAGTGGCAGGTCACGCGCGAACAGCAGGACGCATTCGCGCTTGCCAGCCAGCACAAGGCGGCAGCAGCCCAGGCCAACGGCCGCTTGGCAGCAGAAATCGTGCCGGTCACGATCCCGCGTCGTGGAACTGAGCCGATCGTTTTCTCCGCCGACGAACATCCGCGCGCGAGTAATCTCGAGGGGTTGGCCAAGCTGAGGCCGGTCGTTCGAGCCGACGGGACGGTGACCGCAGGGAATGCCTCAGGTCTGAATGATGGCGCCGCAGCGATGCTCATCAGTTCGAAGGCCGCCGCAAAGCGACACGGCCTCACGCCGCGCGCGCGCATTCTCGCAATGGCCTCGGCAGGTGTTGCGCCGCGGATCATGGGCGTCGGGCCGATCGAAGCGGCGAACAAGCTGCTCGCGCGCACCGGGTTGTCGATGGCCGATCTCGACGTGATCGAACTGAACGAGGCTTTTGCGGCCCAAGCCATCGCCGTGCTTCGCGATCTCGGCGTCGCGTCCGACGATCCGCGCGTAAACCCGAATGGCGGCGCGATCGCTTTGGGTCATCCCCTCGGCATGTCGGGTGCCCGGATCGTGATGACAGCGGTCGAGGAATTGCACCGCACGAGAGGCCGCTATGCTCTGGCCTTCATGTGTATCGGCGTGGGGCAGGGCATCGGCCTTTTGCTGGAACGCGTGTGATGGAGCGCATGAGCCTGGGTGACGGCTGCACGCTTGCCTATCGTCTCGAGGGGGCGGTGGATGCTCCCGTCCTCGTTCTGTCCAACTCACTTGGCACCGACATGGGTATGTGGGCGCCCCAGCTTGATGCCCTCAAAGCGAAGTTTCTTGTGTTGCGCTACGACCAACGCGGGCATGGTGCGTCCGATGCGCCGAGCGGTGGCTACAGCATCGACCGGCTCGGTCGTGACGTGGTGGAACTGACTGAAGCACTTGGCATCCAGCAGTTCCACTTCTGCGGCCTCTCGCTCGGGGGCATGGTCGGGCAATGGCTCGGCGTGCGTGAGAGCACACGGTTGGACCGATTGATCCTGGCGAATACCACTGCTTACATGGGACCACCCAGCGGGTGGGATGCCCGGATCGAAGCAGTGCTTAAGGGTGGCATGGCACCGCTCGCCGATGCCTCGATCATGCGCTGGTTCACCCCTGACTTTGTCGCCTCGTCGCCTGAGGCGATCTCGCCGATTGTCACTATGCTGCGGCAGACAAGTCCTGTCGGCTATGCTGGATGCTGCGCTGCGATCCGCGACATGGATCAGCGGCGGACAGCGGCACTGGTAGAAGTACCGACGCTCGTCATTGGCGGCAGCGCGGATCCGGCAACTCCTCCTGAACATGCGCGTGCGCTGGCTACGACGATTTCAGGCGCAGCCTTGCGCATGGTCGATGCGGCTCATCTCTCGAATGTCGAGCAGCCGAGTGAATTCACGGCCGCGGTGCTCGATCACCTCACAGGCTGATTATCGGGCGCGCCGATCACGGACGAGCGCACAGAAGCCGGCGACCACGGGTGAACGGTTGTCGCGACGATACGCAAGGCTGAGCTGTGTCTGCGGTGCGTCGCCGAGGAATGGCCTATAGGCTACGCCGGTTAGCTGCGCCTCGGAGGCTGACTCGGGCACGATGGACACCCCCGCGCCAACCGACACGAGCGACAGTGCGGTCTGGATCTCAAGTGTCTCCTGCGCGATCGTCGGGGTGAATCCTTCGCGGCGACACAGCTCGAGAATGTGATCGGCAAAACTCGGACGCGGGTGTCGGGGATATATCACGAAAGGGCGCTGGGAGAGATCGCTCAATGCAATGTGGTTCTGCTGGGCGAGCATATCTTCCTCCGGTAGTGCGACTGCAAGCGGCTCGCGCTGCACGACCTCGCTGACGATTTCCGGATCACCAATCCCAGGTCTCGCGAAGGCAACGTCGATCGAGCGATTGATCAAAGCGATCCTCAGTTCCGCAGTATTCAAAGCGTGCAGCACCAGCTCCACGTCAGGATGCGCGGCGCGATAGCGGTTAAAGACACCCGGCAGGATGGAGTAGGTTGCTGAGCTGACGAAACCCACCTGAATAACGCCGACCGTTCCTTCCGACGCACGTTTTGCGACGCGCGCAGCATCAGCGACGCGCGCGAGAATGTCGCGCGCGCGTGGCAGCAACGCGTCGCCGGCGGCAGTCATCTCGATCGCGCTGCGGGTGCGGTCGAACAGCAAGGCACCTATTCCCGCTTCCAGATTCGCTATCTGGCGACTGAGCGCGGGCTGGGCGATGTGGAGACGTTCGGCGGCACGGCCGAAGTGCAACTCCTCCGCTACGGCGAGGAAGTAACGCAAGCGGCGCACGTCGATCCCCGGTGTGGTCGCGGCAAGCGGTTCGGTCGACGTCAGGTTGCGGGCCATACCTTTCATGTGCGTGACTCGTGCGGCGCGGGCAATACCGTTTCGGCATCAGGATGTGCCTATATTATATTTGCGGGTCATCGCTTGGTGGGACACTCTCCTAAGATCAAAGAGCCCCTCTAGGGGCCTGTTCGAGGAAGAGGTGTCATGCTGGAAGTGCAACACGCTCCGTCACAATCCGGTCGTCGCGTCAAATTGCAGGCGGTGGTTACCGGCGTGACCGACCGCGGCATCGTCCAGTTCGATTTCGTCTACGGCGATCCTGACCTAAGCGTCGAGCTGGTGCTACCCGTCGCCGCTTTCCGTGAATTTTGCGGTGAGAACCGCTGCCTTGTCACCGCCGCTGACCCGGCAGAGAGCGCTGCCGTGCTGCGCCTTGTCGCGGGTTCATCGGCTCCCGTCCGTACCGTCGGAGCGCTTGCATGAACATCGATATCCAGGCCGAAGCGATCACGCCGCGCCGGCAAACCTTTTCGCACATCGCGCGTCGTTTCGGGGTCGACAAACCCGCCTCACGCTATGAGGAAGCGACATTCGACGTTCAGCCGGTGACAAATTTTCATTATCGGCCAACTTGGGATCCCGAACGCGAGCTTTTCGATCCGCGCCGCACCGCAGTCGAAATGGCGGATTGGTATTCCTTCCGCGATCCACGCCAATTCTATTATGCGACCTACAACATCAATCGTGCGGCGATGTGAGCAGCCCCCACCGGGTGGTCCGGGTTGTCAGTTAGTGCATTGTGGTCTTCGCCGCCATTGCCGGGCGTAGGTGGAGCGAAGCGGAACCGGA
>NZ_JAVDUC010000046.1:0-7561 GCF_031456125.1 Sphingomonas sp. BE138
CTGCCGACCCATCATGTCCGGGATCCCCCCACCGCCTTGCCGGAGTGAATCACGCCCTCGTCACCGTCGCAAGCAGCCGTTTTTCAACAGCCTCGGTTCATTGTGACACTCGAACACTGACTGCTACGCAGTGAGGTTGCTGGCGGTGGCTCCCGTACCAACGCTGAGGTGACTGCCTTATGGTAGCGGTAGATGCTCGTGCACGATGGCGATCACGACATGGTCACTGCTTTCGGGAACTGGAGCATGGATATGAATTCGGTTTTGATGCGGCTGCAGTTTGATGTGCCATTCGCAATAGAGCGTTCGACCCTTAATCGAGACCTGTCGAGCCTCCCTGCTAATCCTGTCCTTAAAGACATTAGGCTTCTCTGGAGCAGCGTCCAATTGCAAGCCCCTGAACCTGTGTTCAATTAGTTGATTGGTAGGACGTGCATCAGGATCTGGAGGAGCTCCTTCAGTTGGGGTCTTCGCTGGTGGTGGATGCATAAAGGTCCAATAGCCCCAATCGTCCAGCGCAGCCAACGCCTTGCGAACGGTATTTCGATGGGCGAGGTATCCCCCAGATAGGGCGCTTGCGCCGTCGAGCGCGCCATCCAAGAAGTACAGATTTGGAAAAGCCTCGGGCGCAAACCGTATTAGTGAATCCAGCGTGTCCCCGGCCACATCAACCGCAGCGCGCCAGAAGCGCCTTCGGCTTACTTCGTCAGAGACGAAGTGGACGTCCACGGTACCCATTGGCGTCATCGTCGCCTTCACGGCTGGTTCATTAATCGTCAGGCATGCTACTGGCTCGCCGGCAAGCACCGAGCAATGAGCCCACTCGATATCATCATTGCTGACTGCCGGAGCACCGTCGATTGAAACCGCCCCGCCACCGAAGCCAATTGGCCAATTAGGTGCCTCGGAGTAACGAGGTGCCCTATTCAGCCAAGCTGCCAATTCGTTTGCAAGGTCCCTGTTCAAATTAAGCTCTGACCCAGGAACAAATAGGTCCCATAGCGCGTCGCTGCCGTGCATTGGCCTTTCTTGAAAGTCGTCGCCGACTGCGACTGCTAGACCGCGATCATGTGTGGCTTCAATGAACGCCAAAGCCACGTCTATTTTTGCTGAAGCCTGTGCAGACGTCAGGCCGTTGAAGTCCCAGTCCGCTCCATTTACGATGTAGCTCATCCGCCGCGCTGCCCCCGCCTGACGCGTCCCAAAGAGGCGACGTCAATCTGATACTGGTCGAAGAAGCCCTTAGGCCAATCCGACACGGAGCCGGTCTCACCTATGGCTAAGGTAGCATGCGACATCTCGCCGCGTTCGTCGTCGGCCCCGAACCAGTGCAGCACAGCCATGGAAGGTTTTAAATAGCTGTACTCAGCAACCGCCCTTCGGATGCCGTTAATCACGTGATCCGAATGCGTCTCGATCACGACCTGAACCCCCCGAGCTGCCAACCATGCCAGGAAGACGCCCATGCGCGACTGCCCCGCGGGATGGAGATGGGCCTCAGGGTTCTCTACGATTAAGAGGCTGTCGACCTCTGCGATTAGACCGGCGAGGACGATCGGTAGCGAGTATGTGAGGCCAAAGCCCATATTAGTGGACTTCACCCACTCCGAGCCGGAGGCTCGGAAGCGGAGTTCGGCTACGGCGCTTCCCGCCAGCCTCGCTCCCATAACCTCAATTGGCCGGGTCATTTCGCTCAGCCACTGCTCGACTTCGTACTTTAGCAGCCGCGGCACTGTGCCGTCGTACAGGGGATGCCAACGCTTCGAGTCCGCGATCGGGTGGTCGCCAAGCACGGCGAGCACGTGCGCGCAAAATTGACCGCGGACACCCACCTCAATTTGTGAGTCCGGAAGTGGTGAAGCGGCCGTGTAACCGCGTGGTCCAAGCCGCTCCGCACTGAGATAAGTGAACGCCCTCGGCTCTCCCGACATCGCTTTCGGGCATACGTCGGGCCGCGACTCGACATTGAGGTAAAGGGCATCCTCAGAAGGAACCGCCAAGAGCCACTCGGCAGGCTCAATTCCGGAACTATCGAGGCGAATGCTAATCGGACTAGCGCTTGCCCAATTCAGCACGTCCTCGGCGATGCCGAGTTCGAGATCAAACGGTCCGTTCAGGCTCAGGGTGTCGAGCCCAGCCGCGCCTGCCTCCTTGGCGAGAAGGATCGCCTGCAGAACCGATGTTTTGCCGGATCCATTCATGCCCGTGAGGACGGTGAGAGGAGCGAAGTCGAAACGTGCCTCATTGAACCGCTTGAAGCCGCGGAGCGCGACCGCATTGATCATGCGAGCGCTCCGGCAAGAATTTGTTTGGTGCGTCCGAGGCGATACGATACGCGGCTGGCGTCACCTGTACTGACAGTGACCGACCGCAGGTAATCCGGCTCTTGAAAAGCCGAGCGGAACGCTGACAAAATCTGGGTTTTGTGCAACTGTAGGACGGCCGGTGAGTAATCCGCCAGCGCATTGGCCTGAGCCTCGAAGACCGCACGATTTATCGGACCGCGCCGATCAGCACCACTCGCAGAACGGCGGAATGCAAAGACACCAAGGACCTCATGGGCCGAGACCATGGCCCGCTCGAAATCGGCTGCGAGGCGGTCCAGATCCCGGTCGGACACGACAACCTCCTCCGAGCCGTCGATCCGCCTCGTGAAGTGCATGAGGAAGGCGTCAAGGCTGGGGAAACTTCGGTACTCCTCGAGAGAGCTCATGCGAAACGCACAAAAGCGGAGCACCAGCTCTCGGTTTGCCATGCGGCTGCTATCTCGCTCGAGTTGACCGCTGGATCCAATTTTCCAGTAACGTCCTTCTGTAGCCTGGTCGAACGCCTCGCTCTCGGCTAGCCGGCTTAGGAAGGTCCGCGCACGCTCTCCGCTCATTGCATGGCGGATTTCCTGTGGCGACAGCGGGCTGCCTAGCGTGTTGACGCGGTTAAAGATATCGTACTTCACCTCGTCCGGCGTCTGAGGTTCAATCACGTGCACGACTATCTGGGCGCTCCTGAACCGCCGCAGGTCAGGAGTGTCGAGATCTTGGTAGCTACGACCGTTTAAATTAGTGAGATACTCGAGATCTGCGGAGGTCAATTTGTGCTTCCCGCGCATGAAATTTGCAATCGTCGTCAGACGCTGCACACCGTCGACCACTTGGTAGGTTCCCGTCTCCGACTGATTGAAGTAGAAGGCTGGCAGTGGAATACCTAGCAGAATGGATTCAATAAGCCTGGTCTGCTGACGAGCTTTCCACACGTAGTCTCGCTGAAAGTCGGGCGAGAGATCAATATCGTTCTCTTCAATCTGCTCCACTACCTCCCGCAGTGAAAACGTCTTCGTCGTAATTCGTATTTTCCCTGGATCCCAGGGCTTGACCAACCCTGTACCGCCGCTGGCCTCCTCCGCCGCATCAAGTCCGTCGATGTCCGTCTCAGCCACATCATTCACGGCCAGCTGCTCAATCATCCTGCAACCCTCATCCGCCACAATCCATACTCAGGCACCATAAACGACCTTTCCATGCTACTTTCCACCAACAACGGAAATGGGTGGCGTCACAACCGAGCGGTTCTGACGCTCACCTCAGTCGTAGTTGAAGGCAGAAAGGTGACCTTTTTGCCCCGACTCATTAGATCCAAGGTATCACATCTTCGCGATCGTGGCGCAAAACCGAACGGCATCGTCAGTAGTAATGAGGCGCGCGGAAGCCGTGATCGTCATCACTCCCGAATAAGCGCTGCTCATCGAAACGGTGATCCAGGCCGTTAGCAGATAACGCTGCTTCGCGCGCTTCCAGCTGCCTTTCAGCGAAATTCAGGAAATCTGCCACACGGCCCTCCGCTGTGCCGACAAGTTCCGCCTGCAGGCTTGCTACCAAACGCCGCAGTCGCTCCAGTGCCGCAATCTCATCAAGCACCTTGTCGAGGGCGATCCCTCGCCGTTCCTCGACATGTTTATCGCGCAGGACCTGTTCACGACGCAACCGTTCCTGCTCGCGGAGCCGGGCATCTTCTTCACGACGCAGTCGATCCTGCTTCTTCGCCGCCGCCAGCACCGCTACGCCCACCGCGATGTCGCCCGCCATGGTTTCGAGCCGCTGAGTCTTGGCATCACGAAACGAGCGACGCGGGCTGCCGCCCATGAAGTAGAAGTGCTCGAACTCGAAGGCGAACTGGCCAGTAGGGTGCACATCCCATTCGGGTATCTGCGGACCCGAAAAGCTGGTTCCGATATCGTCCCAGCTATCGCGCTGCCAGCGCTTCGCCTGCTTGCGCTTCCAGGCTTCCCGATCAGCTTTTTCCTTATCGGTCGGGATATGTTTCTCCCGCCTCACCGCCTCGGTCACCGAGAAGCCGATCATCTCGCCATCGCACAGGAAAGTCGCAGCATTCTCTCCTCGCACCAGTTTGATGCCGATCACGGTTGCAGCGGCTGCGATACGGTTGAGCGCCAATTCGAAACGGTCGATTGAGGCAGGTGCCAGCTGGCACTTGATTAGACCGGAGCCCTCGACGGAAACCAACCCGGCCAGACCGGCAGGCTTGGCCTTGCGCAGGCGTCCGGCTGTACGCTCGACGATCGGATCGGGTGACGGGCTTTCCTCGTGCGCCACCGAGGAAGCAAGCACCCGGGCATTCTCGCGTGCCGCTGTGATCGCCTCGGGCTCCTGCCGAAGTTCACCGGCCGCGATCGTGATGGTGGTTGCCGTGCCTGCCTTGGCGCGCGGCAGCGGCGTCTGCTTCAACTTTTGCCCCGCCGCCTTCTTGGCCCACCAACCCAAGGGTGGGTTGGGAACATCGTGCTTTCTGCAAATCTTGTGGAGCGCCACGTCCGAGAGCGCGAACTCCTTGGCAAGGTGGGTCATCGGCTTCGACCACACCAACTCATAGAGCTCTTCCCGGCTGAACTGTCTTGCCATCAAATGCCCGCCATCACAGCTAGCTGGATTGTCCGCTGCTACCCTAACCCAACTGGCCACCTTTCTGGTCGACGACGATCCCGGCACGGACATCGGCGTTGTTCCGCGAGGCATGTTCCGACGAAGGCCCATTACTGTGGAAACTCGCGGTGGCGCTACTCTCGTCGCCGGTGGCCGGCGAGGTATCACTTCGACGCTCCATCGGCTTCGCCGAAACCGGCGACCATCCCGCCTGCTCGAGGCATTGAGCGATCCAGTCGGCGACGATCCCGGGCTCGCCGCTGCAATAATATTGGAACCCGTCCACCTCCTCGCGGACCCAGGCCACGACATCGCAGGCCTGGCGGTAGGAGTAGCGCACCTCTTGGCCATCGGGGCTGCGCCAGCCGACGCTGGCGATGGCGCACCACAGATCGACCGCGCACGCGCCGTCCTCCCGCACCCGCTCGCCCAGGGTTTCGTCGAGGCACGCCTCGAACAGCTTGTATGGCCGACGCACGCGGCTGCTCGCCACGCCCCGAAAATCATCCTTGTCGAAGAAGGTCATGAAACGCCTCCACGATCGCGAGCGGGATCGCGCGATCTTACGGCAAAGCCGCTCCCGACGCCATGCGCCGTCCGGAACATGGCATCAGGCAGCATCGCGAAACAGCCCGACGCGATCGATCGCTCGCCGCGGTCTTCTCGCCGCTCTGCCGCTCCGCCACCTCCTCGAGCCGCCTGCCATCGTCGACGACGAGCGTAACGCCCTCGCGCACGCGCGTCACCAACACGCGCAGCAGGCTGGTGGTGATGAGCTTGCCTTCGCGACTGTCGGCCGCGACGATGCCGAGATCGCTGGTCGCTTACTGTGCCGCATGGGTGCTGGTAGCATAGGCGAGATCGAGCCGTTTCAGTATCGTGTCACATCTCCATACCGTAGTCCCGATCGCGGCTGCCGCCACTCATGCCGGGGCCGTCAAGGCGCAGCTGCCGCTCGGGAATGCGGGCGTCGAGCGCCTTCTCCAGCGCGGGCTGGCGCGCCATACGGTCCTCGAGCCGCTCCAGGCGACGCTCCGCCCGGTCTTCGATCCGCGGCGTTTCAGCCTCACCCCGATCGCCTGACGCCGAGCGCCAGTCGGCCACGAACCGGTCGGCATAGGCGCGAGGATCGCTACGCACCTGCCCCTCCTCCGCCCAGACCTGCCGCAACTCTCCCGGAGCAATCTGCTCCAGACCGCGTACCGGGTCGGCGCTGCGGTCCAGCACGATCCGCAGATCCTCAGCGGCATAGGGCCGGACCCGATCGAGCGCCGCCGAGGCTGCGTCCAGTTCGCGCACCTGGGACAGCGACAGCTCCCGCCCGTCCTCGCGCATCCGCTCGGCCGCCAGGAACACATGGGCGTAACGCTCCAGCGCGCGGTCGAGCGGTGAGCCCGCATCCGGCAGCCGGATGGCGTCGATTGCCTGGCCACGCTCGACCACGTCGAGCGCCGAGGTCTTGTCGCCGGTGTTGCGGGTAACGTGCCGTTCGACCTTCTGCCCGTCGTCGACCACCAGCGCCACCTTGTCCGCCACGCGGGTAAGCGCGACCAGGAACGACCGCTCGGTCAGCAGCTTCCTCTCCGACGACCGCATCGCCACGATCCCGTGCTCGGTCGTGACCCCCTGCGCGACGTGGACGTTGATCGCGTAGGCGAGGTCAAGCCGCTCTGCCATGCGGTCGCCGGACGCGATCTCGTGCACCGTGCCGTCGATCAGCGAGGACACCACCAGCCTGCCCCGCCCCACTTCCTCGACCCGCGCCATCGCACCGTTATCGAGCCCGTGGGTCCGGTCGTTGTCGCTCCAGCGGATACGGTCGCCGACGTGCAGCTCGACTTGCTTCAATGCGAAGATCGACACGGCATCGCGGTCGAGGTTCCTGGCCAACCGGCCGGGCCGGAACAGCTTCTCGGTGCCGTCCGCCATGCCGAGCCGCACCCGGTCGCCGTCAACGCCGGTCACGATGCCACGGTCGCCTTGGACCAGGCCCTGACTAGGCAGGTTCGTGCGGACCTCGACCACATGGCCGGTCCGATAGGCGCGCATCAGCCGCGCGCCTTCCTTGGTGGCATTGACCCGGTCGAGCACGGTGAACGGCGTGCCCGTGGCAGCGATCTTGCCGCTCGCCTTCAGCTCGGCCTGTACCGCCTGATTGGCCTCGCTGCGCATGGCGCGACCGGCGGTGAGCAGGAGGGTGGCATCACGCTGCTCTTGAGGCAGCGCTGCCCAACGCGCAGCAGCGGTGGTCGCGACCTGACTGCCCGGCACCTCGGTCGTGGCGGGCCTGAGTATCTCGAACGTGCCCGACACATCGCCACGGTCGAGCGCGGCGGTGACCGCCTTCATCTGATCGGATCTGGAACGCAGGTTCTCGGTGATATGGGCCGTGGCGACGCCGGCCTTCTGGCTCGCCTCGAACGGCTTGCCGGCGGTGATCGCGGTCAGCTGACGGGTGTCGCCGGTCTGCACGACACGGGCGACGCCGGTGATGTTGGCGAGACGCACGATCCGCTCCATGTCACGCGTACCTGTAGCGGCCTGCAATGATGGTCGGCCCGGCGCGAGATTATAGGTCTATTCTGGCGCACGCTCCGTGAGACCGAAGCCGTGCTCTAGCGCACTAT
>NZ_JAVDUC010000047.1:0-6971 GCF_031456125.1 Sphingomonas sp. BE138
CCGTACACATGGAGGCCAGGATGTCGCATCTTGCGCCAGTTCGCCACGAAGAACCCCTACAGCTCCCACCACCAGCGAGTTTTCGGACGGTCTCGAACGAATGACGGGAATCCCGCCGCGCCGATCGCGCTGACGGCCGCCTGCGGGTTCCGCTTTCCCAAAACCTGTTCCCGATTTACAATTCCCGAAACTGCCGATTTTGACGGGGAAACGGGAAAGATGCTGATCGGCTATGCGCGTGTCTCGACGGCCGATCAGGATTTGACGTTGCAGCTCGATGCGCTGGCAAAGGCCGGATGCGAGAAGGTGTTCACCGACAAGGCGAGCGGGGCGAAGATCGACCGGCCGGGGCTGGTCGAGGCGCTGGGCTTTGCGCGCGCTGGCGACACGCTGGTAATCTGGAAGCTCGATCGGCTCGGCCGCTCGATCCAGGGACTGATCGCGCTCGCCGCGGACCTGTCGTCAAGAGGGATCGATTTTCGATCGTTGACGGACGGGTTCGACACGTCCACCGCTTCGGGCCGGCTGCTGTTCCATATCCTCGCCTCGGTCGCGGAGATGGAGCGCGAGCTGGTCAAGGAGCGGACGATTGCCGGGCTGGCGGCAGCGCGCGAGAAGGGCAGCACGGGGGGAGGTCGCAAGCTGGCGATGACGCCCGACAGGATCGATACGGCCCGCAAGCTGCTCGCCGTGGGGGAGAAGCCGGCACGGGTCGCGAAGCTGCTGGGTGTTGGCCTCTCGACCTTCTACCGTCAATTCCCAGCAAGTGAGCGGCAGGAGCTGGCGAACGCGGCGGGCTAGTCACCGGTGACGGACGGGGCAGGGGGCTTCCGGTACGCAAGCGGTAGAAATCAGAAAAGGGTGGGGCTGGCTGCTGCTCGCCACGCTCACCCTCTCACAATCGGCGATGAAATATCGCTGATAACCCTGATGTTCCGGACGGCGAGGGATCGCACACCGTTCGCCGTGCCGATGCCCTTGCGGAATACCGCTTCGGCGACCCGAAACCTGTGATTGCGGAGGCGAAGAAGCTGATGCTGTAAGGTGCGTTGCGAGGCGCCTATATTACGGGCCAGCGCGATTCATGAACAGCGAAGGGGGAGGACGATGACGGGATTCTATGCTCGGTTGAGGCAGACCCGCAGCGATAGCGACGAGCTGGCCGCGTGCATCGAGCGCGTCGTCAACCAGCTTGAGGATGTCGATACGACCGGTGATCGACCGGGAATGCTCCTGGGCAAGATCCAGTCGGGCAAAACGCGCGGGTTCGTGGGGGCGATCGCGCGCGCGTTCGATCGGGATTTTGATATCGCACTGGTGTTGACCAAGGGCACCAAGACCTTGTCAGCGCAAACCGTTGCCCGCCTCAGCGCTGATTTTGCAGAGTTCATAGACGAGGACGAGATGATTGTTCTCGATATCATGAGGTTGCCTGGCAAGCTGACGCGCAGCGAGCTAAAACGCAAAATCGTCATTGTAGCGAAGAAGCAGGCGCAGAATCTTGATCGGCTAATCGAGTTCATGGAGGCTCATGCCGATCTGCAAAAGCGCAAGGTGCTGCTGATTGATGATGAAGCGGACCTCGCCAGCGTCAGGTTCGTGCGCAAACGCGGGCAGCAAGCCATCGAGCAGGGGGCCATTGCTGAAAAAATGGACGATCTGCGCCGCATGGTTGAGGGCATTGCCTTCCTCCAGGTGACAGCGACGCCTTACTCGCTCTACCTCCAGCCAGAGGGCTATGAAGCAGCCAACTCCGGTGGCAACTTCGTGTTCAAGCCTAAAAAACCGGCGTTTACCGAGCTGCTGCCGATCCATGGCGGTTACGTCGGAGGCGACGATTATTTTGGCGGCCACGATGCCGACGATCCGCGTCACCACCTCATCGTAACGGTCAGCGACTTGGAGCAGGATGCGCTTCGCCGCCCCGACAAGCGACGCATTCATCCTAACTCGGTGTTGGACAGTCCCAACACCGTGGGTCTTCGGCGCGCCATCATCACTTTCGTCTTGGCCGCGTGCGTGCGGCGCTGGCAGCAGCACGAGGCCGGCGAGCGCAAGCGCAAGTATGCGATGATAATCCACAACGATACGCAGAAGGCGGCGCACGCCTGGCAGGATCAGGTGATCGAATGGATCAGCGAAGCGATCCTGGATCACGCGGAAAACGATCCGGAGACACTACGGCCACTGTTCGATGCGGCCTATGATGACCTCGCTACGTCGGTCAGCGCCGACAAGGGTCGCATGCCTCCGCGTCAAGAGGCGTTCGAGCTCCTCATCGATGCGCTGCAAAGCGATGACGTGGTGCGGGAGACGGTGAATTCCGACAAGGATGTGATGGCGCTGCTGGACACACAAGCCGAGCTGAAGCTGCGCACGCCGTTCAATATCTATGTCGGCGGCAATATCCTCGACCGGGGCATCACCATCCCGAACCTGATCGCCTTCTACTACGGCCGGAATCCCCGCACGATGCAGGCTGACACCGTGCTTCAGCACTCACGCATGTATGGCAACCGGCCGCGGCCCGACCTGGTGACCAGGTTCTACACGTCGCAAGGGGTGTATGATCGGCTGTTCACGATCAACGGATTTGAGAACGCGCTACGGGAAGCTTTCGAAACGGGTGCCCACGACCGCGGCGTCGTGTTCATTCAGACCGACCCCTTGCAGCGGGTGCGCCCGTGCGCGCCCAACAAGGTGATGCTCAGCTCGGTGGTGCCGGTCCGACCGAACGGCATGGTTTTGCCCACTGGATTCCAGACGATCCGTGGTCGGGCAATGGCCGCGGCCCAAGCCAAGATCGATGCGCTAATTGATCCTCGATGGATCAACGCCGCCGGCTTCGCCGAGCTGGACCGCGCCCGCGCGATCGAGATCATTGACGCCATCCAGGAGACGATGAAGTTTGACGATACGGAATTCGAGTGGGACGCCATGCGCGGCCTGATCGACTATTACTCCGACGTTCGTGAAGGTGGCGACGGCAACCTGGTCGTGCTGGCGGAAACCGGACGCCGGCTGACCAAAGCGGGCTCTGGCGATAAGTCGGGCCGGTCGATCCTCGGCACCGCACTTCGATCAACCGTGATGGACCCTGGACGCTCAAAACCGGCGCTGGTGCTGCTGCAACAGGAAGGCACCAAGGAGCAGGGCTGGAACGGCCATAAGTTCTGGTGGCCAATCCTGGCAGCCCCTGCCGATGTGGAGCCCTGCATCTTCGCAACAAAGGTTGCGGCTTAGAAGCAGGCGAGGGGGAGCGCCGACACGCAGACTCCCATTATGGGCTACTCGTCGGTGTCGGTGCCATCTTCCCGCTCCACGGATTCTGCGCCGCCCAAGGCCTGATATCGTCGATCGGCAAGCCATTGCAGGCGCTTTGCCTGGATCAGCATGACCCGCCGCAATCCACCTTGAACCTTCCGCTCGGCGATGACCTGGGCAAGTCGGGCGATAATGAGCGCACGTCGGGCGATCCTAAAGTCGGGGTGTGAGCGGATCGCGAACACCTCATCAGAAACGATGCGTCCCCTGAACGATGGCGGCACCTCGATCTCGACCTTTGCCAGCGGTGGGTCCTTCTCGTTCAGGATAGCTTTGAACCGGCTCTTTTCGATCGCCTGATCGTAAACCTTCCGCTCCAGTGCGTTGAGTTGATCGACGGCCGACTCCCATGCCGCCCAACGCGCATCCGTCTTGCTTCTCGGCTTCGACACCTCTTGTAGGGCCGGCAGCGGCCAAACCTCGATCTCGTACACCTCGAAAGGGTCAAGTACGGACATGGCGACGGCATCGGTTCGTTGATTGGTCAGATGACGCCGGATGCGGGTGCGAAGCTGCTCGTTAGTTTGCCCGACGTAGATCGGCTCCCCGTCGTAATCGAAAAACGCGTATACGCCCCACTTGAAGTTGCCGACCTTCGACGCGGCGGCGGCTCCTTCGGCAGTGAAGGCACTATCAAGATAACGTGCGAGATTCTTACGCAAATCCTCCGTTTCGAACGGAGGGAAATTGATCTCGTCTGGATTCCTGCCGTCCATGCACGCTCCATGTTTCAGTGACACATAGCCGGGCGGGGGAATGGGCGCGAGCCCGATCGGCCTTGCAAAAACAGGAACACATATAGAACATACTGGACAAGGCTAGAATATGGCGCCACAATGGCGCCATGACCACGCCCCCGAAGCCTACTACGGTGCGCGACCTTGATCGCATCAACCTCCGCCTGTCGGCCGAGACGTTCGCCCTGATCGACGCAGCGCGCGCCGATCGCCTCGGCAACGTCTCACGCAACACCTGGATTACCGAAGCCGTCGCGGAGAAGCTGGCGCGCGAGACGAGCGCCAACGATCGCCACGGGGAAGGGCAGGTCGCCAATGGCTAATTTCTATGAGTTCTTCGCCGGCGGCGGCATGGCACGCGCCGGCTTGGGGGCGGGTTGGACCTGCCTGTTCGCCAACGACTTCGACCATAAGAAGGGGCTTACCTACCAAGCTAATTGGGGCACGGGCGGCGAGCTGACGGTAGGTGACGTGAAGCAAATCACCGCCGCCAAGCTGCCCGGCTTGGCCGATCTCGTATGGGGTTCATTCCCCTGCCAAGACCTGTCGCTTGCGGGGGGCGGGGCGGGGCTGCGCGGAGAACGCTCCGGCACCTTCTACCCGTTCTGGGACGTGATCCGTGGCCTCATCGCGGACGGCCGGGCACCCAAGCTGATCGCGCTCGAAAACGTCTGCGGCACGCTGACCTCGCACGAGGGCAAGGATTTCGAAGCGATCTGCCAGACCTTCGCGGATGCGGGCTATCACTGCGGCGCCTTGGTCATCAATGCGGACCTTTTCCTTCCGCACTCCCGTCCCCGGCTGTTCGTGATCGGCATCCATGCCGACGTGACCGTCGACCCGGCGCTGCTCGCGCCTGGGCCGATCGAGCCGTTCCATACGCGGGGCCTGCAAAGCGCGGTCGAGCGGCTGCCGGCCGAGCTGCGGGAAGGCATGTTGTGGTGGAACATGCCGACGCCCAACCGACGTAACACGACGTTCGCCAGCATGATCGAGGAGAACCCGTCGAGCGTGTCTTGGCACACGCCTGCGGAAACGCAGCAGCTCCTCGGCATGATGTCGCCCATCAACCTCGCCAAGGTCAACGCCGCCAAGCGGGCAGGGCGCCGCATGGTCGGGGGCGTCTATAAGCGCACGCGAGTTGAGGGAGGCAAAAAGATGCAACGCGCCGAAGTTCGCTTCGATGACGTGTCCGGCTGCCTGCGCACGCCCGCCGGTGGCTCCAGCCGCCAGGTGATCGTCGTCATCGATGGCGCAAAGGTGCGGTCGCGGCTGATCTCTGCGCGCGAGACGGCGCGCCTGATGGGTCTGGACGACGATTACAAGCTGCCGCGCAACTACAATGAGGCATACCACCTGACCGGCGACGGGGTGGCGGTGCCGGTCGTTCGGCACCTCGCCCATCATATCCTAGAGCCCCTGTTGGGCATGGCGGAGGCTGCCGAACGGGCTGCTGCATGAGCGTTATACCGTGCGAGCAGAACAGCGATCTGCGCGCGCAAATCGAGCGGTTCGCCGAGGTTCTGAAAACCGAGGCGCACCGACTTGGCGATCATGGCCTGGACGAACGCGACTTCTACAATTCGGGCTTGTTCCGGGGTGCCGTCGAGAGGGTGAGAGGGCAGTTCTCCGCGACGATGCGCGCCAAGCGTGAGTTCGTCCAACACGTCCTCAACCACATGGAGGACGAAGGCTTCATCGCCGGGTGGGACCTCACCGAAGATGCCAGCCGCAACGACTATTTGGTGCGACTTCCCTCCGGCCGCACCGCCGTCATCGACCTCAAGGGCTGCCTGGACGGCAACAACACCAACATCTTCGAGCGGCCGGCCGACGCCGATGAGTTCGTGATTTGGAGCATCTGCACTAACCTCGGCGCCGATCCCCGCCGCAATGCCTGGTCGGGGATCCACACACGCCTGAGCGCCGAGATGGTCTCCCGCAACCAGCGCGTCGATGGCTTGATCGTCTGGGACATGGTGTGCGGCACGATCGGCCGCCCGTGCCCCAAGGTCGCCGACGATGACGAAGCGCGGCTTACCGACATCGGGCCGTTTCGCGTTCCGCCTGCCTGCATCTACCTGTTTCCAAGCGTCGTGCCGTCCAGCGCCGCCCCCGATGTTTCAGCGCAGCCGATCGAAGCGGTGGAGCTGCTGTCGGCATTCCACCGCTGCTTCAAAGGCAACGACGCTGAATTAAACCATGTGGATTTCGAGCTGCTGCAAAGCGGCTCCGACCTTATGCGGCGTACCACGATCCGGCGTGCTGGCGTGGTCCAGAAGGTGTCGGACATGGCGCCGATCCGGCGTGTTTAAACGTCGAGGAAGCTGACTAGACGGCGTGATAGCTGGTCGACATCCCGCATCTCGCATTCCCACAGCACCAGGACGCGCCAGCCTTCGTTTTCAAGTTGCTGTCGCACCTTCCCGTCCCGCTCGACGTTCCGGGCGAGCTTGGGGTGCCAGTATGCCGCGTTGCTTGAAGGGCGGCGTGATCCGCGCGGGCAGTCATGCTGATGCCAAAAGCATCCATGCACGAATATCACCGATCGGCGCGCCGAGAACACCAGGTCCGGGCTGCCGGGTAGATCGCGGCGATGGAGGCGAAAGCGGTAGCCGAGCCAATGGGCTAACCGCCGCACTACCATTTCCGGCCGGGTATCCTTGCCACGGACCCGGCGCATAAGTTCTGATCGAGCGGCGGGTTCAAGCTTGTCCATCGCTCATCATCTACCATGCCGCATTGGCATTCGATCGCGCGGAAGAAACGTAGACCTTTTGCTCCCTGCTTAATACGCAATAAGTGTCACAACTGGTTGAGGCTGTTGAAAAAGGCCTGCGCGAAAACGGCTTGGCGGATGGCTGGTGACATTGGTCACCGGAGGATACGCCGCGTATCAGGCCGGCCCGG
>NZ_JAVDUC010000048.1:0-6907 GCF_031456125.1 Sphingomonas sp. BE138
TGTGACGGCCTGCAATGATGATCGGTTCGACGCGAGATAAAGGGCGCACTCTGGCGCATAGTCTGTGAGACCGTCGAGGTGCTTGGGCGCACGTTATTCGAGAACCAGCGTACGATCTTTGAGACGGACGCGAGACGGTCATCAGTCAGCGCACGCTTTGTGAGACCTTCAAATCGGCACCGGCGACGCGCATCCGTCGCTGGACTGTGCGCATGTTACGATCGTGAGAGCCCCATTGATGTGACGCCGAGTTAGCGGCTATCGCCTTCGGACCCACTGAATTGGTGTTCATTGGACCGCTTAATCACAGCATGTAGCCGATATCCGAAGCCCCGGACGGATAAGCGAACATGGTCGATTTCAGATCGTCGGCCGTCAGACCATGCCGGATCGCGAGCGCGAACAGATTGATGACCTCGTCCACATGCGGTCCGACCAGGTGAGCCCCGAGCACCCGGTCGTCGCCTTCATCGACCATCACCTTGAACCCATAAACCGGTTCGGCCGCTTGCCGCGCGGAGTACCAGTTGGGGACCAGATTGCTTTTCACGCGGAAGCGCAGGCCCCGCTCGCGCGCTTCGGCTTCGCTGAGCCCGACCGAAGCGATGGGAGGAAGCGTGAAGGCGACGCTGGGGATACCCCGATAGTCCGGGCGGAGGTGGTTGCCTTCGAGCATGTTGCCGGCGACGACCTTGCCGTCATGGCTCGATACCGGCGTCAGCGGAGGCCCCATCTGGGCCGCGTCGCCGGCAGCATACACCGCCGGGTTGGAGACGCTTTGCAGATGCTCGTTGAGCGTGAGGCGGCCCCGCTCGTGTGCGATCCCCGCCGCATCGAGGTCGAGTGCTTCGAGCGCCGGGCGTCGCCCGGCAGCATGGACGATCAGATCGGCCGCGAAGCTCTTGCTCACCCCGCCCGTGGAGGCGCGAACCGAGAAGCCGTCGCCTGTCTTGTCGATCGCCTCGACCTCCGTATCGAGCTGCACGTCGATCCCCGCATCGCGCAGGCGGGGCATCAGCCAGCCGACCAGATCGGGGTCGAAGCCGGTCAACATGCGCGGCCCGCGTTGGAGGATGGTCACTTGCGCCCCGGCGTTCGCCGCGATTGTAGAGAACTCCGCCGCGATGTATCCACCCCCGACGATCACGATGCGCCGGGGCAGGCTCTCAATCGCCAGGAACGCCTCATTGTCGATGACGTGCTCTTCGCCGGGCAAGCCGAGCGGGACCGGTTCGGCACCGCTGGCAACAAGGAAATGGCCGCCAACCAGCGTCTTTCCCTCCACGACGAGGCTGTTCGCGCCGGTGAAGCGAGCCGGGCCGTGGTAGGTATCCACCCCGGCCTCATGGTAGCTTCGTTCATGTTTCCCCGGCACCGGATCAGTGAAGGTGCGCTTGAACGCCATCAACTCGCGCCAGTCGATGCAGTCCTTTCCCACCACGCCGTTGCTCCGCATCCGGCGCGCGTCGTCGATCACAGCGGCCCCGTGGCGTAGCATCTTTTTCGGATCGCAGCCGCGCAGGGCGCAGGTGCCGCCATAGGGTCGGCAGTCGATCACGGCGACGCTCTTGCCGGCCTTGCGAACGCGCATGGCCGCTACCCGCGCGGCAGTTCCCGCGCCGATGACGACCAGATCATAGGTGTCGGGCACGAGCTTCTCCTTGGCGTGGTTCAGGTTCCCCGGCTGGCGTGCCGTCAGGCGCAGCAGCTCGCCGTTGATCCCGACGCGCGCGCTTCCTGTATCGGGGGACAGGGCACGTCACCGAAGGAGCAATAAACGCAACAGTCCCCGGCGTTGGGGCGAAGCACCGCGGCGCAGCCTTTGCAGTCGTAGAAGAACTGGCACGCATCGGTCGGCATGGTGTCGGTCGATTGGTGGCCGCACTTGGGGCAGGTCAACGTGGAGGTGAGCAGCATTACAACACCCAATTCATGAGGATAGGCTCGATCGAGCCCCAGATAGCGGCCAGGCCGACCAGCACAGTTGCCGCAATCAGGAGGCCGACGATCCGGCGCGACCTGACATCAACCGCACAGGCGTCCCCCGGCGCACAGGCCGTCTCGCGCTTGCGCCACCACATGGCCCAAGCGACCACGAGCGCGACCGCGCTCAGCACCAGAAGCGGCGCGCGAATGCTCGCCAGCCCTACGAAGCTGCCGGCGAGCCCAGCACCCACGCCGAGCGAGGCGAGCGCGAGTGGCAGAACGCAGCAGGCCGCGGCGGCCGTGACCGCGCCCAGGCCCAACGCAGCCGCTATTGATGCGACACCCCGGACGGGCGGCCCACCCGGTGTTGAGGGTTGCCTTGCGACGGTATCCGTCATTATCTGTTCCTCGATGGGATCGGATTGCTGAACCGCCGCCCCGGAGGCGAAACAAGATCGAGAATCGACACCCCGATCATCAACACCAGCCCCGCATACAGCACCCATTCCGCCCGAACGCCGCGAAGCGACATCAGCAGGGCGGCGATGAGAACAAGCACAGGTCCAGTGACGCCTAACGCTAGGCGCAGCCAGGTCTTGTGACTGCGGAGGTTCGCCGCCAATACGATGAGCGCGGAGAGCGGCAGAACGTATCGGATAAAGGGGCCTTCATACTGGCTCAGAAAACTCAGGCCGATCCCGGCACCGAGACTGCCAAGGGCGGGAAAGCACGCCGCACAGCCGAACGAGGCGATGATCGCGCCGATCACACCCGTTTTATCGGCCGTTCGCGTTAGGGAGTCCTCAGTAGGCACAGCCGTTCCTTTCACCCGCTCCGCCGCAGCGACTCACCGCGCTCGCCTTGGCTCCTCGACAGGATCATAGTCGAAACCTTATATGCACCCTCCAGCAACTGTAGGGTCAAGGGCCGTGGCTCTGAAAATCGGCGACCTCGCCAAGGCGACCGGCACAAAGGTGCAGACGATCCGCTATTATGAGGAGATCGGCTTGCTGCCCGCGCCGGCGCGCACCGAAGGCAACTACCGGACCTATGCTTCGGCGACCCTTCGCCGGCTGTCATTCATTCGCCGCTCGCGCGGCCTTGGTTTCAGTCTCGACCAAGTGCGAGAGCTGCTGGGCTTGGCCGACCATAGCGATTGGTCCTGTGCCGCGGTCGAGACGATCGCGCGCGAGCACAGGGCGGCGATCGAGCGCAAGATCGCCGACTTGGCAGCCCTGGATGGCGAGCTGGCGCGTATCATCGACCGATGCGGACACGGCACCGTTGCCGAGTGCGGCATCCTTGAAGCCCTGTCTCCTGCCTAAGACGGCAGTGCATTACCGCTTCTCCCAACAGCGCGCGCGGCTCGCAAGAAATACGTCCGGTTTCCTTGTGGTCGCAATCGGCCACCCGATCGCGGCCGTTCAGAACGAGAAAAGCCGTTGCGGAAACCAGCGTCAGAATGCAGGGTGGTAGCTGTCTTTCCTTGCGGGTGAACCGGCCTTCTCATGCTGATCGGATACGTCCGCGTCTCGAAAGCCGACGGCAGCCAGACGCTGGAGCCGCAGCGCGACGCGCTGCTCGCGGGCGGCGTCGACCCGAGCCGCATCTACGAGGACCTCGCATCGGGTCGGCACGATGCTCGGCCTGGCCTGACCGCGTGCCTGAAGGCGCTCCAGCCCGGCAACACGTTGGTGATCTGGAAGCTCGACCGGCTCGGCCGTGATCTCCGTCACCTCGTCATCACCGCAGAGGATCTGCGCTCGCGCGGGATCGGGCTGAAGGTGCTGACGGGTGCCGGCGCGCAGATCGACACGACGACCGCCAATGGCCGGCTCGCGTTCGGCATCTTCGCCGCATTTGCCGAGTTCGAGCGCGAGCTGATCACCGAGCGTACGCGCGCCGGGCTCGCTGCAGCGCGCGCCAGGGGCCGGTTGGGCGGGCGCCCGCGCAAGATGGACCGCTCGACGCTGCAAATGGCAATGGCGGCGATGAGCGACCGGAAGGCGGTCGCGGCTGAGGTGGCCAAGCGGCTCGGCATCACGACCACGACGCTCTACCACTACATCAACGGCGACGGCACGCCCAAGGCCCCCGGCCAGGCGCTCCTCGACGGGAAGGCGATGCCCAAACCTCCCACCCGGGCTCGCGAAGAGCGACAAGCGGCGTGACCGTCTGGCGAGCGCCCGTTCCAGCCGAGGCGCTCGCGACCCTGAAACGACGCCTCGCGGCGCTGCCGCCCCGGCACCCCGACCGCAAGGAGATGATGGCGTCGACCTGCCGGCTCTACGCCGTGTCGCGCGCCACCCTGTACCGTGCGCTACGCGGCGAGCACCGTCCCCGCGACGCGCACCGCTCCGATCGCGGGCACGCGCGCGTCATGGGCGACGGCGAGATCGAACACTGGTGCGAGATCGTCGCTGCGGTGAAGAAGAGCACCACCAACAGGAAGGGCCGCCACCTCTCGACCGCGCGGGCGCTCAGGCTGGTCGAGGAGCATGGGGTCCACACGCCCGATGGCCATCGCAAGCTCGCGCCCGGGTTGCTCACCATCTCGACCCTCAACCGACATATGCGCCGGCTCGGGTATGACCACGCGCGCCTGACACGAGAGCCCGCGGCCGTCCGTTTCCAGGCGGAGCACGCCAACGACCTGTGGCACTTCGACCTGAGCCCGTCCGACCTGAAGCAACTCGCGGTTCCCCCGCCCTGGGTCGACCTGGAACGGGGCGGCGCGCCCACGCTGATGCTGTTCTCGGTCGTCGATGACCGGTCGGGGCTCGCCTACCTCGAATACCACTGCGTATATGGTGAGGATGTCGAGGCGGCGCTCGGTTTCCTGTTCCGCGCCATGTCGGCCAAGCCGGACGGCACGACCAACCCGCTCCAGGGTATCCCCAAGCAACTCCACCTCGACAACGGCCCCGTCGCGAAGTCAGCCGTGTTCAAGCGGGTAATGGAGAGCCTGGACGTGATCGTCACTCCGCACATGCCGGCCGGATCGGACGGTGCGCGCACGACCGCACGCGCCAAGGGCAAGGTCGAGCGGCCGTTCCGGACGGTGAAGGAGGCGCACGAGACACTCTACCATCATCACCAGCCCGACACCGAAGCCGAGGCGAACGCTTGGCTGACCCGGTTCGTCGATCGCGAAAATGCGCGCGATCACCGGCACGAGGCTCACTCGCGCGTCGATGACTGGCTTGAGCGCCAGCCCGAGGGCGGGGTCCGCGCGATGTGCGCGTGGGAGCGGTTCTGCTCGTTCGCGCGCGAGCCCGAGCGGCGCATGGTCGGGCTGGACGCGCGGGTGTCGGTCGCGGGGGTCACCTACGAGCTCGACCCCGAGCTTGCCGGCGAGGCGGTCGTGCTGTGGTGGGGGTTGTTCGACGCCGAGCTGTTCGCCGAGCATGGCGACGAGCGCTACGGTCCGTTCGATCCCGTGGGCGGCCCCGTACCGCTCCATCGCTACCGCAAGCACCGCAAGAGCAGGCGCGATGTCCGCCAGGACCGCGTCGCCGAACTCGCGACCCGCATTTCCATCCCGCGCTCCGCGCTGTCGGGTGAGCCCGACCTGATCGCGCGCGAGCCGCACCGCGCCATGCTCGCCACCCGCCCATTCGACGGTCCCGACCGGTTCGAGGAGTTGGCGTTCGCCACGCCGCTGAAGGCGCGCGCGGCGATCGCGGAAGAGCTGCGCGTGCCGCTCGGCAAGCTCAGCGCGGACGACCTCCAATTCATCGCCGACCTGCTCGCCCGCACGCTGGTCCGCGCGGAGGTGATGGTCGCCATCCGCGAACGGTTCCCGCCCGGCCGCGCCCATGCGGGATGAGGAGCCTGCCCCATGCTGACCGAAGTCATGCACCACTACCGGCTTGCCCGACCGCCAGTCGATGTTGGGTTCTACGAGACTGAGCACCACAAGCAAATCGTTCACGACCTGCGTACGACGATCATGGCGGGCCGGCTGATCGCGCTCACGGCCGTGATCGGGTCGGGCAAGTCGCTGCTGGTGCGCAGGTTGCGCGAGGCGCTGGAGCGCGAGAACCGCGTTATCGTGTCGCGCGCGCTCAGCCTGGAGAAGGCCAAGATCACGGTGCCGCTGCTCGTGTCGGCGCTGTTCTACGACCTCAGCCCGGACAAGCTACCCACCATCTCGCGCCAAGCCGAGCGCCGCGAGCGCGACCTCCAGGAGCTGTTCCGCAAGGCTAAGAAGCCGGTCGCGCTCTTCGTCGACGACGCGCACGACCTCCACGCCAACACACTGAAGGCGCTCAAGCGTCTGGTCGAGCTGGTTCAGGAGGGTGGCGGGCAACTCTCGGTCGTCATGCTGGGCTACCCGCGTCTGAAGAACGACCTGCGTCGCCCCACCATGGAGGAGGTGGGTGACCGCACGACGCTGTTCGAGTTCGGAGGGCTGCGCGACCGGCAGCGCGACTTCATCGACTGGGTGCTCCGGGCTTCGCTGGAAGAGGGCGTCGAGCCCGAGGAGGTCATCACCGACGACGCGGCGACGCTGCTCGCCGCGCGGCTGAAGACGCCGCTCCAGCTCAGCCGCTACCTCGTCCGCGCGTTCGAGGCGGGGTTCGGGATCGGCGCCAAGCCGATCGACGGCACCATCGTTGACGGCGTGCTGTCGCGCCGCCTCGACGACATAGAGCCAGAGCTGAACCGGCACGGCTACGACGTGAAGGCGCTGTGCGACCAGTTCGACGCCAAGCCCGCCGAGATCAGGAAGCTCATGCGCGGCGAGCTGGAGGGTACACGGGCGACCGAACTAACGGACGAGATGCGCATCGCGGGACTGCCAATATGAACGTCTCACGTAGCGTGCGTCGCGTGGCCTGCGTCTCGCGTCCGTTTCACCCGAGGTGCGCCCGTTCTCAACTATAGTGCGCTAGAGCACGGCTTCGGTCTCACGGAGCGTGCGCCAGAATAGACCTATAATCTCGCGCCGGGCCGACCATCATTGCAGGCCGCTACA
>NZ_JAVDUC010000049.1:0-6907 GCF_031456125.1 Sphingomonas sp. BE138
TTCACACACACACCTCGGCGCGGGGTGGAGCAGCCCGGTAGCTCGTCAGGCTCATAACCTGAAGGTCACAGGTTCAAATCCTGTCCCCGCAACCACCTTGACTTGCAACACCCCGGAAGCACCCGCTTCCGGGGTGTTTTTGCGTCCGCCCGCCTTGCTGATTGTCAGCATCGCTGCCAGGTCACCAGTCATCTCCACCTACAATACGCCGTCGACCGGCGTCAGCACGATGCGCTCGATGAGACCGCGGATAAGGTCCTGCGCCTGCACGCGGCTCGCCTCGTTGGTATAGACGGCGAGCAGATCCTCGACCTTGGCGCGATAGACCTGCGCCAGCTTTGGGTGGAACAGGGCACGGACGGCTTGGTGTGCGGACGTACGGTGTCTCGTCTCGCCGTGGCTCGACGACCACATCATTGCACAGCCACGGTGGTGTAGGAGCGTCCTACCCAACACGTCAGGAGCCGTGCGGCGGTGCAGAGAAATGCTCGTGACGTCGCTGGACCCTGGCTGCACCTTGTCCTGGAACATGCTCGCTTGTTCAAGGACGCCGGATGGCTGCCCCTTTGGACGACGGAACGGCCATTTTCGGGCGGAAGCTGAGAATGAGCTGGCGGCCGGCTTCGGGGAGGCCGCTGGGCCTGGACGCGCGTATGTCGTGGTGCGCGGCCCGACAGCCGGATAATGCCGGGCTCAAACTGCCGTCACATCCACGTCGCCGACCGCATCGAAAAGCCTGCTATCCGGCCCGTCGTCTGCGTCGAGCGGAAAGCTGAATGCGTTGCTGGCGGTGCCGGCCGCCGTCCACAGAGCGGCGCCGTCGCCGCCGCTGCTGGTCGACAGCCAGCGCGCCGTGCCGCTGAGGATGCGGGTCGCATAGGCCGTGCCGGCCGGAATGTTCGCGGCGTCGCCGGCGGTGAGGCGGCAGTCCTCGCCGCCCAGGGACAGCGCGATCAGGCCGTCGAGCACATACAGGAGGACGTGCGTGCCCGCATGGCGGAGCGTCGGCATCGCCGCGTCGCGACCGCCCTCGATCACGCGCATGTCGATCATGCCACCGGTCTGCGCTCGAGTCAGGATCGTGGTTGAAAGGTGGCCGCGCAGTACGTGGCGCGTGCCGAAGCCGGCCGCAAGGAAGTAGGCCGCCCGTTCCGTTGGCAGCTGCTGGTCCGCCGTGCCGATCGGTGTGGCCTCGGCGTAGACGGCATTGTCGACCGGCATGATGCGGTGTTTGCCCATCGCCGGGCCCATGCGCGAGAAGTCGAAGGGGTGCCCCTCAGCCGGCAAACCGGTCATGCCCCAGACTTCGCCCGCGTCGGCAAAAAATCGCTCCCAACCGCCAGGCGCAACGATGCCGAAGAACTGGGTGCGCGGGGCGACGCTGCGATAGCTGTGCGTCACCGTCGGCGGTACGTAGGCGAAGTCGCCCGGCGCCAGCACGCGCGACTGATCATCCGCCCAAACCTGCAATCGGCCCCGGGTGACGAACCACGTATCGTGCTCGCGTTCGTGCCAGTGCATCGGGACCGGGCCGCGATCGAGCGGGCATTCGGCGACGACCGCCCCGAAGCCGCCGGCGGTCTGCTCGATCCCGGCGACCGTGCGGATCACTTGGCCGGCGACGAGGTGCGACAGGCCGGCGCCAGCGCGGATGACATAGGCGCCGGAGCCGGGCAGGCTACCCGGATGAGCGATGTCGTTCATGATGTCCTCTCCTTAACGCCTCAGGCGAACGGAATGGCGAGTTGTGCCGCCTTGCATTCCGGGCTCTTTGGTGGAGCGATGCCCCACTGGTCGCTGCGTCCCGGCGGCCAGATCCAGTCCTCGGGCCGGCCCACGCGATAGTGCTCGTCTACCTGCAGCACGTCGGCGGTATATTCGATGACAATCCCGAACGGGTCGACGAAATAGGCGAAGACGTTGTTGCCCGGACCGTGCCGCCCTGGGCCCCAGCCGATCGGAAAGCGATGGTCGACCATCCGCCCGGACGCGCGCATCACGCCCTCCCATGTCGGCATCTGGAAGGCGACGTGGTTCAGCGTATTGACCGGCGCGTCGGCGATGACGATCGAATGATGGTCGCTGTTAGTGCGGACGAACGCCATCATCTTCGATCTGTCGGTCAGCGTGAAGCCGAGCGCATCGGTATAGAAGGCCGCATCCCGGTCGACGTCGTCGCTGTTGAAGTTGACATGGGCGAGGCGTTCGGGCCGGTCGGGATCATCGGCGAGCGGTGCGACGCGGGCGTCGTCCTTGACCAGCCGGATGGTGCGGTTCTGCGCATCGCGCACCGCGGTAATCATGCCGCCGCCGGGTTCGTCCGTCGCGACGCTCGGCTGGGTCAGCCGCGCGCCACGGGCAACCATCGCGGCGGTGAGCGCTTCGGGATCGGCATCAACGGCAACGCGGAACGTCATCGACCGGATCGCCGGACTCGCCGCCGTGTGCAGCGCCAGCAGATAGGCGTCGCTGCCGGTGCCGCGCAGCCAGACCACGGCTTCGCTGCGCGCTGCAACCTCCAGGCCCCAGATATCCGTGTAGAAGGCGGTCGCGGCCGCGAGGTCGGGAACGTCGAAGTCGACGCTGCGCAGACCCGTGATCGGAAATTCGTGGCCCATCGCACCTCTCCTGTCGCCGGTTCGCGACATCGGAGAATATGGTGGCGTCGAACCATATTTGGCAAATACGCAATCTTACGTAAAGCATAGGCACAGCCTATGATAAGAAAGACTGCCCAATGATCGATCCCCGTCTGCTTCGCACCTATCTCGCGGTGTGCCTCGAAGCATCGATCAGCGGGGCCGCGCGTCGGCTGAACATCTCGCAGCCGTCGGTGTCGGTAGCGATCGCACAACTGGAGCGCAGCCTGAAGATGACGCTGTTCGCCCGCGGTCGGCAGGGAATTACGCTGACCCCCGCGGGCGAGGCGCTGAAGCGGCGGGCGGAGATGATGGAAGTGCTGCTCGCCGATGCCGAACAGGCGGTCGCGCTGGCGGGGGCGGGGGTGCGCGGCCCGCTGCGCATCGGAGGAACGCCGGGAGCGCTCGTCAGCCTCGTCCCCGGGGCGATCGCGCGCATCGAGCGCGGCGACCATATGGCGCTGAGCGTGATCGAACGCCCGGACGCACAGTTGACCGATCTTCTGCGGCGCGGCGAAATCGAAGTGGCGGTCGTCACCACCGGGATCGAGACGCCGCCGCCGGATATCGACGAATGGTCGATCGCGTGCGACCCTTTTTCGCTGATCGTCGGGCGTCTGCATGACGGCTTGGGATCGAGCGTGTCGCTGGCGGACGTCGCCGACCTGGGCTGGGTGCTACCGCGCGCCGCCGGCGCATTTCACCGCCAGATCGACGCGTTGTTCCTGGCCGCCGAAATGGCGGTGCCCGCCGACGTTATCCGGTGCGACTCGCTGCTGACGGTCAAGGCGATCGTCCAGCAGGGGCGGCGCGTCACCGTACTGCCGCGGGGTGTCGTAGAGCCGGAGGTTCACTCCGGGCTGCTGCGCGCGATCCCGATCGAGGGCGTGCCGATCACCCGTAGCATCGGCATCCGTACGTTACGGGGGCGGCAACTGACTCAATTGGGTCAGGAGTTTTTCACTGCAATCACCGCAAAATGACATAGGAAGAGACTATGGATATGTGAAAAACCAATATTTTACATTATCCACCTGCGGGGGCACACCCCGCCTTACCGCCGGCAAAAGCGGTTGGAGAGGTGGATTGATGTCGTACGCTTCTCGCCTTTTTTCACGTCTTTGTGCTGGCGACCGGCGGTGAATGAAGGCGCTGCCGTCTTCGACGTGGCGATCATCGGCTGCGGTCCCGTCGGCGCACTGGCGGCCAATCTTGCAGGGTGCGCCGGATTGTCGGTGCTGATCGTCGATCGTGAGTCCCACCCGCACCCGCTGCCCCGCGCGGTGCATCTCGACCACGAAATGATGCGCCTGTTCCAGTCCGCCGGGCTGGCGGGGGTGATGGCGCCGCGCATGCGCGAGACGCAAGGGCATCTGCACGTCGGTGCCGATCACGGCGTCATCCGCTACCTGGGTACCGCCGGGCAGCCCAAGCCGTTCGGCTGGGCCAATGATTACTTCTTCTATCAGCCCGAACTCGAAGCGAACCTGCGCGATGGCCTGAACCGCTTTCCCCACGTCGTGCAGATGATGGGTGTCGAGCTTGCCGCCTTCGAACAGGACGGCGGCGGCGTCACTCTGCATCTCGCCGGGGTCGACGGCGCGATCGAGCGGCGCGCGCGGTGGATGATCGCCTGCGACGGTGCGCGCAGCGTCGTGCGCAGGGCTCTTGGCATTGCGCTGGAGGACCTGCACTTCGAGGAGCCCTGGCTGGTCGTCGACGCGGAGGTGGACGGCCGCGTCCGCTTCCCCGATCTGTGGGGCGTGCCGGAGACGGCGGATGTCCAGCAATTGTCGGTGATGATGTGCGATCCGGCCCGCCCGGCGACGATCGTGCCGGGCCGTGGCAGCATGCGGCGGTGGGAGTTCATGCTGCTCCCGGGCGAGGACGATGCCGCGATGATGCGCGCCGATCGCGTTTCCGCGCTGCTCAATCCCTATCTCGCCGGGGTGCCGCACCGGTTGGTGCGGGCGACGACGTACCGCTTCCACGGCCTGATTGCGGAGCGCTGGCGCGAAGGGCGGGTGTTTCTGGCGGGAGACGCCGCGCACCAGACGCCACCCTTCTTCGGCCAGGGCATGTGCCACGGCATGCGCGACATCGCCAATCTGATATGGAAGCTGGAGCTGGTGATCCGCGGCGCGAGCGATGTCGCCTTGCTGGACAGCTACGAGGTAGAGCGTGACCCGCACGTCCGCAGCGTCGTCACCGCCGCCATCGAGGCCGGGCGCTATATCTGCGAACTCGACGCCGACCGCGCCGCCGAGCGCGATGCCGCGATGCGTGGGCGGGCACGCAGCGGCCAGACGGAAACCGCGGCGGATCTGATCCCGGCCTATCGCAACGGCATCGTCGCATCCGGCACGGCGGGGGCGGGCGAGCGCTTCGTGCAACCCGCGATCCGCGGCGCGGGCTTGCTCGACGACGTGTTCGGAGGCGGCTGGCGTCTGATCGTCGCCGACGATCGTGGCGCGAACGCCGAGGTCGACGCGATAGGAGCCACGACGATCGCCCTCGCCGACATTGTCGACGACGGCACCGTGTCGCGCTGGCTGGCGGATCGCGCCGTCACTGCCGCGCTTATTCGTCCCGATCATTATGTGTTCGGCACCACGGCGGGCGACCCGGCCGATCTGATCCGGATCGTGCACGACCAGCTCCACATCCATTCGCATCATGCCGCCTTCGAAGGAGCCGTTTGATCATGGCCTATGTCAGCTTTCGCCGCGCCGACGGCACCGCGAGCTACGGCCGTCTGGTGGAAGGCCGCATCCTCGATTGCGGCGCCGCGCCGGGTGCGCCCGCCGACCTCAAGGCGGCGCTCGCCGCAGGACCGCTCGCCGCACTGGCACACGGCGGTGGCGTCGGACTCGACGAGGTGACGTTGTTGCCCGTCATCCCTAACCCTGCCAAGATCCTGTGCGTCGGCCACAATTATGAGAGCCATCGCCAAGAGACCGGGCGTGCGAAGGTCGATCATCCCTCGATCTTCACCCGCTTTCCCGACACGCTGGTGGCGGCCGGGCAGCCGATTGTGCTGCCGAGCGTGTCTTCCAATCTCGACTTCGAGGGCGAACTGGCCGTCGTAATCGGCCAGGGCGGGCGGCACATCGCCGAAGCCGATGCGCTCGATCACATCGCCGGCTACGCCTGTTTCAACGACGCCAGCCTGCGCGATTGGCAATGGCACACGACGCAGTTCACTCCAGGCAAGAACTTCCCCGGCACGGGCGCCTTCGGTCCGGCGCTGGTGACACCGGACGAGGCCGGCGACCTCGCCGACGTCCATGTCGTCACGACGCTGAACGGCGAGGTGGTCCAGGACCAACCGATCCGCGACATGATCTTCCCGATCGCGAAGATCGTCGCCTATGTGTCCGCGTTCACGCCGCTGTCGCCGGGCGACGTCATCGCGACGGGCACGCCGGGAGGGGTCGGCGCCAAGCGTCAACCGACCTTGTGGATGAAGGCGGGTGACCGCGTCGAGGTGGCGATCGGCCCAATCGGCACCCTGACCAACATGATCGAGACCGAACGCCAGCCGGGCTGAACCGGCGGCACCCCATGGGAGAGGAAGAACCGTGAAGCTGGCGATCCAGATCGCGCGCGCAACGACGGCGCTGGTGGCATTCGCAGGACCGGCGGCGGCGCAGCAGGCGAGCACCGCCGACCCCGCCACCGTGACGCCGGACGCCGCCGCCGCCGCGCCCGGCGAGCCAGGCACCGCCGATATCGTCGTCACGGCTCAGCGCCGGTCCGAGCGCGTGGTCGACGTGCCCATCTCGATCACCGTCGCCAACCAGGCGCAGCTGGAACGCCAGCAGGTCAACACCGTCAACGACCTCGCACGCATCTCGCCCAGCCTCGAGATCCAGCAGGCGCCCGGGCAGAACACCGGTGGCGGCGGGTCGCTGCGCGGCATCGGTACACAGACCTTCTCGGCAGGTGCGGTCGCCTCGGTCGGGATCGTCGTCGATCAGGTCAGCCAGGGCAATGCGAACATCGCGGATCTCTTCGATGTCGGGCGGATCGAGGTGCTGAAAGGACCGCAGGGGACGCTGTTCGGCCTGACGACGTCGGCGGGCGTCATCGACATCACCACCAACGCACCCGATCCTTCCGGCTTCAGCGCACGCGTGCGGACCGAATTATCGAACGAGGGCACGCTGGGGTGGTGCATTCTAGATCGAAGTGCGAAAACCTAGCTTAAGTGAGGGTTCCACCCGGCGGAGGGTTGCGCATGGGCAGCTACACGCATCTGGATCTCG
>NZ_JAVDUC010000050.1:0-6637 GCF_031456125.1 Sphingomonas sp. BE138
GAGATCCAGATGCGTGTAGCTGCCCATGCGCAACCCTCCGCCGGGTGGAACCCTCACTTAAGCTAGGTTTTCGCACTTCGATCTAGAATGCACCCGCTTACAATCCGCCAGTCTGATAATATATATTATGTAAAGTCGAGGGAATTTTCCTGAGGCTTTCTTTGTTCCCGATCCCTCTGAATGAGGATGCGTTACCTCACACTCCGCTATATCCTGGCTCTGTCTGCATCGCGGACAAGAACGGATGCATCGGCGCGCGTTCACGCTTTAACTATGATTTGGTTCCGGCGCTTCCCTCAAGTTTTGGGTTCGCCTAAACTGGAAGCAGGCCGTGCAGTGGTTAGCCCGTTGAGATCACCGGACGAGCCATCCCGAATGAACGCCTCTCTCGCCATCAGCATGCCCGAGTTGAACATGGCCGAGCGCACCCGGGCGTTCGCATGGGACCGCACGCCCCTGGGTCCGCGCAGCACTTGGCCGGCGGCCCTTCGCATCTCGGTCGATGCCATGCTTGCCTCGCTCCATCCCATGTGCCTGATCTGGGGGTCGGAGCGCATCCTGCTCTACAACGACGGTTATGCCCCCATCCTGGGCAGCCGGCACCCCGACGCGCTTGGTTACCCGACCGCGGAGGTATGGCCCGAACTATGGCCTGACCTGGAGCCGCTGATCGAGGGGGTGTTCCGGGGCGAAAGCGTCGCCTTCCGGGATCAGCCGCTCACCATGACCCGCAACGGGTTCACGGAGGAGACGTGGTACGACTTCGCCTACTCGCCCGTCTGGGACGACGAAGGCGAGGTCGCGGGCCTGATGAACATCACCTCCGACAGCACCGCGCGCGTGAAGGCGAAGCGCGAGCGCGACGCCGCGACCGCCGAGGCGCAGGAAGCGGCGGTGTTCATGCGCAGCGTGCTGGCCGCCTCGACCGACTGCATCAAGGTCGTGGAGCTGGACGGCACGCTCTCCTTCATGAGCGAAGGCGGCATGAAGACGATGGAGGTCAGCGACTTCAACGCCGTCGCCGGATGCCCCTGACCGAACTTCCTCAAGGAAGGCGGACCCGCCTACGCGAAGGAGGCGATCGAGGCAGCCAAGCGGGGCGAAACCACGCACTTCGAGGCGCCGGCCGATACCTACCTCGGCACCGCCAAGCATTGGTCCATCTCGGTATCGCCCATTCCCGGGCTGGATGGGGAGACCGCCCGCATCCTGTCGGTGTCGCGCGACCACACCGCCCTGGAGCAGGTGCGCCAGCAGCAGCAGCTCCTCAATGGCGAGCTGGCGCACCGCATCAAGAACATCCTGACAATGGTGCAGTCGATCGCCAGCCAGACGATGCGCGACGCGCCCTCGCCGGAGGAGGCATCGGCCGACTTCGCTCCCGCCTCGCCTCCTTGGGGCGTGCGACCGACGTGCTGACCGCATCGTCATGGCAGGAGGCTGGGCTGCACGAGGTGCTGGATGCCGGCCTGACGGCGGTCGCCGGGCAACGCGACCGGATAAAGATGGAAGGCCCGCGCATCCGGTTGAACTCCCAAGCCGCTCTGGCGTTGACCTTGGCCCTGCATGAATTGGCGACCAACGCCACCAAGTATGGAGCGTTGAGCAACGAGACGGGCACGGTGATGATCCAGTGGCAAGTGAGGGATGAGGAAGGTGGCCCCCACTTCTCCTTCCTCTGGCAGGAGCAGGGCGGTCCGCCGGTGTCGGCGCCGACCCGCCGGGGGTTCGGCTCCCGCATGATCGAACGCTCGCTACGTGGCTATTTCCGGGGCGATACCACGTTGAGCTACCCGGTATCTAGCGCCGAGTTCCGGATCGAAGCGCCGCTGGCAGGTGCCGGCGAGGCGATCGGCGCATGACCATCGAGCAAGCCGAGCGGGCGCGAGCCATCCTGATCATGGAGGACGAGGCGTTCATCCGCTACGACCTTGTGGACTTCTTCGAGGATCGCGGCTTCGAGGCCGAGAATGCCGACCAGGCGATTGCGCTGCTGGAAGCGAACGCCACGATCTGGATCGTGCTAACCGACGTTGCCATGCCCGGATCGATGGATGGCATGAAGCTCGGCCACTATGTCCGCGACCGCTATCCCCCGACATTGCTGGTGGTGGTGTCCGGCATCGTGAAGGTGCACCCGTCCGAGCTGCCGACGCGGGCGGCGTTCATTCCCAAGCCTTTCGATTTACGATCGATCCTACGCACGATCGACCGTTTAGCGGCGTAATGGAAAGTGAAGGGGCTTGCTGCTGCCTCCATGGCGACAGCGTCCGTGGATATTCCTGGCGCATCCATTCGGTTATGACACCAACCAAGCGGCGGTGGTTCTCCGAGAATGATGCGTTTCTGCGGCTCGTTTCCGGCGAGCAGCTTCACAGGCGTATTTTGGTAGTTTGGAGGAAATGGCGCTTGCACACCAAGCTGAACCCGCAGGTGCCTTCCTGCGCTATCGGGTCATCCCTGCTCGTTGAAAGATGCTCTCGATGCTGCGGGTCAAGGCGCCTGGCCACTGTTTGCTCGATATTGCCAACTCCACGACGATCTCCGGCCAATGTGCCAAGATTGGGGTACGCATTGGGATCGAGCGAGCCGACCGCTTCAGGCTGCCAGACAGCGATCGGCCGCGCGCTTCGTCCGCCAGCTTTGCAGCAGTTCGATCTGTCTCGTGTGCACCTCGTCGATAGATGGCGGCTCGGCCTGACAGATCGCATCGTCCGCAATGATCTGAGGTTCTGATCCGGAAGCCTCATCGCGGCTCGCGTGATCCATGAGTGCGCGCAGCATCTGCCGCCCCCTTACCACGCGGCTCTTGATTGTGCCGACAGGAACCTGCTCGATCGTGGCCGCTTCTTCGTAGCTCAAGCCCTCGATTCCAACGAATTGAATGCACCGCTGCTGCTCGGGCGTCAGGCGTGGCCACAGGCGGCGAACATCGCTCAACGTCACGACCGACTCCTGGTTTGACGCCACCGGAACGTCGTTGAGTTCGGCAGTCTCGCCCACTTGTACCGTGCGTCGACGACGTACATGCGACAGAAACGAATTGCGAAGAATACGGAAGGTCCACGCCTTCATGTTCGTACCGGCTTCAAATGATGCGCGGCTGCGCCACGCCTTCAGCACGGTTTCCTGAACAAGATCCTGTGCAGCATCAGGATTTCTGGCTAGCGATCGTGCATAGCTTGCCAGCATGGGCATCAGGTTGCTCAATGCAGCGCCGAAATCAGCCCAGTCCTCGGCAAGTGGATGTTGTTCGTAGTCCGGCTGTTCCACACGCAAGGCCCTCGTTCGATCTAACCAGGGTGCGGTTTATACACCAGCCGGTTTACTTATAGAGAACACCCCCTCCCCCTGGATTGTTCCGTCGTTCACAGATGAAGCTCGAGGGGCGGTCTCAGCGCGCGCTAGACGGAAGGCAGAAACCGTGAATCCGTCACATCGGGCGATGGCAGGTCAGCGCCTCCGCCTGCTCGCGAACCAGGCCCAGCTTGCGGGCAATACCGCTGACGCCATCAATATCGTGCCGACAACATCATGGTCACGCTGAAGGATCGCGCCGGCGACCAGCATTCCGGCAGACAGGACGTTGGGATCGGCGCGCCGGAGCGAGGCCGGGGGTGAGACTGCGCGTTTGTGCAACTCGATCGGCAGCGCGCCCGACCGTGCGACACGCTCCGCGAAGGTCACCAAATCGGGGGATACCGCGGCCAGCCGGCCAAGGCTTGTCGCCAGCCGCCGTCCGCCCCGCTTGAGTCCGGCCGGGCCGATCCGCTCGCGCAGAAGTTCGCGCGCGATCGGCGCGGCGCGCGCGGCGATGTCGAAGCCGGGATCGAGCCGTCGCACGAACCCTTCGGCGATCAACAGGGTGCGCAGCAGCAGGGCGAGATCGGGCGGCAGCGCCAGCCGGTAGGTTCGCAGCAGCGCGAATACACGGCCGAAGATGTCGGCTAGCTCGATCTGCTGGAGTACCGCCCCGCGGAATCGCCCAGTGAGCGCGTCGAGGTCGCGGGCCAGCGCCTGACGATCGACATCGGTTTCGCCGGACCATTGCAGCAGCACGTCCGTGACCGACCGCGTATCCTCGCTTGCGATCGCAAGGATGAGCGTGACGACCTCGTTCCTCCGGGCGGGGCTGAGCACGCCGACCGCGCCGAAGTCGATGAACGCGAGCGAGCGATCGGCAAGGACAAAGACGTTGCCGGGATGGGGGTCCGCGTGGAACCGGCCGTTGAAGATGATCATCCGCAGCACGGCATCCGCGTAGCGGCCGGCGACCTCCACGCCCCCCTCCTGCGCCCCGTCGATAATCTCGCGGACTGGCACGCCGTTGAGCCGCTCCTGCACGTTGATCCGGCGCCCGACCTGATCCCAGTAGAAGGCGGGCGTGCGGACGCCGAGCGGCTGCAGGAAGGCCCCGATGCTCTCGCAGGCTGCCGCTTCGGCACTGAGGTCCATTTCCTGCGACAGACTCTCCGCGAAAAACCGGAGCAGGTCGTCAGGTTTGAGGCGCCGTATCTCCGGCGAGTGCCTCGCGGCAAGCCGCGCGATGCGGCGGAGCAGCCGAAGGTCGGCATCGACTCGTTCCGCGATCCCCGGCCGGCGTATCTTGACTACGACTTCGGTTCCGTCGCGAAGGGTGGCGGCATGAACCTGCGCGATCGACGCCGCGGCGATCGGGTCGCGGCCGAAGCTCGCAAACACGTCCTCGATCGGGGAGCCGAGCGCGGCCAGGATCGTCGGCTCCAGCGCCTCGAACGGCAGCGGTGTCACGCGATCCTGCAGCGTTGCCAGCGCACGCACCCATTCCGGCCCTAGCAGGTCTTCACGGGTCGCGAGCACCTGCCCCAGCTTCACCGCGACAGGTCCAAGGTCCCGCAGCAGCGCGACGACCCGCTCGGGCGTACAGACGTCTGCCGGCTGCTCCGAGCGACCTGGCAGCAGACCCAGGCGAGCGGCCAAGCCGTTCAGCCCGTGGCGGCCCATGATCTGGATGAGTTCGGCAAGGCGCGCGCGCTCACCGAGTTGAGGCTCGTCGTCGTTGACGAGCATCACATGGTCCCTTTGTCGACGTGCCGCGGACGGCAGCCGTCGAGAAACAGATCAATCACGCGCAAGATACGTTCGCGAGCTGCATCGTCGTACGCGGGAGGAGACAGCCCGAGCGCCGCGCGGCGCATGGGCGCGACGACGACGAGCGTGACGAACTGCTCGGCAGCGAACACCGGGTCCGCCAGCGACAGCTCGCCCTTGGCATCGGCATGGGCGAGGATGGAGGCCACCCATTGGACAGCCCGCTGATAGCCGAAGTCGTGGATGTTCGCCGCGAGCGCAGGAAAACGCACCGCTTGGGCAATGACGACGCGTTCCATCGAGGCGATCCGAGGCGTCAGGAGCCACTCGAGCAGGCGATCGGCGATGACGCGAAGGCGCGATGCAATGTCGGGTTCGTCGCTGCCGGAGGGTTCGAGCGCGCGCAGCTGCGTATCGATCTCGTCCAGGATGACAGCCTCGAACACGCGAGCCTTGCTGCCGAACCGCGCGTACAGGGTTCGCTTGGAGATGCGCGCCTGTTCGGCGATCATGTCGGCACTGGCGCCGTCGAAACCGTGCTGGAAAAACAGCTCGCGGGCGCTCTTGAGGATATGCGAAGTCAGTCGGAGCGCGTCCTCGGTCGTCGGTCTGCCCATCTTCCCTGGGCGCCGGCTCTTCTTCTCGTCATCGCTCAATCTCGTTCTCCTGGAGCGAGGGTAGCGCGATCCGGACCCGTTGACGAGGATCACGCCGGGACGGTCGGTTCCTCGCCTGCCAGCCCGCTCTCCGACCAGAGTTGTCCTATCGTGTCGCGGTCGATCACTGCCGCGACCCCGGCTTGTAGGTCGGGAGGGACGGTGCACCCACACCCAGCCCTTCCTGATCGAGGCGAACGGCCGTATCTCTGACAGCGCCTGCCTTCTTCCTTGCTGAACGAACGGTTTCACGCAGTTGGGCCTCTTTCACGGTCGCGCTGCGGATCGTGGGTCGAACAGCCTCGACGCGAGCCGTGAGACGCACGGCTCCGCCACGGGCATTCAGCAACGCACGGTTCGCCCTGGCGAGGACGGTTGCGCGGCTTTCTACCACAGCGCTCCCCAACCGTTCGGCGCTTTCGCCGGATCGCTGCAAGGCGTCCCCCAGGGCCACGACACGCCCGCGGGCGCCGGTAAGCGCGTCAGATGCCGCTCCAGCCTTGTCTGCCCAGCCTGCGGAACTCTCCGCGAGCGCCGCCAGCCGATCGCTGGCCCGCTGCTGTTGGGCGGCATCGAGGTTGCGCGACACGGAGTCGACTGTCCGGCTGATCTTGTCCACGAGCGCGACTGGATCCCCTCCCCCGCCAAGAAGCCCACCCTCCTTGGCGGGGATGATGGGAAGCTCACCGACCCTCGTCGCGACGATCGGGGATGCACCGGACTTTGCGCCGTCGAGACTGATGTTGGCCGTCCCTGCCAGTGCGGATCGCGCGATCGTTGCCTTGACACCTGTGACGATGGGGGTTCCCGGTTCGAGTGTCAACGGCGGAGCAAAATCCGGCCACGGTGGCGGTGTAAAAGTAGGCCAGCGGTCGAGGCGTGATGACGACATGGAAAGGGCCCCGATCGGG
>NZ_JAVDUC010000051.1:0-6275 GCF_031456125.1 Sphingomonas sp. BE138
TCTCTTCGGGCTTGTGCTTCTTGGCAGGCATTCGTCGTCCCTTCCTTGATCCAGACTCTCATAGTCCATGGACCACTCAGAAGGGGGCAGCTCAGTCGCCTGTGCTGCGTCACCATTGATGCCAAGAAGGTCACCATAGTCGCCGACCGCAGCCGTGCCCGCCTGGGTGTACGGCATGTAATCTTGGCGGACCTGCTGGCTGAACGCATTCTGCGTGTCGATGCCACGGTTGTATGCGGCGACGAGGGCGTCGGTCGCCCGTTGGCTCGCCTTCTTCTGGCTGCCGCCGCCGATAATGCCTGCGATCGCAGAGAATAGGCCCATATCAGTGCACCGTCACACGAGGGGGGAGGCCCATATGCTGGGCGAGGGAAACCCAACCTGCCGGGCTGTCCAGCAAGTTGAGGGCATGTGAGGGGAGGCTGCGGAGGCGATGATCGACCTCGGCGAATGAGACATCGGCGATGCTCGCGAGGTCGATCAAGAAGGCGCGGCACACGACATACATGGTGCGCGCCTTTTCGGCACGACTGCGCTCTTCCTCACACGCTTGGCGGACGAGAGCGAAAAGCCCCATCAGTTTCGCACCTCTCGCCGGATCGCCGCACGAATGAATTCCGACAACGTCATGCCATCGCGACGGGCTTTGTCCGCGGCAGAAGCGATCAGGGCGTCGTTGACGCGAAACCGGGCTAAGGTGTTGTGAACTTCAGCGCGCATCTTGCTCTCCACGGTGCGTGGTCACAGTATTGCCGCAGCGAAAAGGAGAAGCAGCATGGGCAGTTCTGGGCAGTTCTCCGACGTTCGCACGCGCGGGCGTAATGCTCTCAAAATCCCGCCCGCACTGGCGATGGCTGGGCTTGTGATCAGCGTCTTGGCTGCGACGCCAGCAGATGCGCAGGTGCGTACCCGCTGTGTTCGACAAGATGGACGCACCGTGGACTGCACCTCAGAGGCGACCACGGCTCCCCTAAACGGTTACTCTCAGGCTTTGAGCACCGCACAGGACCTTGTCCCAAACTATCAGGAGCAGCAGCGCAATAGCCAGAAGATTGAACAGCTACGGCTTCACAACGAGCTGCTGCGCCGTCAGCTGGAGGTGCAGTCAGCCTCTGGATACGACCAAAAGCAGTGTCGCCGCAGCGCGAAGGCAGCGATCGACACCGGAGATCTCGTTCTCGCGCGCGACGTCCTCAACGTGTGCGCCGGTGATCGTTGATGACATTGAAAGAGCCGTTCAAGCCTGAGCAGGTCGATCGAGAGATACCGCAGGCCATTCGCGATGCGATGCTAAATTGTGTTTTGGCTTGGGGGTCGCTCGACGGGGCGCTTAGCATGTTGCTGGCGCGGGTGACAGGCATGTCCTTTTCGGAGGCTGCCGATACGATCGGCAAGGACTCGGGCACGGTCAAGTTAAACAAGATGCGGGACGCCATGCTCGAACGCGGAGCGAACGATGTTGCGGCGGCGATCCGCAAACATAAGAAGGCGTACGAGAAGCGCATCGCTCCAAGAAACCGCATTGCCCATGCGCGGGTGGCAGGTGTCTGGACCAAAGATCCAGACTACATTGTTTTTGCCGTATTCGAGAGCCATTTGACGGACCAGCTCGCTATTGAGCTGGTTCCGATACAAGAGGTAAGGCGCTCAACTCATTGGGCGACCGCCATGACGGCAATGGCTCTTCGAATCGTTGACGTGGCAGGTTAGGGCACGAAGTCAGCCATCAATGCCCTGAGCTTCTTGATCTCCTGCGTCCTCAGGCCATGCTTCAGTGCGTTACTGTTGCCGCGCGGAGCGCCGGGGTTTGTCCCGCCGTGCATTCTGCACCGTCGCTTTCCGCGTACCGCTGGGGACTGGCATTCCTTCCCGGAGCGGGTCCGGGCTAGGCAGCGCGGTGCGTTCGCCAACACCGCCGGCTCGGGCTGCATGGGATTGATCGGCGATTGAGGCGGCCCCGCCCCCCGGTCCTCCGATAGTGACTTGGTCGGCGACAATGGCCTGCCCCCCTTCGTTGACGTGAACATGGCGCACCACCTGCTCGCGCGGCTGGTGAATACGGGCGAGAGCTTCGATCGATGCGCGACTCTGAGCCTGCGCCTTCAGCGCCATTCCCATGTATCGCTGCATCGCATCCGGGTATGAGCCTGCATTATCGAGCGCCCGGTGCATGAAGTCGCCGAACAATGCGTCGAGGACGTGCGCTTGCGTGATCAGCAAATCGCTAGCGCGGCGCATGTCGCCCGACCCGGCGGCAGCCTGTTGCTTCTCCAGTTCGGCCACCATGCCGTCGAAGCTGGCGCGCTGATCGGACTTCCCCTCACGCGGTCCGAACAGCACCCGTGATAGGCCGTAATGGAGGAACGCCGCCCTCGTGTTGGGGCTGATGATCATTTCAGCCAGCCGCTGGTCCTCGGTTTCACCGGGCTTCAACTCGACCGTGCTTTCTACGTTTTCAGCCATCTCTACGCTCCTTGATTTTTGAGCCGCTTAATGCGGGTGTGGACGGCGTCAGTGCTGCGACCGATGCGAGCGCCGATCTCCGCCGCCGTGTGGCCGCTGCCGATGAGGTCGCGGAGCTGTTCATCCTGTGCCGCCGACCAGCGGCGAAGCGGGCGCGGATGTAGGGTTCGTGCTACTAGCGCTGCGACCAGCCCACTCTCCCAATCGGTAAGCGCGCGCTCGCGGTTTAGCGCGTCGGCCAACGCGAAGCCGATCAAGACCGGATCGCTCGGCACCGCCTTGGCGCGTTCAGCTGCCATAGCATTGCACCTGTGCCTGATGGTGAATGCTTGCCAAGCGCTTCGAGGTCGCAACCGGTTTGGGATTGTTAATAAGCCCCGGGCACAACACAGCGGTTGCGACTGAGGAAGCGGTCAGGGTGAGGTGAGTATTAGAGCTTTCAACCGGCCGGCCTTGCCAGGCGTGGTGTTGCGCCCCTCGCGCTGCCGCACCACCACACCACCCCCCTAAAGGGGGGAGGTGGTGGTGCGGTGCACGCTGACAGTGCCATCCGCACCACTGCACCACCGCGCACCACCACACTGTTTCAAGGTGGTGCACGCTACTCATCGCGCACTACCGGTTCGCCGACCACGACGAACGGTCGGGTCTGCCTGCTGCCGTCCCTCCGGTGCTCGACCTTGAGTGCGCCATTCCTGATCCACGTCGACAGCGCGGTTTTGATACGGCGGCGGTCGGTGGGCTTGTTCGGGTCGAGCTGGAGCACCTCAGCAAGCGCATGACCGACCCACTCGGGCGACTGATCCGAAGAACGCCACTCGCGTGACGCTACGCGGGCCTGCACCGCTTCAAGGTCGTCAACGCTGATGCGCTCGAACACGTCCGGCGGCGACCAAGGGACAACGACCGGCATGTTGTCGCCCCCGCCTGGTGCGTTGCCGAGGCTTACGGAGGCCAACCTGTACCAAGTCGATGTAATGGCGGGGGGAGCGCGATTGTTCTTGTCATCATAAGTGCGAAAGAACCTGCGGCGTTCGTCGCCTTCGACACCGAAGTCCTTCGCTTCCTCCACTGACATGCGGTTGAGCACGATGCAGGAGCGAGCCGCTTGGGTCAGTGAGACAGCGCCGCGCGCGGACTCTGAGCTTACCTCCGCACCAGCCATTTTTCGCGCGTGATGGACGAGGATGATCGCGCAGTTTGCTCGTACCGCGACCTTCGCCCACAGCTTGGCGACTGTGTCGATCGCGCCATTGTCATTCTCGCTGACACTATGGCTTGAAACGAACGGGTCGACGACCAGAACATCAATCCGGCGACGGATCAGTTCTGTCACAAGCGCCTCGATCACGGGCTCGTGGATCACCAACCCGTCGCGCGTCGTGGACGCGATCGAAAGCTCCGCGCCATCAAGGCCGCTGTCAACGAAAAGGCGGTCGCCAATGTCCGCAGCCCCGATGCCCCAGTGCATCGCGGCGGCTTGAATTCCTCGCGCCAGCTCTTCGCCGCTGTCCTCCAAGTTCCACACCCAGACGCGCTTTGGACCATCCCAAATCTCGTCACCGAGGACAGGGCGGCCGGTAACGAGCGCAAGCGCCGTTCCCGTCAGCAAGGCGGTTTTGCCGGTAGCGCCCGGCGCGACGACGACGCTGACAGTGCCGCGCAGAAGCTGCCGGCCGTAAACCCATTGCCGGGGTGGAATACTGGACGGGACGCGCCACACGTAGGGGGTGGCGCTGATGATTCGTTCAGACACCGGAAGCGGGAGGGGCTGAACGGCAGTGGCGTAGTCACGCGACATGACGCGCCTCCGTCACCCTGATCGTCGGCAAACGCGCCGGCTTCGTGAGTGCGCGCCGCAAAGTACCGGCGAGCATGTCGTTGCCGCAGTCGATGCGGTCGAAGCCGCGAAGCGTCAGCAGGTCTGGCGCATCCCAGTCGAGCACCACGCCGCCGATCGCATCGGCTCGGAGCCAGTCCAGCGGAGTGGCGTGGAGCGTCAGCCGCTCGGCATCCCAGCGAGAGCCGAGGCACGTGTCCGCGTTCAGCAGCCAGCCCGTCCCGTTGACCAAGCCCCAGCGAGCCGGGTTACCGACGCGCCAGGCCACGAGGTCGATCAGCTCGCATCCGTCCACCACCGGCTGGATGACGTGCGGCTGGCCCTGTCCGGGCAAGAAGCGGCTCGACTTCTCCACCTCACCAGCGAAGACGCCGAAGGGCGGGTAGGCCGAACCGATGCGGGCGATCGTAGCCGGCGAGACGCCAACCTCCCGCATGCGGTCGAGGTGCGGCTGACGCACGTTTGCGACGGCGGCGGCGTAGAGCTCGTCCATGTCGGAGCCAGTCATGCCGCCACCGCCTTTCGGTCGCGCAGCACCGCGCGCCAGACGATCGCGTTAGCGCCTGAGACGTTGCGACGACGCAGTCCCGAGTCGCAGATCAGCCCCTTCTTGCGCAGTTCCGTGAAACGGGGCTGAAGCGAGTAGCGGGGATAGCCGGCGATGGCGCACACCTCGTCGACCGTGTGGTCGCCTTGTTCGCACAGCGTCTTGTGGACGACGTAGCGCAGGTGGTTGCTCGTGAGTGCCGCCAGTTCGGCGGCGGCGATGCTGGTATCCACGCCGCGATGGTTGCCAGCGGTGTTGAAGGCGTCAGCCATTGTCGACATCCTCCTGCATCGGCGGCAGACCGGCACGTTCGAGCAGCGTGCTGAGCCAGGCCGCTTGCGCGATGGAAAGGGGGGTGGCGTCGACGACACACTGGCCGAGGAAGCTGCCCGCCCGGCGGGTCAAGCTGTGACCGCCCGACAAGAGGGCCAGAGCGGCATCACGCGGATTGATGAAGCCAGTCACGCCTCACCTGCCTTGCCGCGAAGCTGGCGCAGTAGTTCATCGGCGAGCGTCGCTGCCTGATCTGCCGCGTATTCTGCGGCCTCATCCCGATCGGTGCTGTCGTCCTCGATAACCCAGCCGGTGGCGGCGGACAGGCCTTCAGCATAGAGGCGGGCGTCGCTCCTTATGGCGAACCAGCGGTCGATAACGTGGCTGTCTCCGCCGGGGACCTCGACATCCCAACCTTCTGACGGCGAGTCGTAGATCCAGACGTACGGGCGCTTTTCGCCTTCCGCACGTCGACCCTCAGCTGCGCGCTCGGCATTGTACTGCCGAACGGCGAAGGCGCCGAGGTTCAGCATCATCACGTACTCGCAGCGCTCAAAACGCTCGCGGGACATGATCTTCGCGATTTGCTCGACGGCGTCCTCCCAATGTGACGAGGTGGGCCAAGCAGCCGGCATTTCCTTCTCATACCCCTGAAGACTCCGGAGCATGCGGGGGATGGTGTGCTTCTTAGACATTGTGCACCTCCCCCCAAGCGAGCGTGGCGACGAGGGCGGCGACGCGAGAGCTCACCGAATAGTTGTCGCGCAGGAATTGCGTTCGCAGCGCTTCAAGGCTATTCGTGACCGTGCTGATGCGATGCGAATTCTGGGGCTGCCTGGCAGGGCGGCCCCTTCGCTTATCTGGCGAGCGCGCCAGTGCTGATGCTGCGCTCATCGATCACGCGGCGAGCTGGGCGAGCAGCTCGGACTTGAGCGCTTTGATGCTGCGACCGGTAACGAGCGACTTTCCGCCGAGCTTCACGAGCTCCAGCTTCTTGGTCGCGACCAGCTCGTAAAACTTGCTGTGGCCGATGCCGCCGAGGTCCGCGCGGACCTGCGTAAGCGTGGCGTGAGGACCGCAGTTTATGCGGCTTGGGCTGTTGGCTGATCTGTCTGGGGCACCCAGTTCCACGGCATCAGCTCGTCCCAGCGG
>NZ_JAVDUC010000052.1:0-6029 GCF_031456125.1 Sphingomonas sp. BE138
CACGAAACTTAATATACTTTGCGGCAACGCTCAGGCCTTTGTTGACCATTTGTTCCGACTGCCGCTGTCCATATGACAAACCTTGAGGTGCCCCCTAGGTATTCAACATGCCGCAAGCGACACTACAGGCCTGGCTCTCGCTCTACGCCGCGGTCGGCGTCATGGTGGCGATGTGCGCGGTGTTTGCCGTCATCAAGACGGTGCACGACTACCGATCGGGAACGAGCCGGCTGCCGACCGCTTCAGCCATGGACAAGGTCCTGGTCATGCCGCGCATGTGGGTTCGCTGGCAGCTCAACTATCTGCTCGGCGCGCCGGCGATCCTGGGGATCGCGCTCTACTACGCTCACCACCTTGGGTTCGGGACACTCGTCGACGTATAGGCCAGCAGCTCGACCCCCCTGCCCGCTACTACGGGTTTGGGCGTGTCCACTGTCTGGATCGAGGCTGTCCTGAACGCCGCACTGCTCCAGCCTCGCGTGATCGCAGAGACGTAGTCGATGGTCTCTCGGATCTGCGGGATGCGACGCAAGGTCCGCACACGCCCCGGCCCCGCGTTATAGGCGGCGAGCGCGAGATCGACGCGCTTGAACTCGTCCAGATGCGTCCGAAGGTAACGCGCCCCTCCCCTCAGATTGGCGATCGGATCCCGCGAATCCAGGACACCAAGTCCCCGAGCGGTTCCAGGCATCAGCTGGGTCAAACCCACAGCCCCCTTGGGCGAAACGATGCCGGGATTATACTGGCTCTCTTGCGCAACCAGCGCGTCCAGCAACCCGGTCGGAACACCGGCCTCGCATGCGACGGCGGAGATCAGCGGGAAATATTGGGCACGGCGCGCTTCCAGCCACGTCGGCAGATCACCCCTCGGGCGGTAAGTCGTAAGCGCACAAGCCGACGAACTGTAGAGATAGGAGGTGAGCGGTGCGAGCGCCGGTGACAATCCACCAGGAAGCGCCCTCCCCGTCTGCATCCACAACGGCACCGGGATAGCCGACCGGCTGACGGGCGCTGTCGCATCGACGTACTGTGGCAAAGCGATGTTGTGGAAATCTGCCGCAAGCGCTTCGATCGGAAGCGCCTCGCTGGTCTCAGCCGGCACCGCGGCGACCACCCGTGGCTTGCCGACGTCGATGACGACGCCGTCGCCTGCGTCGCGAAACGGCACCAGCTCTGCACGCCTATCCGCCGCAAGGACCGCATGGCTTGCGACAAGCAGGGTTATGGCTGTTACTTCCTTCAACATCGTCGAGCCCTTTCGCGACGAAATTGCCAGTCTTGCCGTTCGTGAAAAGGTGGAAAAAAATTACCCTATCGGCCCAAAGGGAAACCAAAGCGTATAGCTAGCGGCAACCTAGCAGCGACCTAGCTGAAACCTATCGTCTTGATAGATTGTTAGATGGCTGCTATCTAGCGGCCAGACTGCGGCAAGCTACCAGCTTGTCAGCCTTCAACGGAGCCTTTCATGACAGCCGTCGTCGCCTTCGTGTCACAAAAAGGTGGAGTGGGGAAAAGTACCCTGTCACGAGCTTTGGCTAGAGAGGTCGCGGCAGGCGGACTGAGTGTTAAGATCGCTGATCTGGACACCCAACAAGGGACCTCGGTTGATTGGCACCGCGCACGTCTAGCTGCGCAAATCGAACCACGGGTATCCGTTGAGGCCTTCGGGACTGCCGGTCAGGCTCTCGCCGCGAGTGAGCGATTCGATCTCCTCATCATCGACGGACCTGCGCGAACAAGCCAAGCCACTCTTGAAATCGCAAGAGCCGCTAACCTTGTCGTGCAACCTACAGGGGCTTCTCTCGACGATCTCCGCCCCGGGGTTAGGGAGTTTCATGCCTTGGTCAAAGCTGGCATTCCGAACGAGCGCCTTGCGTTCGCCCTGAACCGGATCGGTACTGCCGCTGAAGAAAGCGATGCTCGAGACTTCCTTCACGACGCGGGGTACACCGTCCTTGACGGGTCCCTACTGGAACGCCCTGCATACCGGCTTGCACAGAACGGCGGAAGTTCGGTGACCGAGACGCGCTTTGCAGGTCTCAATGTCAAAGCCGACAAACTGATCCAGTCCCTTATCGACAAGGCAACCGCATAACATGGCAGATGTTTCTAAGCTGAAGCGTAGTCGCCTAGGCATACCCCCGTCCACAGATGAGGCAAGCGGTAACCTATCCGCTCCGGAGGTAGCTCCTGCCCGTCCCGTCACCGCCGATGCCACTGCTGTTTCGACCAAATATGACGCACGGTCAGCCCGTCGAACAAATCGCACGCAACAGTTTGCGACGCGGGTGACCCCGGAGTGGGATCACCGGATCCGGCAGATTGCTCAAGCGCAAGGAATGATGCTTACCGAAGTGCTAGAACTTGCTCTACTCGCATACGAGAAAGAAATAGCAGGTAGGTAGAAATAACCTATCAGCTAGCTAGCCGATAGCTATCATTTAACCTCACCCATCGATAGCTAGCGGCTACCTGACCGATAGGTAACCGATGGTTCCCGAGTTAATTGAAGGAGGAGGGGGTGTTGAGAGCATGAAAGGAGAGGGACGATGCCCCTTATCGCTCTCAGACCCACGCAGACGGTAGTCGATATCGTCGGCACACTTGGCGGCACATGGCGTGGCTATGTCGCGACCTGCCGCTGCCCCGCTCATGCCGACAGGGAACCCAGCCTGTCGATCCGCCAGGGCCATGATGGTATTCTGGTCCACTGCTTCGCCGGCTGCGACCCTGGCGATGTGCTGCGCGAGATCGGCCGATTGCGTCCCGGCGCGCACTACGACCCACCCGCGCCGTCGCGACCGCTCCGGCAGGCGAACGTCGAGCGGCTGTGGGACGAGGCGCTGCCGGTTGAGGGCACGATCGCGGAGGCGTACCTTCGCAGTCGTGGCCTTTCTTCAGACCTTCCCGACCTTCGCTACCATCCCCGCTGCCCCTGGGGTCCGAAACCGCTCACCCGCTTCCTGCCCGCGCTGCTGGTCGCCGCGCGCGAAGGCCGCACGCTCCGCGCCGTGCAGCGCATCTTCCTCGACAGGGCGAACGGCGGCTATCTCGCCAAGGTCATGATCGGCACGCCGGCCGGCGCGACCTGGCAGGGCGGCCGGGCAGGCGACACGCTGGCGCTGGGGGAGGGGTTCGAGACCTCGGCCGCCTTTACGCGGATCAACGACATACCGTGCTGGGCAGTGCTTGGCGCGGCCCGCCTCGATCGCGTCTTCATCCCGCCGGGCGTCACCACGCTGATCTTCGCCGAGGACAACGATCCCGAAGGCCGGCGCGCAGCGCGCAAGGCGTGGGGGGTCTATCGGCCCCGCGGACTGACGCTGCGCCGCATGCCGCCTCCGTCGCGCTTCGGCGACTGGGCCGACATGCTGAAACCCGGAGCCTGAAGGGGAGGGGGAGCAGGTACACGAGCTGCATCAGGCAGCCGGACCCGGAGACCAGCCCCATGACCGACCTGTTCGCGCTTCCGTCCGCCCTGGACGGCGCATCCACGATCGCTGCCCGCTCGATCCTGCCCATCCTCGCCGGTGACGGCAACGTGACCCGTAAGGATCTCAACACCGCGATGGTCGCAGCCCTCGGCGGATCGGACGCCGATGGCCGCTGGACCCAGCGCGACAGCTTCGAGATGCTCGAACATGCCATGGCCCTCCACCTGGCGGGACAGCCCCCGGTTCTCGAAGCGGCCAGTGACGTTCACGCCGCGCTCGCGCTGCTCGCCCGCCTGCCGACCCAGACCGTCCGCAGCGAGGATCAGGTCGACTGGCAGCAATTCTCGACGCCGATCGATATCGCGGCGGTCGCCGTCCTGCTTGCCGCGGCCACGCCGGACGACATCGTGCTCGAGCCCAGCGCCGGTAACGGCCTGCTCGTCGCGCAGCTTCCTGCCGTCGCCGCGCTTCACCTCAACGAGATCGACCCGGCACGTCGTGCCCGCCTCGCCGCGACCTTCAGGGCCGCGAGCATCACCGGCCATGACGGCGCCGCCATCGTCAGCACCATGGCTACGGCGCCTCGCCCGAGCCTCATCCTCATGAACCCACCGTTCTCGCGCTCGGTCGGCCGCGGCGCCGATGCGCTTGCCGCGGTACGCCATCTGCGCGCCGCCCTCCGGCGCCTGCGCCCGGGCGGGCGCGTGGTCGCGATCATGCCGGACTGGTTCACCAACTCCGCGCGTATGGGCGAGATCTGGTCCGCGACGCTTGCCGGCTACTCGCTGCGCACCTCGATCCGGCTCACCCACGGCTATGGCAAGCACGGCACCGGTGTCGCCGTCCGGCTCTACGTCATCGACAAGGCGGTGGGCGATACCACGACGGTCACCGTCCAGCGCCGTAACGTCGCCGAACTCCTCGACGCGCTGGTAATCCCCGCCAGGGCCGGTCTCGTCGAGGAAACCGCGGACCCGGCACCGGCAAAGCGGGGAGGGGGCCTCTCGCTCCTGCGCAGCGTCAAATCGCGCCCTGCCGCCAGTCCGCGCATCTTCCGCGCGCCCGTGCGTAACGAAGTGCTACCTGTCAGCTACCAGGCGCTCGGGACACCCGCGCCGCTCGCAGAGCAGGTCGGGGTCTACCTGCCGTACCGCCCGAGCCGCATCGTCTTCGACACCGCCGGCGAGCATCCGACGGCGCTGGTCGAGTCCGTGGCGATGGGCTCGATCCCGGCACCCATCCCCGCCCACATCCCGAACCTCCCCGAGCGCACCGTGTCGGAGCGGATGCTCTCCTCCTCGCAGCTCGAAACCGTCGTCTATGCCGGCCATGCCTGGACGCAGTTCACCCCCGGCACCTTCTCTCCCGACAAGGAAGGTGTCGGTCTCGTCATCGATGCCACTGGCCGGCCCTATCGCAAGGGCTTCTTTCTCGGTGACGGCACCGGCGCGGGCAAGGGCAGGCAGGTCGCAGCCGTTATCCTCGACAACTGGCTGAGCGGTCGCCGCAAGGCGATCTGGATCTCCAAGAACGAGGCTTTGCACGCCGATGCCATCCGCGACTGGTCGGCGCTCGGCGGCATGGCAGCCGACGTGCAGCCGCTTTCGCGCTGGAAGATCGATGAACCGATCTCGATGGCCGAGGGCGTGCTGTTCGTGACCTACCCGACGCTGCGCTCGGGGCGCGGCGACGCCACCCGGCTCGAGCAGATCATCGCCTGGGCCGGCGACGACTTCGAGGGCGTCATCGCCTTCGACGAGGCGCACGAGATGGGCGGTGTCGCGGGCGGGGAGGGGGCCATGGGCACCAAATCCGGATCGCAGCAGGGCATCGCGGGCGTGCTGCTCCAGAACCGCCTGCCCGATGCCCGCGTCCTCTACGCCTCCGCGACCGGCGCGTCCGAGGTCAACAATCTCGCCTACGCGGTCCGGCTCGGCCTGTGGGGGCCGGAAACCGCCTTCGCCGACCGCGAGGCGTTCATCTCGCAGATCCGCCAGGGCGGCATCGCCGCCATGGAGCTGGTCGCCCGCGACCTCAAGGCAACCGGGCTCTACACCGCGCGCGCCTTGAGCTTCGCCGGCGTCGAGTATGACATCCTGCGCCACGAGCTGACGCCTGATCAGATCGCGGTCTACGACAGCTACGCCGATGCCTGGGGGATCATCCATCGCAACATGGAAAAGGCGCTCGAACTCACCGGCGTCGTCGACGCGTTGGACGGGGGCACCAAAAACGCTGGCGCCAAGGCTGCGGCGCGCTCACGGTTTGAGAGCTGCAAGCAACGCTTCTTCGGGTCGCTGCTCCTGTCGTGCAAGCTGCCGACCGTGCTCGCCGCGGTACGCCAGCACCTCGACGCCGGTCAGTCGGTCGTGCTCCAGCTGGTCAGCACCGCCGAGGCGATCCTCAACAGGCGCCTGGGAGAGCTCTCACCCGACGAACGCGCCGACCTCGACATCGACCTCTCGCCGCGCGAGTATGTGTAATGTTGAGCTCAACATTACACGTATTCTTTGCAGTCGCAGTTTATGTCGAGCGTGGCGGCGGGAGGCGCAGGTTTTCTTCGGTTTTCCATGATTTCACTCCAGATAATTGCCT
>NZ_JAVDUC010000053.1:2500-5676 GCF_031456125.1 Sphingomonas sp. BE138
GTAAGGGCAATTCGTGGATGCCTTGGCGCATACAGGCGATGAAGGACGTGGCACGCTGCGATAAGCTGCGGTGAGGTGTGAGCAACCTTTGACCCGCAGATTTCCGAATGGGGAAACCCACCTATCCTGATTATCCCAGATGATCCGAACGACGACACGCGTGAAGCGTGCCGCCGGGCGGCTCGGCTAGGGTAATTGGGAACATGGTATCTCGTTACTGAATACATAGGTTTCGAGAAGCGAACCCGGGGAACTGAAACATCTCAGTACCTGGAGGAAAAGACATCAACCGAGATTCCGTTAGTAGTGGCGAGCGAACGCGGACCAGGCCAGTGCCATTCATTCAACTAGCAGAACGATCTGGAAAGATCGGCCGTAGCGGGTGACAGCCCCGTATGCGAAAGTGATGTGGATGGACTCGAGTAGGGCGGGACACGTGTAATCCTGTCTGAACATGGGGGGACCACCCTCCAAGCCTAAATACTCGTATGCGACCGATAGCGAACTAGTACCGTGAGGGAAAGGTGAAAAGCACCCCGATGAGGGGAGTGAAACAGTACCTGAAACGGATTGCCTACAAGCAGTTGGAGGGTCCTTGAGGCCTGACAGCGTACCTCTTGCATAATGGGTCTGTGACTTAATGTTTCAAGCGAGCTTAAGCCGATAGGTGTAGGCGCAGCGAAAGCGAGTCTGAATAGGGCGTTTTAGTTTGAAGTATTAGACCCGAAACCCGGCGATCTAGGCATGACCAGGATGAAGGTGTGGTAACACACACTGGAGGTCCGAACCGATTAACGTTGAAAAGTTACCGGATGAGTTGTGTTTAGGGGTGAAAGGCCAATCAAGCCGGGAAATAGCTGGTTCTCCGCGAAAACTATTGAGGTAGTGCCTCGAGCGAATACCGTAGGGGGTAGAGCACTGGATGGATGCGGGGGTCGCGAGATCTACCAACTCTAACCAAACTCCGAATACCTGCGAGTACTACTCGGGAGACAGACGGCGGGTGCTAAGGTCCGTCGTCAAAAGGGAAACAGCCCTGACCTACAGCTAAGGTCCCCAAGTCACGTCTAAGTGGGAAAGCATGTGGGAATCCCAAAACAACCAGGAGGTTGGCTTAGAAGCAGCCATCCTTTAAAGAAAGCGTAACAGCTCACTGGTCTAGCTAAGGGTTCCTGCGGCGAAGATGTAACGGGGCTCAAGACGTGCACCGAAGCTTAGGGTGTGGATTTATCCACGCGGTAGCGGAGCGTTCCGTAAGCCTGCGAAGCGATCTGGTAATGGGTCGTGGAGGTATCGGAAGTGCGAATGCAGACATGAGTAGCGATAAAGAGGGTGAGATGCCCTCTCGCCGAAAGACCAAGGGTTCCTGCGCAAGGCTAATCCGCGCAGGGTGAGCCGGCCCCTAAGACGAGCCCGAAGGGGGTAGTCGATGGGAATGCGGTTAATATTCCGCAGCCTGGTGGTGTGTGACGGATGGCGTGTGTTGTCAGCTCTTAACGGATTGAGCTGGCTTCGAAGCTGTCCCGGGAAATAGCCCCACCGTATAGACCGTACCCGAAACCGACACAGGTGGTCTGGTAGAGTATACCAAGGCGCTTGAGAGAAGTGTCCTGAAGGAACTCGGCAAATTGCCTCCGTACCTTCGGAAGAAGGAGGCCCCATGTATGCGCAAGCACTCATGGGGGGCACAGGCCAGGGGGTAGCGACTGTTTAGCAAAAACACAGGGCTCTGCTAAGTCGGCTTCAAGACGACGTATAGGGCCTGACGCCTGCCCGGTGCCTGAAGGTTAAGTGGAGGGGTGCAAGCTCTGAAATGAAGCCCAGGTAAACGGCGGCCGTAACTATAACGGTCCTAAGGTAGCGAAATTCCTTGTCGGGTAAGTTCCGACCTGCACGAATGGCGTAACGACTTCCCCACTGTCTCCAGGACATGCTCAGCGAAATTGAATTCTCCGTGAAGATGCGGAGTACCCGCGGTTAGACGGAAAGACCCCGTGCACCTTTACTGCAGCTTCAGAGTGGCAGTGGACAAGAACTGTGTAGCATAGGTGGGAGGCTTTGAAGCATTGGCGCCAGCCGGTGTGGAGCCACAGGTGAAATACCACCCTGTTGTTGTCTATTGTCTAACCTCGTACCGTGAAACCGGTACAGGGACCCTCTGTGGCGGGTAGTTTGACTGGGGCGGTCGCCTCCTAAAGAGTAACGGAGGCGCGCGAAGGTGGGCTCAGGCCGGTTGGAAACCGGCTGTTAGAGTGCAATGGCATAAGCCCGCCTGACTGCGAGACTGACAAGTCGAGCAGAGACGAAAGTCGGTCATAGTGATCCGGTGGTCCCTCGTGGAAGGGCCATCGCTCAACGGATAAAAGGTACGCCGGGGATAACAGGCTGATAACCCCCAAGAGCTCATATCGACGGGGTTGTTTGGCACCTCGATGTCGGCTCATCACATCCTGGGGCTGGAGCAGGTCCCAAGGGTTTGGCTGTTCGCCAATTAAAGTGGTACGTGAGCTGGGTTCAGAACGTCGCGAGACAGTTTGGTCCCTATCTGCCGTGGGCGTCGAAATTTGAGAGGAGTTGACCCTAGTACGAGAGGACCGGGTTGAACGTACCTCTGGTGTACCTGTCGTCGTGCCAACGGCGCAGCAGGGTAGCTATGTACGGACGGGATAACCGCTGAAAGCATCTAAGCGGGAAGCCTCCCTCGAGATAAGATTTCTCAGGACGGTCGAAGACCACGACCTTGATAGATCGGATGTGGAAGCGCGGTAACGCGTGAAGCTAACCGATACTAATCGTCCTATTCGCGCTTGAGAGCACACACCCCCAACAACAACGTTGGATGTGAGGTGATCACTCGCAGCCAGTACATCGTGCATCGATTTGAACCCGTCCCGCCCGGCCACCATCCGGGCAGGACCCCATGTGCAGGCTCCATTGCCTGGTGGCCATAGCGTCGGTGAACCACCCGATCCCATCCCGAACTCGGCCGTGAAACCCCTCTGCGCCAATGGTACTATCGCTCAAGCGATGGAAGAGTAGGTCGCCGCCAGGCATTGAAGCTTCGCACATCCCAAGAACCCATTCACACACACACCTCGGCGCGGGGTGGAGCAGCCCGGTAGCTCGTCAGGCTCATAACCTGAAGGTCACAGGTTCAAATCCTGTCCCCGCAACCA
>NZ_JAVDUC010000054.1:0-5116 GCF_031456125.1 Sphingomonas sp. BE138
CACGTATTCTTTGCAGTCGCAGTTTATGTCGAGCGTGGCGGCGGGAGGCGCAGGTTTTCTTCGGTTTTCCATGATTTCACTCCAGATAATTGCCTGAAAAGGTTGAATGCTGGGGCCGTTAGGATTGTCGGCACCGCTGGAATGGTGCAGGTTGTAGAGAATCCCGGAGGCAGTCGTTCGTCGCTTTCAATCGAGGTCCCGATGCAAGGCTGTCCGCCATGGAGATCTGCCATGCCGAGCAAACTGCCCAAGCGCTCCATTACCGTTTTTCTCGCAGGGATTTTTCTGGGCTTGCCCGGCGTCGCGGGCGCAGTGACATTGACGTCATTGAAGGGCATGGATCTCGAAGGAAGCTATGGCTCGTATGCGCCGCGTGGCGATTGCTCTCGAGGGGCGAGCCTTGAGATCAACGAAACCGGTTTTACTTTCAAAGCGTCTGGTCAGACTGTAAAAAGCACCCGGTTTGAGTACGCGGCTTCGTTTCTTGGCCCGACCTATGAAGGCATTAGCGCGGTCTTTTTTCCTTTTCCTGTCAATGCCAACGATTTCGGACGCGTGATCTTGACGGTCAATGACGACGAAAAGCGAGGGGTAGTCCGCCTTGAAGCAGACGTCGCGCCTGGACAGCGCCTGGATCCGTTCAAGTCAACGCTCGTGTCGCAATCCCCACTGCTCTTATGCAAGGGGTCTGGGCCAGCATCTGCTGCTTCAAAAGCACCGCTGCAAGCAAGGCCAGTTTTGGGAAAACCGACGCTGCTAGCCTGGACCAATCTTGCCAGTTCCATAGGGAAATTCCAAAGTGATTCCGATCCCAACGGAATAGATCTTTTGACAAGTGGTCCGATAGCTGACGCGATACGTTCGCGTTTGGGCCGCAAAATGGACCTGCTGGCCAGCAATCTTTCGGCGATATCCGGTCTCCAACGACAAGGGTCTCTCTATTGGGTTACGGGAAATGCGCCGCATCAAGGCGGTGTAGAGCAAGCCTATGTTCTGCTTGATGCAAATCGCCGTGCCGTTCAAATTGGCCTTTGGGAGAAGGGAAAGTTGACGGTCTATGCGCCTCAAGGAGGCCGCTTGCCCGTGCCCCAGGACATTGCTCGCCTGCTTATGGACAGCCCACCTGAGGACGCAGTGCCGCTGCCTGGGACTGCTTGGGAGGTCGTGCCGGTCCAAGGTCGCGCCCCAATGGCCTATGTCGATGTAGCTGCTTCGCCAAACATCAAGTCGTTTAGCCTGTTTTGTGAAGGCAACCGCCCCATGATGGCCATGCTCCTTAACAAGCCCGCGACGGTGCAGCGCGTTACGGTTACATGGAATTTTGCTGGTCGATTAATTGACATTCCGACCGGCCGCGCGAACGCTCAGAGCACGTTTTGGCAGGCCAACCTCACTGGTTCCCAACTCATTCCGATGCTTCTCCGTCAAAACGGTTCGGTTATGCTACGCATCAACGGCCGCCTCGAAGGCGAAGCTTTGTTGGCGGGAGCGCCACTGGCGCTTCGGACTGCGATGCGGACCTGTGTCAAATTTTGACATGACCTCCTGCACGTATTTCCTGAAGCATTGATAGTAGATCGTCGCTTTGCGGCTTGAAGCGCCCGGGCCTGATGGCAGGGGCGCCGTGCGCCGCGAGAATTTGCAGCTTTTCCTCGGGATCGGCGCGCAAATAGGTCTCGGTGCTCTGGATGCTGGCGTGCCCGAGCCATAATGCGACCTTGCGAATGTCCCCGGTCGCCGCGAGCGTGTGCATTGCGCAGGAATGGCGCAGCACGTGCGGTGTTACGCGCTTTCCAAGGATCGACGGCTGCTTCTCTGCCGCGGCCTTGACGTGCTCCGCCAAACGGAACGCAAATCCGTCGCGGGTCATGGGTTGCCCGCTGGCATTGAGGAATATCTCGGCAGCTTGCGCATCGGGGCGGATCGCAAGCCACGCGCGCAATGCGAACTGAGTCTCCTTCCAGAGCGGGAGGACCCGTTCACGCCGACCCTTGCCCATGATGTGCACGGTGGACAGGGAGCGGTCCGGGAAATCGCGCAGTTGTAGCGTTACGAGTTCCGACACCCTCAGCCCGCCAGCATAGGCCAGATGCAGCATTGCACGATCGCGGGTGCCAAGGCGTGTCCGGGGATCTGGGGCGTCGAGCAAAGCCTTGATCTCTGCCCGGTCGAGGTAGTCGATCAGCACCTTGTCGGTCTTCTTGGTAGGGATCGATCTGACGCGAAGGGCCTGATCTAGGCAGGCCGGAATACGATACTCGATGTAGCGGAAGAAGGACCGGATCGCGGCGAGCCTGCCATTGCGAGTCCGAACACAGCTGCCGCGACCGTTCTCGACATGGTCAAGGAAGGCCATTATCATGTCGGTGCCGAGATCCTCGATCTCGAGATCGGTCGGCCGACGCTTCAGCCGATCGGCAGCGAACTCGACCAGGAGGACGAAGCAGTTGGCGTAGGTCTTCACCGTGTGCGGACTAACAGCACGTTCGCGTGGCAGATGTTCACGCAGGTAGGTCGAGAGATGCGGAGCGAGAGCCGTCATGCCGCTTCTCCTCGGTAAAGTTGCTCGCTGGCGGCAGCGATATCGCGCAGCAGCACCGGAGTGGCCTCGAGATACCAATAAGTGTTGGCGACCGACGCGTGCCCCAGATAGACGCTGAGTCCGGCCATGTGGTGTGCGATGGCTTCCCTTTCCGGCGGGCATGACTCCAGCGAGCGGACAGCGAAGGTGTGCCGCAGATCGTGGAGCCGCATGCCCGCTGTTCCAGTAGGTCCGCGATATCCGAGCAGTCGGGCCAGCCTGACGAACACGATGTGCGCGCGCACTTTATGGGGGGCTCTTCCGCGGATGGTCACGAACAGGTCATTGCCCGTGGCGCCGAGCCTTGCCCGGGTGGCGAGATATGCTTCGAGCGCCTGACGGGTCGATGGCTGCAAGGCAATCAGCCGCTGCTTGCCGAACTTGCCGTTGCGGACGATCAAGCCATCCTCGACCAGATCGTTGCATTGTAATGCGAGGGCCTCAGAAATCCGGAGACCTGTCGCCGCCAGCAAGCCGAACAAATAATGGTACGTGTATGGGCTGATCGTGTCTTGGGACGCAACGTCCAACGCCGCGGTCATGATCGCCCGGACCTGTTCCGGTTCGATGATGGTCGGTGTCGGGCGTGGCCGCTTGCCCCGACCGAAGACACCGGCAGGCGGCACCTCGTAAACTGGATCATCGGCTTGGATAAAGCGGCTGAAGTTGCGAACGGTATCAAACCTCCGGCGGGCCACATTCTGCGAACTCGCCGTGTGGCACCAGTCGTAGATCCGCTGGACTTGGATGTGCCGGTCGCCGAATCCTCCGGCGTAGGCGGCGTACAGGCGCAGCATGCGTTCCTGTTCAGAGAACTTCAGCCCGAGGCTGCGATGCAGCGCCACGTATCTGGAAATGTGGATGTTCAGCATGACTGTTCTCCCGGCCAGGGCTGCGCGATCTTCATGAGCATCGGCAGATCGACCTTGGCGTAGATGGCAGTGGTCTCGGGCGAGCTGTGACGCAGGATGGTCCCGACGGACTCCAGGCCTGCGCCCGCGCGCAGCAGGTTGGTGGCAAGCGAATGCCGGAATATGTGCGACCCGGTCGGCACTCCTTCGATCCCACCGCGGTCGCGCGTACGAGCGACGATGCCCGCGATCTCAGCGGACGAGCGGAATGGCCGGAACGGTGCTTGTGCACGCAGGAACAGATGCTCTTCGGCGGCCTTCGGGCGGGCTGCCGCAAGATATGCCAGGATCGCGTCGCCAACATCCTGCGGCAATGGCAGGCGGTCCGGGCGACGCGTCTTGCCCTTGACCGTCAGGTGGCCGGATCGCCAGTCGATGTCGTCGAGACGCATGTTCTGAATATCGGCAGCCCGCAGGCCGAGCCTGGCGAGCAGGAGAATGATGGCCTTGTCCCGGACTTCCACCGGACGATCTGTCGGACAGGCCGCAATGATCCTCTCGATCGTTGCCGGGTCGACGTGGCGCGGCAGCGTCGAAAGGCGGTAGCGCTGTACTGATGGAACTGCATGCAACAATGCCGGCCGGCACTCGCCACGCACGACCAGAAACCGGATGTAGCTCCTCATTATCGTGACGAGCAGCGATGCCGACCCCGGCGTCTCCTTGCTTCGTCGTTGGAATGCGCTCCTGAGTCCGGCGGCATCCCATTGCGAAGGCTCGCCCAGCATTGGCATGAGCCGTCTGATATCGGTCCGGTAGCGCCGGATCGTCTCGTCCGTGGCGCCGCGGTGTTGCTTGAGCCATGCCAAGTAAGCCGACATGTGCGGGTCATCGTCCGCCACCGGTTCAACCGATGGGATGGCGCCCCGGCCTCGCAGGAACTCGACGAAGTGCCGTGCGCATCGCCGCCGCCGCTTGGTGCCCGTTGCGACCAGCTTGCCCCGCTTGCGCCAGACCGGGCATCGGCAATCGTGCGCTGCATAGTGGTCGATGATCGTGTCATCGATATCGATCCATTGGCGCCGCGCCATGCGAAGCCAGGCCACGAAATGCTCGGCCTCGGACCGATAGGCCTGTGCCGGTCCCTCGGCAAGTTGCAGGCGATCGATCGCATCGGAATAGTCGGCGAGGTGCCGTGGCAGATCGTCGATCCCGTCGTCGACTTCGACGTAGCCTTGATCTTCCAGGAAGCGGACGAAGCGTCTGACTCGCGCTGCAATGTCCGCCTTATATACTGGCTGCTGCGCCGAATACCGGTGACACCGGCACCGATGCTTCTCGAACCGCCGGACAGCCCGATCGTCAATCGTGCGGATGGAGATCCTATGCAGGCCCAGCCAATGCAGGAAATGGCGGACCGCCGCGCCATACAGAACCGCACAGCCTGACTTCTCGTCGAGCGACAGAGAGGAGAGGAATGTGGTGAGAAGGGTGCCGTGACTGGGCGGGTCTTCGACCCGGAGCGGGGCCGCTCGAAACGGCAATGATGATCTTGATCGCATGTTGGTTCCTTCGACTTGTTGAGGTCGAAGGAACTGTAATTATCTGGAGTGAATTCATGGAAAACCGAAGGAAACCTGCGCCTCCCGCCGCCACGCTCGACATAAACTGCGACTGCAAAGAA
>NZ_JAVDUC010000055.1:0-4458 GCF_031456125.1 Sphingomonas sp. BE138
AACTTCGGTAACGCAGTCTCCTCGTTGCGGACCGGAACACAGATCGCAGCTGACACAGGTCGCAACGGCACCCCCACCATCGGTTTCGCAGGACCAACGACCCTGCCTTGAGGAACGATAGGTGATCGAGGCCGGTTTCGATAGCTGCTCGCGGTGATGCAAGATGCCAGATCGTCATGCAGGACTACAGGTTTGCCCGATTTCGACCGAGAGATCGGCGTCGGGTGGGTAGCCGTCGCGGTTCGCGCCGGGCATCTACAAGCTGCAGTTCGACATGTCGGGCTACCCGCACGGAAAGCGGCGCCATTCTTCCCCAAGATCGAGCTCGTGTTCCGCGTCATCGATCCTGCCGCGCACTACCATGTCCCCGTCGTGGTCAGCCCCTACGGCTACTCCACCTACCGGGGCAACTGACCACCAATCACGCCTCGATCCCTGCCTCGAACATCGGCTTGTATAGCTCGTGCTCGAGCGAGCGCAGGTACCGGTCGAGGCGGTCGACCAGCGCTGCGACGTCCGCAGCATAGGTCGGGACGTCCGAAGCGATCGCGTTGCTGCTCCAACGCCGTATGTGGTCGGAGTAGCGCAGTCGAAGCTCGCGATCCTCTTCCATGATCCGCTCGTAAGTCGGCATCCGGTCGGCGAAATAGCCTCGGGCCTCCTTGTTCCAGCCCTGCTGTGTAGGCAGATGCTCACGTACCGCATTGGCCAGGTTCATTCGTAGCCGGCCGAGGTTGACGTGCTCCCCAGAAACTCCGCCAGTCTGAGCTAGAGTCCGCCTTCGAGAGGGAGACGGACGTGAAGAAGACGAGGTTCAGCGAGGAGCAGATCATCGCGGTGCTGCGCGAGCAGGAGGGCGGGATGAAGACCGCCGACGTGTGCCGCAAACACGGGATCAGCAGCGCGACGCTGTACGCGTGGAAGGCCAAGTACGGCGGCATGGACGTGTCGCAGGCGCGCAAGCTGAAGGTGCTCGAGGAGGAGAACGGCCGGCTCAAACGGCTGCTGGCCGACGCCATGCTCGACAATGCCGTGCTGAAGGAAGTCGCGGCAAAAAACTGGTGAAGCCCGCCGCTCAGCGGAAGGCTGTCGAGCATGCTCGGCAGCTGTTCGGCATCAGCGAGCGTCGGGCGTGTACCATCTTCGGCGTAGATCGAACGTCGGTGCGCTACGCGCCCCGGCGTGGTGATGATGGCGACCTGCGGTCGCGGCTGCGCGAGATCGCGGCCGAGCGTCGGCGCTTCTGCTACCGGCGGCTGGGGATCATGCTGGCCCGCGAGGGGCTGGTCATGAACCACAAGAAGCTGCTGCGGCTGTACCGCGAGGAGAACCTGCGGGTCAGGCGTCGTCGTGGCCGGAAGCGAGCCATGGGCACGCGGGCGCCGATGACGCTGCCGCAGGGACCGAACCAGCGGTGGAGCCTCGACTTCGTCAGCGACACGCTGATCAGCGGCCGGCGCATCCGTATCCTGGCGGTGGTCGACGACTTCACGCGCGAGTGCCTGGCGCTGGTGGTCGACACCTCGCTGTCAGGCGCGCGTGTCGCTCGTGAGCTCGACGCCATCATTGCGCTCAGGGGCGTACCGCCGCTGATGATTGTCAGCGATAACGGCACCGAGCTGACCAGCCTGGCGATCCTGAAATGGACGCAGGAACGACCTCTCGAGTGGCACTACATCGCGCCGGGCAAGCCGCAGCAGAACGGCTACGTCGAGAGCTTCAACGGTCGTCTGCGCGACGAATGCCTCAACGAGACGCTGTTCGTGTCGCTCGGCCACGCCCGCTCGGTGCTGCGGCTCTGGCGAGACGACTACAACCATGTGCGCCCGCATAGCGGTGTTGGCGGGCTGACGCCCGCCGATGCTGCCAGGCGGGTTGTGCAACACCGCCCCGACGGGCACCATATCAACCCCGGGCTCCAGTTATGACTGGCAGAGCTTTGGGGAGCACGTCAAAGCTCTTCGGTCACGCGACCAGGCGCACGCAATGAGGGCGGTGATTACGGAGTAACGGGACTTTGTTCGATCTGACGCATCACACGATGAAGATCGAACGGCTTTGGCAGGAACGTCGCCCGCTGGGGCAATGCCTCTTGCGGCACCGGGGCCTGACCCGACACGATGAATAGTAGCGTTGGCGGGAAGCGTTCGCGCACGTAGTGGGCGAGCTTCAGCCCATCCATGCGACCGCTGACGGTCGCGTCGATCAGTACCACCCGTATGTCGGTGCGCTGGTCGAGAACCTCCATTGCCTGATCCGCATCCTCCGCCTCGAACACGCGCCAATCGCGCTCCTCGAAAAAGGCGGTCATGTCGAACCGCACCAGCGCTTCGCCTTCAACGATCAGAATGGTGTTGCTACCGATCGGCTTGCTCTGTCCCACGCCGTCTACTCGTTCACTGTTGCGGCATCTCCAAGCCGCGCTTCCAATTCAAATACCAAACCCTCCGGCCGATAGTCGGTTGCGGCCTTGCCACGGAAATAGGAGCGCAGCGACCGCTCGATCAGGATCGAGCCAAAGCCCTTGCGGTTCGGGGGCGAGACCGGCGGTCCGCCTTGCTCGCGCCAAACTATCGACAGGATGGCGTCATCGCCTTGCCCTGTGACACTCCAACCGAGCGTCACCGTGCCAAAGCCGTTCGCCAATGCCCCGTATTTGGCGGCGTTGGTGGCAAGTTCATGCAACGCCAGCGCAAAGGCGACCGTCACCTCCGGCTTCAGGGTAACGGCAGGGCCGTCGAGCAGGATGCGTTCGCCGATACTGCCATGTGGCGCCAACGCGCGCGTCGCTACCTCGTGCAGATCGGCCGACCGCCATGAGCTGCCGGTCAGCACGTCGGTTGCTGCTCCAAGCGCCACCAACCGCGCACCGAGATCGTGACTGGCCGTTTCCTTGTCCGGGGCGGAGCGCAACGTCTGCTGCGCGACCGACTGGACCACCGCCAGAACATTCTTGAGGCGATGCGCCAGCTCGCCGTTCATCAGGCGCATGTCGCTTTCGGCGCGCCGGCGATCCCGGAAGTCGCGGGTGACGGTGCCGTAACCGATCATGGCGCCGCTCGCGTCGGTGATCGGAAAAACGGAATACAGGACCGGAATCAGCTCGCCCGTGCGGAAGTGTCGGAACTCCAGCTCGCCGACCCAATGTCCGTCGCGATCCACCGCCGGCAGCACGTCGCGCATGACCATTTCCACCTGCTCGGGCGGAAAGAAGTCGGCGATCGTGAGCCGAGTGAAGTCGGCATCTTCCAGCCCGACCAACCGCTTGGCCGCATGGTTCATGTAGAACACGCTGCCGTCCGTCCGTGCCATGCCGACGAAATCGGCGCTGTTCTCCGCCAGCCGGACGAAGCGCTCGCGCTCCTCCTCACTGGCGCGCAGCTCGGTGATATCGCGCGAGACCGACAGGATGCGGTCGGGATGCCCCTCTGGCCCCGCGATCGCGCTGACAGCGACGTGCCACCATTTGGGCGTGCCCCGATAGGTGTCGGCCTTGCCGATAAAGCTTCGGGCCTCACCTCTACCGGCCGCCTCAACCGCCGCCTTTGCTTCCGCGTTGCCGGCATCCTGCCAGAAGTCGGGCCAAGGGCAGCCGGCCACGTCGTTAAAATCGCTGATCTCCATGACGCGCCGGCCGCCCTCGCTCATGAAGGTCAGTTTGCCGTCTAGATCGAGCACCTTGATGCAGTCGGTCGAGCTGCCGAGCACGCCGGACAGGAACGCTTCACGCTCGGCCGTTACGACCAACGCCTTTTCACGCTCTTCGCGAAGCCGATCGGCATCGAGAAGCGCCGTGCGCAGCGCCTCCACCAGCACGACCAGCCCAAGCGTCGTCAGCAGGAAAAAGACGGAAGCGCTCCAATGAACGGGCGTGAGCAGCAGCGGCAGATCGGACCGCGCGACCACCAATCCCGCGCCGAGCGCGGAGATTATGGTGGCCAGGACGCCGGGACCGCGGCCGAGGAACAGCGTGAGCAGCAGGACCGCCGGCGTATAGAGGAACCAGGGTGCCGACGATCCGAAGAGGACGACCTGTACGATTGCGACCATTGCGATGACCACAACCGTCAGCCCGTAGCGCAGGGGCTTTGGACGAGGACGTGCGACGGTCAGGTCGCGCAGTCGGTTGAGCAAGGCGGTCGAGATGGACATGGTTCCCCGGCGTGGGGGAGCGCCCCTGCGATCCCGAATATAATGCAGATCGAAAAGAGCGAAAAGCGGCATGCATTAATAAGGGCCGGTGTCACACATCAGCATCGTAATGATCGCTGGGGGCGAGTTACCTGTAAAAGCCAAAAGCCACGACCCGCTCGTCCCGAAAACGAACGGCCAGCGCGAGCGCCGACGACCGTCCCGATTGAGATCGAGACCGTCCGAAAACTCGCTGGTGGTGGGAGCTGTAGGGGTTCTTCGTGGCGAACTGGCGCAAGATGCGACATCCTGGCCTCCATGTGTACG
>NZ_JAVDUC010000056.1:0-3277 GCF_031456125.1 Sphingomonas sp. BE138
CACTGCCTCCGTCATGACTCGTCTCCGTTGCTGACTAATCCATAGTCAGCATCCCAGATTCGAGCCGCCGAGGCTCCCGCAGTCATTGGGTCTAAGCTCGGCGCTCGGCCGTAGTGGTGCGCAGCGGCCTGAACCGCCCACGCGGCTTCTCGATCTCGCTCCACAGATAGTCGCCGGTGAGGCCGATATGCTCCCAGCCCAGCGGTGCAACGTGGGCGAGCAGCTCGTCGGGTACATCAGCGCCCGTCGACCGCAGGTGACGGACAGCCCGGTCGAGATAGACGGTGTTCCAGAGCGCGACGGCGGCGGTGACTAGGGTCAGTCCGGAGGCGCGGTGTCGCTGGTTCTCGAAGGTGCGGTCGCGCAGCTCGCCAAGGCGGTTGAAGAAAATGGCGCGGGCGAGCGCATTGCGGGCCTCGCCCTTGTTGAGGATGCTGCCCGTGCGGCGTCGCTGCTCGGGATCGTCGAGCCAGGCGAGCATGAACAGCGTGCGCTCGACGCGCCCGATCTCGCGAAGGGCACGGGCGACCGGGTTCTGGCGCGGGTAGCCCGCCAGCTTTTTCAGCATGGCGGACGCGCTAACTGTTCCCGCCCTGATCGATGCGGCAAGCCTGAGCGTCTCAGCCCAGTTCTCCTCGATCGCCTTTATGTTGATCGGCCCTGCGACGAGTGGCCGAAGCGTCGGCCATGGATCGAGCGGTGCAAACCCGTAGAGCCGACGCTCGTTCAGGTCGCGGATACGCGGTGCGAACCGGAAGCCGAGCAGGTGGCAGAGTTCGAAGACATGGTCGACCGCTCCCGCGGTGTCGGTCGCGTGCTCCCGGATGGCGAGTTCGCTTTCGTGGTCGAGCAGGCCGTCGATGACATGAGCTGCCTCACCGGCGTTTGCGGCAATGACCTTGGTATGAAATGGCGTGAACCGGTCGGTGACATGGGTGTAGAACAGCACGCCAGGCTCCGACCCGTAGCGGGCGTTCACGTCGGCGCGTGCCTCGCCGCGACCGCCCGCTCGGAAGAACTGCCCGTCCGAGGACGACAGCTCGCCCGAGCCCCACACTTGGCCGAGCGGATGCGCGTTGTGTGCGTCGACGATGGAGGCGAGTGCCGACAGATAGGTCTCGTCGCGAACGTGCCACTCGGCCGTCCAGCGCAGGCGCGCGAGGGTCAACCCGCGTGAACTCTCCGCCATGCGGCCAAGGCCGAGGTTGGTCGCGTCAGCCAAGATCGTGCCCATCAGTGCGGCCTGGTCGGCCGCGGGCTCGCCGCTGCGCGCGTGGACGAAGCCGTCCGCGAACCCCGACCAGGCGGCGACCTCCACCAGCAGGTCGGTGACACGCACGCGCGGCAGCAGCGCGTAGAGCTTTGCCTTCAGCTCGTCCGCTGCGTCCGGCACCGCACGCCTAAGCGGTGAGACGATGAGATCGCCGCCTGCGATCACAACGTCGACCAGCTCGCCGGCCGAAGCCGCGCGTTCGACCTCACCCATGCGGTGGACCAGGGTGGCGCGGCGTTCGGCAGACCAGTCCGCGAAGCCCGACGGCACCGTCAATCCCAAGCCACCCTCGTCCCGCATAGCCGCAAACGCGGATTGGGGCAGGAGATAGTCGTCGAGCGTGCGATAGGCACGGCTCCCGTCGACCCAGACGCTCCCCGATGCGAGGCGCTCGCGCAGGTGGACGATGACGGCAACCTCATAGGCGCGGCGGTCGATCCCGTCTCCATCTGGGAACACCACTTTGCGCCATCGCGGGCGCAGGAAGGTCGTCGGCACCCGCTTGGGCAGCACCGATCGGCCATCGCGATACATGCGCCGCAGCACGTCGATAGCACCCAGCAACGGATCGCCGGAGCGGGCGGCGCGGAAGGTGAACGCATTATAGAGTGTCGGGGCGAAGCGTCGCACTTCGGCATGGCGCTGCACCACCTCGTCCAGCCCGTCCTCGTTCCCACGGGTCAGCTCTTCGGCGAACCCCACACTGCGCTCCAGCTGGTCCCATCCGATCCGGTCGCTGATCGCGCGCAACGGGTCGCGACCGTTCGCGCGCGTGTCGAGCAGAAGGCGGCCGAGCCGGGCATGGACGCGGGCGGTATCCTTGAGCAGCCGCGCCTCGCCCAGCAGCCGCTCGGATCGGGTCCGGTCGGCGCGCCGGAACAGTGAGCCAACCATCTTCTCGGCCATGGCGAGCGCCGCGTCGGTCAGCGCCGCCTCCAGCTCGATCACGGCCGCGACCAGCGTCGGCACACGCCGGCGCCTCTCCATGCGCCGCAGCGCCTGCGCGGTGACGATGCCGGCGACACGGGCGATCACGGCGTAGCGGGCGGCGTGAATGCGCCGCGCCCGCTCTGGCTCGATCCCGAGCGAGCGGACGCGGAACAGCCGCTCGGCGGTCGCCTTGAGGTTCGCTGCGGTCGGGGCTTCCGACCACTCCCGGAGCCAGCCAAGATCGGTCCGACCCTGTTCGCCGGGATCGATCAGGTCAGCGAGCGCCAATTCCTGTTCGGCTGTCAGGTCGCGGATCAGTCCGGCATGTGCGACGCGACGGGCCTGGGCGCGGGCGATCAGCGCCACGCGCTCCAGCGTCGACGCGGCGGGCACGACCACGCGGACGTGCCGCAACCGCTCGACCATGGCGGCGACGATAGGCTCGCCGCGATCGGTCGATGTCGCCACCTCCTGCCCGAGCATTAGCATGGCGTGCAGGTCGGATCGTTCAAACGGGCGCAGGCCGAGATATGAACCAATCTCGGCGCGGTGCTCGCGCAGCGTGGGTGCGCGCTCCGCATAGCGAACAAAGTCCGCAGCCGACCCGCCGATCTGTGCCGCAAGCAGATCAAGCATCTCGCGCGGAGGCAGTTCGTCGGGAAACAGCGCTCGGCCGGGATGCCGAAGATAGCAGAGCTGGACAGCATAACCGATGCGGTTGGCTCCGCGCCGTCGCCGGCAGACCTGGACGAGATCGTCGGGGCCGAGCGTGTAGAACCGCTCCACGGTGTCACGGTCGTGTGGTGGGTCGAACAACGCGGCGCGCTGGCCGGGTGAGAGGATCGTCTTCGCCGGCATTGTGCTCCCTTCGGCGTAGCGTCACGAAATCAGCTGCCCAGGCTGTTCGTGGAGCATAGACAGGAACACGGGTTAAGTGACAGGATGAGGATCATTGGAGGAGCGATCCTGCTCCGTCACGGCTAGCGTCCGCGTTCGTGGTGTAATTTCCCGGTGTAGATGGCGGTGTATGCCGGGGTGGGGCCAAGGCCCCACCCCGGCATCGGCGTCTCGGTG
>NZ_JAVDUC010000057.1:0-3152 GCF_031456125.1 Sphingomonas sp. BE138
AAGGTGGCTCCGTGAGGCCCGCCAGGGCCGCATGAGAGCCCGGTCCCGCCCACAAGGCGGGACGCCCCACCCTGCCCTCCTGTGGCGGTTCTAGAAGCCCTCGTCGCGCTCCCACTGGCCACTGTTCCATCCCTCGTCGTAGCCGGGGTCGTTCGGATCGCGGTCGGTTTCCATGTCGCGGTCTGTATCGGTGTCGCTCGTCGCCTCCTGCTCCTCGAGCGGATCGGAATCTGAGGGTTGATCGCGGAAGCAGGCGCGATTGCACAGCAGGATCGGGATACCTCGGCTGACCAGCTGCACGCCGTCGATGCACAGTGGCTTCGAGGCGAGACGCCGGCAGGGTTCGTTGCGGGTGTTGCGGAAGCCGCATGGCGCAGCCAGCGGCTCGGCGCGGGGAAGCGCAGCTTCGCCGTCGCCGGCGTCGGTGTCGATCTCGGGATCGTCACCGGGTGCGACAGCGGGGAGCGGGTCGGGTTCGGGGTCGAACATGTCGCGCTGGGTCATGGCGTGATCCTCATGGGAACGCGGTCGGGATGCAGAGCGTGGCGTGGGTGCAGGCGGGAGCAGGCGCGAAGGGCGGCGCCGTCAGGCGCCGCCCCTGGCCGGGACCGGTCAGTAGAACTCGGCCCGGTCGGCGATGATCTCGCAGCCGTAGCGGTCGTTGCCGTCGGCGTCCTGCCAGCGGGTGTAGTGGAGGCGGCCCTCGATCGCGATCAGGTCGCCCTTCTTGCGGTTGCCGGTGATCGCCTTGGCGAGGCCGTTGAAGCAGGTGACCTTGTGGTATTCGGTCTCCTTGACGGTGTAGCCGTCCTCGCCCTTGTAGGTGTGGCCGTCCTTGTTCAGCTTGGGGCGATCGGTCGCCACGAAGATCGTCGCGACGCTGGTGGTGCGGTTGACCTCGCGCAGCTCGGGGGTGCGGGTGATGCGGCCGACCAGGTTCACGTTGTTCATGTCGATTGCCTCCTTGGTTGGTGCGGGGCGGTTCGTCCCGCCGGTGTCACCTGAAGAGCGAGGCGGATCGGGGCTGCGCACCGCGGGCCGATCGCGCGCCGGCACGGCGCGTGGTCGGACAAGGGGAACCCCTTTTGCAGGGGTGGTGCGGGCAGCCGCGCGAAGCGCGGCAACACGGCCCTGCCAAAGGGGTTGCGCGGTCCCGGGCCGGCTCGCAGGTGACACGAACCGGCGGGACGAGCCGCCCCGCACCAACCAAGGTTCCCGCAGGCGATCGACATGAACAAGCCTCGTGAACCGACCGGGTCGGCCGCGTCACCCGCACCCCCGGGCGGGCCGGCGCGAGGGCAAGCGCACCACCAGCGTCGCGACCCTTGCGGCCGGCGACCGCCCCCAAGCTGAACAAGGGCGGCCATACGGGCGGGGACTGCACCGGCAAGGAGACCGGATGCCACAAGGTTGCCGACCGGGTAACGCCTCGCCAAGGCGATCACCGGCAACCGCTCAGGCAAGGGGGGCGACCTGAGCGTGATCGGGGATCAGCCGCCTCCACTACACCCGCTGGCAGGATGGCGACGGCTTTACCGTCCGGTTGGCTGTGGGATCCTCGCTGGCCGGGTCGTCCTGCCTGTCCGGCCCCACGGCGGGTGGTGGCTGGCGGTGTCGCCCTTCAGGTCGGCGATGTGTTGGCGGTCTGGGTCACGATGTACGCATCGCGCGCCGGTCAGCCGAAGAACTTGGCGATCGCAGCACCGGCGGTCATCAGCGCAGCCGCAGCGATGGTCGCCTGAAAAATCAGCGTTCCGGGAAAGAAGCGGACCTCCAGTCTGGTTTTGGCAAGATCGGCTTGGGTTTTTGCGATCTCCGCCTGCATCTTGTCGATACGAGCGATTTGCTCACGGATATCGAGTTGCGGGTCTGGTGCGACGGTCGCCATGATGGTCCCCATATAGCGTGAAGTGCTGAACGAATGAAGTCCCGGCCCGGGGCGCACTGTCTTGGGACGGAGACGTACCGAGCTTGCTGAGCGCTGGACAAGACGATGGGGACCGCTTCGTGGTGGAAGCGATCCCCATCGGGGCGGGCGACGCGTCAGCGCCGCCCGGGAAGCCGGTCAGGCCATCTCCTCGACGGGCGCGGTGGTCTCGCCGAGACCGTCGCCGCCCGGGGTGCCGCCCGAGGGGGCATCGCCGCCATCGGCGCCGAACGGCGGGGCGGGATCCTCGTCGCCCTTGGGGGCGAAGGCGCTGGTGAGGTCGCGACGCTTCTGCGCGCGCTGCCAGACGATGTTGTACGAGCCGTCGTCCTGCCGGAAGGCCGAGATCTGCAGCGGTGCGCTGAGCGAGGGATCGTCGATGCGGCCGTTCAGGAACGCTTCGCCGGTGTTGTTGGAGGTGAGCTCGAAGAGCGCGCCGACCTGCACCCACGTCCGGCCCGGCGTGAGCGCGTGGATCTCGTAGCGCGGTGCGCGCGGGTTCTGCGAGGCGACCGGCTTCAACGCGATCGTCATCGCGACCGCGAGGGTCGAGATGCGGCCCATGAAGATGCCAGCCTCGTTCTGCTTGATCGAACCGATGTTCATGTCGTCGTCTCCTGTGATCGTCGTGCTGGACCCCTTGTCCTCGACACCTTCTTCAAACCCTCTCTCCTCCCCGGCCCCTGGCCGGGCAGGGCGCGGTCACGCGCCCCTCACCGGCTGCGTCTTTCGACGCGGACGGTGGATGTGCAGGACGCGGGGCGTTCAGGGTGCCGTGGGGGCGTGTCAGGCCACCCCGATCGGGGTGAGTGCGATGTCGATATCGGCGTGGGCGGCTGCAAGCGCGCCGATCGGCACGGTGCGATGCGCAGCGGCAGCGTCGGCGATGCGCAGGCATCGCCACGCCCGCCAGCGAGCCGTGCCGCGAGGCCGGGCATGACCTGTCGACTGGCGCACCGGCCGAGGCGTAGCGAGCGTGACACGCGAAGGCGTGGCCGCGATGCGAGCGAGCCGGTGCGACAGACGAACGAGGCATCCCCCGGCGCGCGCGAGGCGTAGCGAATCGGCGACCCGGCGGGGTCGCCGTGAAGCGAGCGAGCCGTGCCCGTGGCAGCTGTTCGGGTAGTTCTCGACCGCAAGGTCAGTCCCCCGCGGCGCGATGGGGCTCGATGCCCCGGAGCGCCGCCTGGCGCGACGTAAAAAAGGGGAGAGGCTCCGGTTGCCC
>NZ_JAVDUC010000058.1:0-3110 GCF_031456125.1 Sphingomonas sp. BE138
GTGCCAGCGCTGGTTGCAGCGATGCAGGACTGAGCGCCCCTCGCATCCGTCCCGCTACGTCGCAGCACCGGGACGTTCTCACACAGCCTCCACCACAATCAGACATCCGTTGCCCGCGGCTTGCTCGTCCAGAACTCAAAGCGGATCGGTTATTGTCTGGGCGCTTGTGTTTGGGCGCCACCAGGCCCGAACAGAAAGGTGAGCGCGGCGGGGAGGCGCTTCGCCCATGCATCTTCGCCATGGTGCGCGGCCGGATCGATGACCAACTTGGCCGTCGGTGCCTCCAATGCGGCGGCGAGCCGATCCCGTAGACGCCGCGCCCCGACGACAAGCCCGGCGTTGATGCGCGCGATCCGCTCGCGGATGGCCGGCGGTGCGCCCGGGGGAGGGGCGACCTCCTCGCCGCCCATCCCGATGTAGATCCGACTGAGAAGCGTGGCGGCGTCCGTTGCGTCGCGCAGTAGCTGTCCGTTTCCGACCTGCAGCGATGGGCTTTCGATCAGCGCCTTGCTGAACAGCTGCGGCGCGGTCAGCGCCAGGTGGAGCGTGGCGATGCCGCCATACGAGAAGCCGCCCACCCCGATCTCGGCTGGATTCGTCGACACACGGAATGATTTGGCGACTGCGGGCATGACGTCTTCGGAGAGAAACGCGGCCAACCGGCCCCCCTCCATCTGACCGGCCGTTGGATTGAACGGGTCGGCGTAGGGAAGGTATTCGTTCGCGCGCCGCGCCCCGGCATTGTCGATGGCGACGATGACGATGGGCGGGATCGCCTTGCTGGTGATCAGCCGGGTAGCGACCTCGTCCAGCTTCCACTCGTGGCCCTGATAGCCGGTGCAGCTGTCAAAGGCGTTCTGCCCGTCGAGTACGTACAGTACGGGATAACGTTGCTGCCCCGACGCATCGTAGCCCGGGGGAAGCCAGATTCGCAGCGTGCGCTCGCCACCTTGCCTTGCAGCCTGATGGTGCGGACTGTCCCGATGATGCTGGAGCGACACGCGGGGGCGCTTGATGCCGCAGGAGGGGCTTGCGCGGGAATCGACGTGACAGCGGCAAGCATGAAAGCCAGCATCGACACACGTCTCCTTGCTCGAGAGTTCGTGAATATCGATAGCGCTCACGGATGCGGGTAGCCAGCCGGTCTCTGGCGATCTCGGTCACTCGCGCCGCTGCACGCGTTGATGTCCGCATTCCACCACTTTTACATGCAGAGGTCCGCAATTACCGAACTGCGGAATCGCAGAAAAGCTGCGCGTCGTTAGATCTTACGACGTCGCGCAGCGACGCACTACTCCTCTTCATCCTCACGCAACCGACCAGTAGCAAGATCGGCAAGAACCCTGTTACTAAAAACGACGCGACGATCCTCGCGAGGTCGACCGAGATCATCATGGTGCCATGTGAAGACGGCAGATTGTCCAGCTTCCGCGCGCTCGATCCTCGAGAGGTGCGAGGCCGATACGCCGGATCGCCGCGACAGCTCGACAAGGCTCCACCCGAGCGCGCGGCGCTCCGCGCGCAGTCGCTGGCATAACACAAAGACCTGAGTGCCTTGCGGCGTCCCGTCGAACCGGCGCGGCGGCACGGAACGGACCCCTCGCACCGCCACGTCGGGCCAGTCCATTTCCAACGCTTCGAGAATGCGGTCGAGCGTCTGCGCCTGCGGCCAGGTATGCCCATTCTCGATCCGCGACAGCGCGGCGAGGGTCATTCCTACACTGGCCGCGAGAGCTTCCTGGCTGACTGGCCCTACAGTGCCGCTCACGCCCGTACGATGATCCTTGAGGATTTTCCCGAGATCAGGTCGCAGATGGCTGAAGCCCTCGGGCAATCGCATTCTGGCGGGAGACCGGTTCATCGTCATACGATGTGACATAACGCGATGTGCGTTTTGTGCACAGAACGCTCCAGCCGTCCCACAACGCCGGTATGGCCGCCGCACGGATCATACTGGCACAGACATCGGAGTCGCGACAGGCGCTTGCCGAGCTCGTGCGCCTGTTGGCCCGTCAGGCGGCGGCCGAACACCATGCGCGCATGCGGGATTCCCGGATCCCGGAAGCTGTGAAACAATAAGCCATGCTCACCTCCCTGCCCCGCCGTATTGCACTGTACGGTCGCCATTCGACCGCCATGCAGGCTGCCTCATCAAGTGCCGACCAGGTCGCGTCCTGTGCGCCGCTGGTCGGCTATCTGGGCGGTACGGTGATGGCGACCTGGCTCGATCCGGAGCTGTCGGGTTATCGCCGTGATCGCCCAGGCTTGCAGCAGCTGCTACGTGCGGTGGAAGCGGGCGATATCGACATCATCGCCTGCGAGGGCACGTGATGCAGAGGACGTGGCCTGGCTGGGCAAGAAGCTCGCCTATCACCGCGTCCAGCTCCATACCGTCAGCGAAGGCCATGTCGACGAGATCAAGTTCGCAGTCGCAGGTCTGCTCGGTTCGATTTTCCTGAAGCATCTCGTCGACAAGACGCTGCGCGGCATGGAAGCCGCGGTACTCGCCGGACGCTTCGCCGGTGGCCGAGCCTATGGGTACAAGCGGATGGTTCGACTGGACGCGAGCGGAGAGATGCAGCGGGGGCTGCTCGAAATCGACGAAGCGCAGGCCGGAATAGTCCGCCGGATCTTCGCCTGGTTCGCAGCGGGAATGTCCTCAATCCAGATCGCGACGCGCCTGAATGAAGAGGGCGTGCCGGGGCCGCGTGGTGGGCAGTGGAACGCCTCGACGATCCGCGGCGACCCGAAGAAGCTAGTCGGCATCCTCAACAATCCGCTCTATGCAGGACGTCTGGTGTGGGGCCGTCGGCAATGGCGCAAGAACCCCGATAGCGAGAGACGCGAACGCCGCTACCGGCTCCGTGACAAGTCCGAATGGGTGCAGGTCGCGGTTCCCGAATTGCGGATCGTCGACGATGGCTTGTTCGAGGCCGCGCGTGCGGAAATCGAGCGACGCAAGCGTCCCGTAACAGCCTCATCGTCGGTCGGCAGCAAGCGTGCCAAACATATGCTGTCCGTAAGCGTGGCCTGAGGGCCGCCTTGCCCGTTTGGCCGTAGCCGGGATGCTTATCGTCTTTGACGAGGGCGCGGGCGGTGCGGGAAGTTTT
>NZ_JAVDUC010000059.1:0-2570 GCF_031456125.1 Sphingomonas sp. BE138
TGTGTAGGGCGGTGACAAACCCGGCCACGGGAGCGCCGGCATAGGTGCCGGTGCGGCGGAGAGAAATCCTGCCAGTGGTAAGCTGCTCCATTTGGGGCGGCGAGGATGTTTGCCTTGGAGAGCTACGCGGCCGTTCGGCGTTTCGTGTTCGTGGAAGGTCATAGTCGCCGGGAAGCGGCGAAGGTGTTCGGTCTGAGCCGGGACACGGTGGCGAAGATGTGCGCGTTCTCGCTGCCACCAGGCTACCGGCGCGCGAAGCCGCCGGAGAAGCCGAAGCTGGGGCCGCTGTTGCCGGTCATCGACGCCATGCTGCGCGAGGACCGCCTGTCGCCGGCCAGGCAGCAGCACACCGCCAAACGGATCTTCGAGCGGCTGCGCGACGAGCATGGCTATGGCGGCGGCTACACGGTGGTGAAGGACTATGTGCGGCTAAGTCGGGCCCGCAGCCGGGAGACGTTCGTGCCGCTGGCGCACCCGCCGGGCCATGCCCAGGTCGACTTCGGCGAGGCGTGGGCCGAGATCGGCGGCGTGCGGCAGAAGGTTCATTATTTCTGCATGGACCTACCGCATTCCGATGCGTGTTTCGTGAAGGCCTATCCGCGCGAGACGACCGAGGCGTTCCTGGACGGCCATGTTTCGGCCTTCGCCTTCTTCGGCGGCGTGCCGCTGTCCATTCTCTACGACAATCTGAAGATTGCGGTGGCGAGGATCTGCGGCGACGGCAAGCGCGAGCGCACGCGGGCCTTCACCGAGCTGGTCAGCCACTACCTGTTTGCCGACCGGTTTGGCCGGCCCGGCAAGGGCAACGACAAGGGGAAGGTCGAGGCGCTGGTAAAGCACGCCCGCGCGATGTTCATGGTGCCCATTCCCGTGGCGGCCAGCTTCGACGAGTTGAACGAGCGCCTGGCGAAGGACTGCCTGGCCCGACAGAACGGGCATGCCGGACGCCATGCCGACACCATCGCCGAGCGGCTTGCCGCCGACCGGCAGGTCTTCCGGGCCTTGCCGGCGGTGCCGCTGGAGCCGTGCGAGAAGCGGTCGGCGCGCGTGTCGTCGACCGCGCTGGTGCGCTACCGGACCAACGACTATTCGGTGCCGACCGCCTACGGCTTCCGCGACGTCCTGGTGAAGGGGTTCGTCGACGAGGTCGTCATCAGCATCGCCGGCGAGGAGATCGCCCGCCATCCGCGCAGCTATGGCGAGGGCGCCTTCGTCGCCAACCCGCTGCACTATCTCGCGCTCATCGAGCAGAAGCCCGGCGCGCTCGACCAGGCGGCCGCCTTGCAGGGCTGGGATCTGCCCGAGATCTTCCAGCATCTGCGCCACCTTTTGGAAGCCCGTATGGGCAACAAGGGGAAGCGGGAGTTCATCCAGGTGCTGCGGCTGCTCGAAGCCCTGCCGCTCGCCGTCGTCACCGACGCGGTGACACAGGCCGTGCAGCTCGGCGCCATCGGCTTCGACGCGGTGAAGCTCATCGCGCTGGCGCGTATCGAACGGCGACCGCCCCGTCTCGATCTGGCCGCCTATCCGCACCTGCCCCGGACGGACGTGAAGACGACCCGGGCGGCGGACTATGGAGTGCTGGCGGCATGACAAGCGACAAGATGCCGACCGGCACGACCGGCGGGACACCCCAGGTGCTGCTCGCCCACCACCTCAAGCAGCTCAAGCTGCCGACCGTGCTGCGCGAATATGAGAAGGTCGCGCGCGAATGCGCCCGCGACGGTATCGACCACCCGCGCTACCTGCTGCGTCTCATCGAGCTTGAGCTCATCGACCGGGAGCGGCGCACGGTCGAGCGGCGGATCCGCGCCGCCCGCTTCCCGGCGGTGAAGAGTCTCGACACCTTCGACTTCACCGCCATCCCCAGCCTCAACAAGATGCTGGTGCTCGAACTCGCCCGCTCGGAATATATCCTGCGCCGGGAGAACGTCATCGCGCTGGGTAACAGCGGCACGGGCAAGACGCACGTCGCCCTCGCGCTCGGCCTGGCGGCTTGCCAGAAGGGTTTCACCGTCGCCTTCACGACCGCGGCCTCGCTGGTCAACCAGCTGATGGAGGCGCGCGACGAGCGGCGTCTGCTCAAACTCCAGCGGGAACTGGCGGCCGTGAAGCTGCTCATCGTCGACGAGCTCGGCTATGTGCCGCTGTCGGCGACCGGCGCAGAACTGCTCTTCGAGGTGCTGTCGCAGCGATACGAGCGCGGCTCGACCATCATCACGTCGAACCTGCCGTTCGAGGACTGGACCCAAGTGCTCGCCTCGGAGCGGCTCACCGGCGCGCTGCTCGACCGCCTCACGCACCACGTCTCCATCCTCACCATGAATGGCGACAGCTACCGCCTCAAACAGTCCGCCGGCCGGCGCTCCGCCAGAAGGGCGGAGCAAAACCAGGCCACTGTGTCGGCCGACCCGAACACCGGAGAGATCCCGCCGACATAGCCGGGAGAAAACGGTCGCGACGACATGGAAAGGGCCCCGATCGGGGCCCTTTCCATGTCGTCATCACGCCTCGACCGCTGGCCTACTTTTACACCGCCACCGTGGCCGGATTTTGCTCCGCCGTTGACA
>NZ_JAVDUC010000060.1:0-2481 GCF_031456125.1 Sphingomonas sp. BE138
GTAAGCGTGGCGTGAGGACCGCAGTTTATGCGGCTTGGGCTGTTGGCTGATCTGTCTGGGGCACCCAGTTCCACGGCATCAGCTCGTCCCAGCGGGTGGCGGGCCAGTCGCCGGCGACCCTGGCGATGACATCGGCGATATAGGCCTGCGGGTCGACGCCGTTGGCCTTGCAGGTCTGGATGACGGTGTAGATGGCGGCGGCTCGCTCGCCGCCTGCGCGCGAACCCGCGAACAGCCAGTTGCGCCTTCCCACGGCGACGCCGCGCAGGGCCCGCTCCGCGATGTTGTTGTCGATCTCCAGACGCCCGTCACCCAGGAAGCGGCACAGCGCCGGCCAGCGTTTGGTGCCATAGGCGATGGCTTTGGCCATGTCGGACTTGGGCGACAGGCGGCGAAGGGCAGCGTCGAGCACCTCGCGCAAGGCGTCGACCAGCGACTGGCTTCGTTCCTGTCGCGCTCGACGGCGTACATCCGGCGGCTGACCACGCACCTCCGCCTCGACGGCATAGAGCGCGCCGATGCGCTCCAGGATATCGGTGGTCAGCGGCGTGGAGAGGCGCTCGTGCAGGTCGAACACCTTGCGCCGGAAGTGTGCCCAGCATGCCACCTCTGTGACGCCACCGCGGTACAGGGCGTCATAGCCCGCATAGGCATCGGCCTGGAGAAAGCCGCGAAAGCCGGCGAGATGCGCCTGCGGGTGCGCCGCGGTGCGGTCGGGCGTGAAGCGATACCATGTTGCGGGCGGTGTCGTGCTGCCGGACGCCTGGTCGTCGGCGGCGTACACCCACAGCCGCCCGGTCGCGGTCTTGCCACGGCCGGGGTCGAGCACCGGCACCGGCGTGTCGTCGGCGTGGATCTTGTCGGCCTTGAGCACCTCGTCACGGATACGGCTGACCACCGGGTCGAGCAGTGCTGCAGCTTGCCCGGCCCAGCCCGCGAGCGTCGAGCGGTCGATCTCGAGCCCCTGCGCGGCCATCATCTCGGCCTGGCGGTACAACGGCAGATGGTGGTCGAACTTGGAGACGACGACGTGCGCCAGCGTCGCGAAGGTCGCCTTGCCCCGCGCCACAGCGCTGACCGGCGCGGGTGCCTGGACGATCTTCTCGCAAGACCGGCAGCTGTATTTGGGGCGGACGTTGCGCACGACCCGCCAGCGCACCGGCACGATGTCGAGCATCTCGTGCGCGTCCACGCCCAGCCGGCGCAGCGCACCACCGCAGTCCGGGCAGGTGCAGATACCGGACGCCGGCTCGTGGACGACCTCCTCGCGCGGCAGATGCTCCGGCAGACTGCGGACCGGTGCCAGGCGCGGCGCTACTCCAGGCGCCGCAGTCTCGACTTCGGAAACATCCCGCTCCGTTTCCAGCTCTTCCAGCGCCAGCTCGAGCTGTTCGATCTCGCGGCCCAACTTCTCGGAGGAGGCACCGAACTGCATCCGCCGCAGTCGGGCGATCTGCCCGCGCAACGTGTCGATGAGCAGATCGCGGGCGGCGAGCGCGGCATTCGCCCGGGCGAGCGATGCCTCCAGCGCGGCGATCCGCGCGGTGGCATCAGCAGGGGAAACAGGCGCTTCCAGCACCCGCATTTCATAACAGATCACGCATCGACGGGCGAGAAAAAGCGTCGCAAAACCGCCGTTTTCACCCCGCCAGCGTCGGCGTGAACGTCCGCTCTGGGCGACGCCAGTCGATGCCCTCCAGCAGCATCGACAATTGTGCCGGCGTCAGCGTCACCGTGCCCGTCGCGGTCACCGGCCAGACGAACCGACCCCGGTCGAGCCGCTTGGAGAACAGGCACAGGCCTTGCCCATCGAACCACAGCAGCTTGACCACATGACCCCGCTTGCCCCGGAACGCGAACAACGCGCCCGAGTGCGGGTTCTGGGCCAGCACCTGCTGCACCAGTACCGCCAGGCCATCGAACCCTTTGCGCATGTCGGTGACGCCACACGCCAGGAACACCCGCGTCGGCAACGGCGTGGGGCTCAACGCAGCACCGACAACACTCGCGCCAGCGCGCCGGCGTCCACCGACCCGTCCACGCTCACTCGGACGCCACCCGGAAATTCGATGCAGATGAGGCCAGACGTGGATGTCGCCGGCTGCGGCGCAGGTGCGGCGACATCGGCCACGCGCACCTCGGCGAATGCCGGCAGCGCAGGCGCGACCCCGCCCAGCTTGCCCAGCCGCGCCTGCTTGCGCCACGTATAGATCAGGCTGCTCGACACCTCGCGCCGGGCGATGACATCACGGACCCGCACGCCCGGCCGGAACGCCTCGGCCAGGATCTCCAGCTTCTCCGCGTCCGACCAGCTCCGTCGGCCCGATACCCGGCCGACCACCTCCACACGACCAGTCGTACGAGCGCTCGTACGACCAGTCTCAGAACCGAAAACTTCCCGCACCGCCCGCGCCCTCGTCAAAGACGATAAGCATCCCGGCTACGGCCAAACGGGCAAGGCGGCCCTCAGGCCACGCTTAC
>NZ_JAVDUC010000061.1:0-2455 GCF_031456125.1 Sphingomonas sp. BE138
TGTTGATTTCCACTGAGAGCTGACCCGGCGAAGGCATAAATTTCCACCGAGAAGTGACCCGTGTCTCAACCTCACCCCGGCGTGCTGTCGGGGGGTCAAGGAGTGATAGACATGGCGTTACTGAGCGTCATCCGGCGCTGGGCATTCCGGGACGGGATGTCGATCCGAGAGATAACCCGACGTACGGGGCTATCGCGCAATACGATCCGCAAATACCTGCGGTCGGACGCGGTGGAGCCGAAGTTCGAGATGGTCGACCGGCCGAGCAAGCTGGATCCGTTCGCCGACCGGCTGTCGGGATGGTTGAAGACGGAAGCAAGCAGGCCGCGCAAGCAACGACGCACGGGCAAGCAGATCCATGCCGACCTGGTCGTGCTGGGCTATGACGGGTCCTACAGTCGGGTAGCGGCCTTCATCCGGGCGTGGAAGGCGGACCGTCAGGTCCAGGAGCAGACGACGGGCCGGGGCACGTTCGTGCCACTGGTATTCATGGCCGGCGAAGCCTTTCAATTCGACTGGAGCGAGGACTGGGCCATCCTGGGCGGCGAACGGGTGAAGCTGCAGGCAGCGCACACCAAGCTGTCGCACAGCCGGGCGTTCATCGTGCGGGCGTATCCGCTGCAGACGCACGAGATGCTGTTCGATGCGCACCAGCATGCCTTCCGGGTGCTGGGCGGGGTGCCGCGGCGCGGGATCTACGACAACATGAAGACGGCTGTCGACCGTATCGGCACGGGTAAGGCGCGACAGGTCAACGCGCGCTTCGCAGCGATGGCGAGCCACTATCTGTTCGAGCCGGAGTTCTGCAATCCGGCGTCCGGCTGGGAGAAGGGACAGGTCGAGAAGAACGTCCAGGATGCGCGTCGCCGCCTGTGGCAGCGGCTGCCCGCATTTCCTCATCTCGACGCCCTCAATGCATGGCTAGAGGAGCAGTGCATCGCCGAGTGGGCGCAGATCCCGCACGGCAACCTTCCCGGCACCGTCGCCGATATATGGGCGCAAGAAGTGCCGGACCTGATGAAACCGGGGCGCCCGTTCGACGGCTTCGTCGAGCATACCAAACGGGTGTCGCCAACCTGTCTCGTCCATTTCGACCGCAACCGCTACAGCGTCCCGGCTTCCTTCGCGAACCGGCCGGTGAGCCTGCGGATCTATCCCGACCGCATCGTCGTGGTCGCCGAGGGGCAAAGGGTGTGCGAGCACGCCCGGGTTATCGACCGGACGCACCGCTCGCCGGGTCGGACCATCTACGACTGGCGACACTATCTGGCGGTGGTCCAGCGCAAGCCAGGTGCCATGCGAAACGGTGCGCCTTTTACCGAGTTGCCCGACGCCTTTCGGCAATTGCGCCAGCAGCTGCTCAGGCGAACAGGCGGCGACCGGGAAATGGTCGATATCCTGGCGCTGGTGCTCCAGCACGACGAACAGTCGGTGCTGTGCGCAGTCGAACTCGCCCTTGAGGCCGGCGTCGCCACCAAGACCCACATCCTCAACATCCTGCACCGGCTGGTCGACGGCAAGACCGCCAGCATCACGCCTGTCGATGCGCCCCAGGCGCTCGTCCTGCGCCGTGAGCCCCAGGCCGATGTCGGTCGCTACGACACGCTGATGAAGGAGGTGCGCCATGCGTCATGACCCCGCCAGCGCCGCGGTTGTCGTCATGCTGCGCGACCTGCGGATGTACGGCATGGCCCAGGCCGTCGGCGACCTCATCGAACAGGGCGCACCTGCCTTCGATGCGGCCGTGCCCATCCTGTCCCAGCTGCTGAAAGCCGAGATGGCAGAGCGCGAGGTGAGATCCATCGCCTACCAGATCAAGGCAGCGAAGCTGCCGGCGTACAAGGACCTGACCGGCTTCGATTTCACCTCCGCGGAGGTCGACGAGGCCATGGTCCGTCAGCTTCATCAAGGCGATTTCATCGACGGCGCCGACAACGTCGTCCTGATTGGCGGCCCCGGCACCGGCAAGACGCATATCGCCACCGCGCTCGCCGTGCAGGCCATCGAGCACCACCGCAGAAAAGCTCGCTTCTTCGCCACCGTCGACCTGGTCAATGCGCTCGAGCAGGAGAAGGCCATGAACAGGGCCGGGCAGCTTGCGGAGCGCCTGCTCCGTCTCGACCTCGTCGTCCTCGACGAGTTGGGCTACCTGCCGTTCAGTCCCTCGGGCGGCGCCATGCTGTTTCACCTGCTCAGCAAGCTCTACGAGCAGACCAGCGTCATCATCACCACGAACCTCAGCTTCAGCGAGTGGGCCGGAGTTTTCGGCGACGCCAAGATGACCACCGCGCTTCTCGACCGCCTCACCCACCATTGCCACATCGTCGAGACCGGCAACGATAGCTTTCGTTTCCGCGTCAGGTCAGAGGCCGGCAAGCCCAAAAAGGAGAAGGCCGCGACTTGACCCGCAACCCCGCGGGCCTGACATTACCCCCACGACCCGGGTCACTTCTCG
>NZ_JAVDUC010000062.1:0-2120 GCF_031456125.1 Sphingomonas sp. BE138
CAGAGCGGCTGCCGTCCACTGTTTCGGGCGCAGATCCACTCTTTTCAGCTGCTGCTGTAGGTAGGATGGCGTCCACCATTTTAGGGAAACCTACAAGTCTCACCCAGGATGACGAACGAACCGGCCGATGGTCACCGACGATGAGATTCCTGTCACGGCTGGTGAGACTGGCGATCCGGGCAATGAGCCGGCTCGCGACCGCGTGCCGATCGGCGCCGACGCTCCGGCCGACCTCGACGCCATCATCACCGGCGCGCTCACCGTCCTCGATCACGCGGAGCCGCAGGACCTCTACCTGCCCGAGCTGGCACCCAGCGACCAGGAGCGGGTCGAGGGCTTTGCCAAGCGCGGCCGCGCCGACGCGACACTCCAAGCCTACAAATCCGACTGGGACCTCTTCCTCGCCTGGTGCCTCGAGCGGCGCTACCGGCCGTTGCCGGCATCGCCGGCGACGGTCGCGGCGTTCCTGAGCGAGCTCGCCACCACCGGCTTCACACCTGCGGCCGAGCGCCGCACCAAGACGGGCAAGCTGCGCGCGCCGCGCCTGCCCAGGCCGCTGACCCGGTCGACCATCGACCGGCGCCTCGCCGCGATCGTGTTCGCGCACCGCATGGCGAAGGTAGAGCCGCCGACGTCGCAGCCCGGGGCCAGCGACCTCGGCTTGGTCATGGGCGGGATCCGGCGAACGAAAGCCGGCGAGAAGAAGCGGAAGAAGCGTGCGGCCGACGGCGACATCCTGCGCGACATGCTCCGCTCGATTGCCGGCGACGACCTGCGCGCACACCGCGACCGCGCCCTGCTCGCGATCGGCATGGGCGGAGCGTTCCGACGCTCCGAGCTGGTGGCGATCACCGTCGACCGGGTAACCCGCGACCGAGAGGGACTGACCGTCACAGTCGCGGCGTCAAAGACCGACCAGTTCGGCGAAGGTCAGGGTGTGGCCGTGCTCGACGGGCCCAGGCTCGAGCCGGTGCGCCACTACGAGGCGTGGATCGCGATCGCCGGGATTACCGAGGGGCCGGTGTTCCGTAAGCTGACACCGCAGGGGCGCCTCACTGCCAAGCCAATGAGCACCAAGGGCGTGGCGCTGGTGGTCAAGGCGGCCGCGGCCGCTGCCGGCTATCCAGCCGAGGCGTTCTCCGGCCACTCGCTGCGCGCCGGCTTCCTCACCGAAGCAGGGCGACAGAACGCCAACCTGTTCAAGATGCGCGAGCACAGCCGCCACGCATCGATCGAGATGGTCGCGGAATATGTCCGGGACACGGAACGTTATCGCGATCACGCCGGAAAGGCTTTCATGTAACCCCGCCGAATCGTCGGCAGGTTTACGATCCAACGGACATTGTTGGCGATAGCACGAGTGCGGCCGACGCACTTTGTTGGCGAAAGCACGACATTTTGCCCCACGTTGTCGGCGATAGCACGAGTCAAAGATGCCGCTGTCTGCCGGGAAGCTCAGGTAGGCTGACCGCCGGGAGCGCGTTTCGGTCGACCACGGAGTCGACCGCGCCCTTCCCGCCATGCCGGCCGGCATGGTGGCACTAAAAAGGGGTCGCTCGAACGGACAAACAGAAAGCCCGGCCGTAGCCGGGCTCTCGTGGCGCTGACTAGCAGCGGCGTAGGAAACCAACAGCTAGTCGGCATCACCTGAAAAAGCAAGATCGAGCGTGATTCACGCCACCGATCGCTGCGTCCGGAACGGGCTCCACGTGGGGAGAACCGAACGATGCTTCGCGCCATAAATCCCGGTCGCGGGTTGCGCCGGCACGATACCGCCGCTGTCGCCGCAGACCAGCTCGCCCAGAGCTTCAGCGGCCTGCCGGACGGCATCACCAAGGGGAAGGTCCTCGCAGCGATCAAGGGGGCGGCGTCACAGCTCGGGATCGACTTCAAGATCGTAATGCTGATCGACGTGCTCTTCGGATACACCCACGACTTGGACTGGCAGGCAACCCACGAGCCGATCGTCTGGCCGAGCAACGAGGAACTCGCCGAGAAGCTAGGCAAGAGCGTGCGTCAGGTTCAGTGTAAGCGTGGCGTGAGGACCGCAGTTTATGCGGCTTGGGCTGTTGGCTGATCTGTCTGGGGCACCCAGTTCCACGGCATCAGCTCGTCCCAGC
>NZ_JAVDUC010000063.1:0-2101 GCF_031456125.1 Sphingomonas sp. BE138
CGTTCGGTCACGCCTCGGGCGATGATGTACTTCGAACCTTCGCCTCTGTGCTCACAGCGAATACCCGCGGCACGGATGCAGTCGCACGCCTTGGTGGGGAAGAGTTCGCTGTGCTCTACTTAGATGTGAGGCTGGCCGAGGCACGCGCCGCGTGCGAACGTATTAGACTGCAGTTCGCCGCCGAGCGGCTCGCCCTGCCGGATGGCAGGCAGGTGGCCGCGACCGTAAGTGTCGGTCTCGCTCCGATCCCGGACGACGGTGATTTGGAAGGCGCGCTCATTGCAGCGGATCAGGCACTGTACCGTTCCAAGAATGCCGGAAGGAACATGCTTTCGTTAGCGGCTTGAATCGCGTGGCATCCAACGCCGACCTCACCCAGATTCAAAGCGCACCGATAAATCACCTCCGCCAGTTTCCGCAGACCGAGGCTCGGCATGAGCTTTTCCTGAGCCCGTCCGTGCCCGATGCAGCGCCGTAACGCGCTTCACCTGCGCTATGCTGCATCCCGCCAGCTCGGCCGTGCGCGCGATGCTCATCCCTGTCTCCCGCAGCCCAACAATGCGCCTGTGCAAGGCGATATCCGGCTTACGGCCGTTGTACCGCCCTGCTCGCTTGGCGAGCTCGATGCCCTCTCGCTGGCGCTCGCGCCGGGTCTCATAGTCGTCTCGTGCGGTCTGAAGCGCGACGCGCAGCAGCATGTCCTGCACCGCTTCGAGCACGATGCGCGCGACACCGGCGCTGTCAGCGACAAGCTCGGACAGATCGACGATGCCTGGCACGGCTAGCCGCGCGCCCTTCGCCCGGATCGTCGCCACCAGCAGTTCGGCTTCGGGTAATGGCAGACGGCTGATCCGGTCGATCTTCTCCGCAACCACCACCTCGCCCGGCTGCAGGTCAGCAACCATGCGTAAGAGCTCTGGCCGATCAGGCCGCGCGCCCGACGCCTTCTCGCGGTAAACCGCCGCGACGTAATAGCCTGCTGCGCGCGCACCGGTGACAATTGCTTCCTGCCGGGTCAGGTCCTGCTCGTCGGTGCTTACGCGCAGGTACACGCGCGCAGCGCGGATCGGGTTCGTCATGCTGGCTCCGTTCGGTACACCCATGTGAGCCACCACTGCGGCAACCGGCTCGGAATAGCAAACGCCGATCCTGTCGAGCCTAGCTCAGCAAGCCAGGTCTAAGTAGCTAATGGCGCTGATATGAACGACGACTGATCACCAAACGCGCTGAAGTGCGCTGCTTCGCGCTATCCGTCAGCGCCAATATCCGGTATGATCCGAGAGTTGGGTCAGCCAAGCGAGTTCAGTGCAGATGGAAGCACAGAGGGTCAAGATCGTGGACGGTGGTAAACTCGTGATCCCGGCGGCCATGCGCCGTGAGCTCGGGATCACCACGGGTGATACCGTTCTCGTCGATGTCGACGATGGCGAGCTACGGGTACGTTCCGTGCCTAAGGCGCTCGAAAGGGCTCGCGCGATCCTTCGCAAATATGTGCCCGAAGGCGTCGGTTTGGCTGACGAGCTGATCGCAGAGCGCCGGCGCGAGGCGGAGCGTGAGTAGCAAGGTCGTACTCGACGCCTCCGCCCTGCTCTGCCTTCTGAACGACGAACCTGGGGCGGATCGGGTAGTCGACGTCCTGACCCGCAGCATTATCGGAACGACCAACCTCGCCGAGGTCGTCTCCAAGCTTCGGGACCGAGGATTGCCGCTCGACGAGGTACGTGAGGCTCTTGGCGGGCTGCACCTCGATGTACGGCCGCTCTCTCCTGCCCAGGCGCTCATCATAGGCGACCTGCGACCGTCGACGAAGGCGCTTGGACTTTCGCTTGGTGACCGAGCGTGTCTTGCCTTGGCGATTGACCTACAAGCGGAGATGTTCACGACGGACGGGCCGCTGGCGAGCGCTGAGGTCGGCGTCACCATCACCAACGTACGGCCGCTGGCCGATTAGCCGCACATTCGTGCTTTTGGGTACGGTACGCTCAGGCAGGCGAGTTGTGGCGGAACAGAGCGGCTGCCGTCCACTGTTTCGGGCGCAGATCCACTCTTTTCAGCTGCTGCTGTAGGTAGGATGGCGTCCACCATTTTAGGGAAACCTACA
>NZ_JAVDUC010000064.1:0-2095 GCF_031456125.1 Sphingomonas sp. BE138
TGCGGTTTCAAGCCGAAGTGCGACACGCCTCGTGGCAGCGGGGGCAGCGTGTAGCCTCCCAAGCAGCGCAGCGCTGCCCCCGCTGAGGCGCCGCCATCTCCGTTCTTGCGCCCTCGGACCCGCTGCGCGAGCAGCGGGCTCGGTCACGCCGGTGGCCGACGATATTTCGTGCGATCGCCCAAATAGCCTTCCCGTTGCGGGTTCCAATGGAAGCGTGCTCCTAATCCTCAACACTTATCCAAAACAGGTCCTCCACTCGTCTGTCGAGCTCACGAGCAATTCTGAGCGCCAGCAGCGCCGACGGTGAGAAAACTAGGTTTTCGATTGTGTTGATTGTTTTACGTGAGACTCCGACGCGCTCTGCGAGATCGGCTTGGGTCAGGCTTAGTCGCTCCCGCTCCGCGCGAAGCCCGTTCAGTAGCCGCTCGGTCACTGATGCGCGGAAACGCGTTCCGCCACCCCAAAGCTTATTAAAGCCGAACAGATGCCCACCGACATGATTATCTGTATGGCATCTCGCGGCCCATAATCCTTCACGTACGTCAGAACGTAGCAGACCACGGCTGTTGCCAGCATATTCCAAAAGCCGATCATCAAAGACCGCCTTCTGCTGACGTCACTTCCTTCATCGTTCAGAATGCCACGTAGGGCCGTGTTACGGAAAATGCCGCTCGCCCAAATGAGGAAGATGGCAACGATGAGGCCAGTGACTATCCAGGTGATCGGGCCTGCACCGCTTGCATCCATTCGCTGTGTCTGAGTTGCCGCTAAAGCGGTGCCCATGATGATTGCGGCTAATGCTCGATGCTTCGACAAACGCTCTGCCCGTTCGGCAATGACTGATCGCATGTGCACGCTCCTTAGGTAACCTAAGGGTTACACCGGTAACCTTAAGGTGACACACGGTCAATAGCTCTTGCAGGGTAAAACGCCCGATAATCCCCGAAACTCGATCCTAGCCTAAAATGCCGGCGTACCCAGCCAATGCCGGCTATGCGCGCTTGCGGACATGCCAGAGCGTCAGGGTTCCGCTTCAAGCACGAGGGCGACCTGCTCGGCCAGGACCTCGCCCGGCGTTCGATAGGCAAGGCACTTGCGTGGCGTTCGATTGAGGCGGTCAACCAGCTGCTCGAGCTCGGCTCGCGGTACCTGTGCGATGTCCGTGTCTGAGGGCAGGAAGCGTCGCACTCTGCCGTTGCTGTTCTCCACGCTGCCCTTTTGCCATGGCGCTGACGGTTGGCAGAAGTACGCGGTCATGCCCAGGCTCTCCCGTAGGCGCCGATACCCGGCGAACTCGGTGCCCCGGTCGAGCGTGATGGTGCGACGGAGGGAAGGGGGAAGGGTGCCGAGGTGGCGCTCGATGCCTTCCATGATGCCGGCCGAGTGACGGCTGCTGTTGGGCGTCAGCACGGTGAAGCGGCTCCGGCGCTCAACCAACGAGGTGAGGTTGGCTTTGCCGTGATGCAGCTTGAACGCGATGAGGTCGCCTTCCCAATGGCCGAAGTCGGCCCGCTCAGCGATGTCTGGCGGTCGCGCCGCGATGGTGTGGGCGGGTGGAATGTTCAGGCCGCGTGGCTTGCGAGCGTAGCGACGTCGTCGTTTCCGCCTGCCGGTGGGCAGCAGGCGTGCTAGCTCGGCTGCCTGACCGGCGGGCCCATACACGAACTGGTAGATCGTCTCATGGCTCACCCGCAGCGGGCCTGCGGTACGGTGCCGAAGGTAGCCGGCGATCTGCTCTGGCGACCAGGCGGCTTCCAGCCGGTCGACGATGTAGCTGGCGAGCTGGGGAGATCGGCTGATTTTCGCGCCCCTAAGCCGTCGCCCAGCCGCCATCGATTGAGCAGTCAGCGGAAAGTACCCGCGGAACATCGGCTCCTCGTCAAACCGGTTATTGCGCTTCAGCTCGCGGTAGATCGTGGACGGGTGGCGCCCGAGCTCGGCCGCGGCCTGGCGCGGACTTCTACCGGCGCTTGTGAGCTGATACAGCTTGCGGCGTTCGTCGAGATCCAGATGCGTGTAGCTGCCCATGCGCAACCCTCCGCCGGGTGGAACCCTCACTTAAGCTAGGTTTTCGCACTTCGATCTAGAATGCACC
>NZ_JAVDUC010000065.1:0-1959 GCF_031456125.1 Sphingomonas sp. BE138
CACTGCCTCCGTCATGACTCGTCTCCGTTGCTGACTAATCCATAGTCAGCATCCCAGATTCGAGCCGCCGAGGCTCCCGCAGTCATTGGGTCTAACGGGTAGTGCTACTCCACCCGCTCAAGGGGTCGGGGTGGTCGATGGTTGGCCCGGGGTGTTTACTCTGACGAGTGACAACGTGCCTTGCTCGCCCTTCATAAGGACGATGGCTGCTCCACGTGCTGCCGCGATGGGCCAACCGCCTAGCGTCATTGCGCTTTCACCGGTTTTCAGGTCGATCACCTGGGCCGCGCTTCGGTCACTGGTTTTTGCCAGCAGTGCGTACCGCCCGCTGCCAAACACCAGAGCTTTGGCGAAATCGCCGACGATGAGACTATCGTCTCTAGGAGGCAGGTTTCCTTTGATGGCCCACAGTTCCCGCCCTTTCTCGTCGAAAGCCCGCAGGTACGTCATCTCCCTGGCGACGCGGAACGCACCGCCAAATGAAACAATCACCGACCTGTAGACAGGCGAGTACAGCACATCGCTTGCGCTGCCCTCTCCATCTTCGAACACGAGGCTTGGGCTGGGAAGCCGCGCGACGGTGGAGGAGCGTCCATTGTCGAGCGCCATGGCCTGAAGCAGCTCGGGGCGCTTCTGCCCGTTGACCATATACATTTCGGCCATTTGACCGTCTTTCGGCCGAAGTCCGCCAAACCTCTGCCAGACGGTGCTTTCCCGCAGCACTTTCGATCCGGCAACAACGAACGTGTCCGGGCTACCGGGCGTCTGAAGAATGTACACTCCCCCAGCGCCGCTATGATCGATGACATCGCAGTCAGCCTCGATCTTCATGTCGTCGCGGATCGCAGACGACCAAGGGCAAAGCACGCCGGCAGAAACGATGCCACGCTCCTGTGCCGCACGAAATAACGGCATCTTGCCGATAGCCGTGAAACCGGCAGAACCCGACTGCCAGAACCTGACGACCCCATCACCGCACTGCACGACGATCTTGGAGCCATCATCGGCTATGATGGCGCGATCCCCAAGGTCGCCCCGTTCCTTGTCGAAGGATGGTGCCGGACATTCCTGCGCGGTCATTTGGGCAATTGGAGGGGGCGTACTATCAGCTGCCGCGGCCACCAGCGCGGTGAGCAGAGCAAAAATCATATCGTCGCCCCCTTATCGTTTGTTCTGGCTGCTACGTGCAGTTGCAATCATGTTGCCGTCCTGGCGAGACTGGACCGTCGCGCCAGCAGCTTTTCGCCATCAGGCCTGATCTCGCCCTTGGGCGTGACGTGCCGGTAGAGCGTCTGGCGGGTGATGCCGAGTTCGGCGCATAACTCGGCAACTTTCGTCTCGGGCTTACCCATCGCGGCCTGGGCGAGGCGTAACTTGGCGGGGGTCATCTTGAAGGGGCGCCCGCCATGCCGCCCTCGCGCACGGGCGGATGCGAGGCCGGCGCGGGTGCGCTCGACGATCAGCTCGCGCTCGAACTCGGCAAGGCCGGCGAAAATCGCGAATATCAAGCGGCCGTTGGCGGTGGTTGTGTCGATTGATGCCCCTTCGCCGGCAAGCACCTTCAGGCCAATGCCGCGCTTCGTCAGGTCGCCGACCAAGTTGACGAGATGGCGTAGATCGCGGCCCAATCGATCAAGCTTCCACACCACCAGCGTGTCCCCCCGCCGCAGCGCCTTGAGGCAGGCGTCGAGGCCCGGGCGTGTGTCGCGCCGTCCCGATGCGGCGTCCTCATAGATATGGTCGGGATCGACGCCGACCGCGACCAGCGCATCGAGCTGGAGGTCATGGATCTGGCTGCCGTCCGCCTTGGACACCCGCGCATAGCCGATCTGCGTCGTCACATATACGTCCGTTCGCGTGACGGGGTCGTGTCCGTCAACGTGGTGTAATTTCGGGTGTGCCACCTGGCCGCATCGTTCAGGCGGCCTTGGGTGTAATCTGTAGCGGTGGCACCTCCTC
>NZ_JAVDUC010000066.1:0-1945 GCF_031456125.1 Sphingomonas sp. BE138
GCCAGCAGCTGGTCCAGAACGTCCTCGTCGATTGCCATATCGATGGTCCTTCCTGTCCATCACTATGCCTCCCGCACAGAATTCCTGACACTCCCGCAGCAGCGTGTGCCGCCGGAACGCCACTACCATTGCCTCTTCAGCCTCGGACAAGGTGGTTGAATGAGGGGCCTTCGGCCCGGTCTTCAGATCCTCGACCGTCGCCCGCTTACGCCACTTCGCGACTGTCTTCGGGTTGATCCCCGGCTCCCGGCTCAGCGTCGCGAGCGAAGCTTGCGATCGCTGTATTGCTGCTCGGACGGCGTGCGTGGTCGTGGCGCTCCCGTGACGTACCTGTCCCATACGGCTCCCTTCCATTCGAACGAAAGGATCGCACCATCAAACCGTGGGATCAAACACCTAGGAAAGCGGATGCTCGGGATGCCTGCCGGCGCGATAGGCGTGCCACCTTCCGACTACGGCTTTCAATCGGGAACGCTTCACGCCCCGCCTCCTGATCGGAGATCGGCGTTGTGAAGCGCCCGGGCAGTCTCGGGCCACCCCGCCGCCTGTCGGCACCCAGATAAAGGATCGCCCTGGGGCGATCCATGCCGCAATGATCCAGCGAGCATTGCTCGCGGTAAAGTTGGGGGGCGTTGGCTCGCGCCTGGCGCAGGCGCCATGCACCATTCGTGAACCCGCGATCGTTAGCAAAGCGGCCCGGAGCCCGCTGCCACATGCGTAAAGATCACTATCCATCGCTTGATGCCCTGCGCGGGATCGGTGCCTTCTTCGTCCTCGTTCTGCATCTATCGTGCGCCGATCCCGTCACGCACCTGTTTGCTCGCGGTTATCTGGGTGTCGATCTATTCTTTCAGCTGAGCGGCTTCGTGATCGGCCATGCCTATCAAACGGACCTGCAGCAGGGATCGATCACCCTCAGCGCCTATCTCCAATCGCGCGTGCGGCGGCTTTACCCAATGATCTTTTTGGGGGCGCTGCTGTCGTTATGCTTCGTGTCGTATGACATCGCGCCGCCATCGTTGTTCGTCCAGATAGGGGCACAGGCAGCTATCGTACCGCTTCTCTGGGCCACCGGACCCATATTCCCGCTCAATACACCGCAGTGGAGCCTGTTCTTCGAGCTGGCGGCCAATCTGGCGCACGGCGTCGTCGCGCGTCATTTGGGCGTGGGACGTCTCGGCATGATCGTACTGGGCTCTGCTGCGCTCTTCTGCGGCGCCATCATGCAACTCGGCAGCGCGGACATCGGCGTTGCCAGCGGCGGCGTCGCCGGGGGGTTCGCGCGTGTTGCCTTCGGGTTCTTCACCGGGCTGTTGATGCAACGTTTGTGGGTGAAGGGCGTGCCGCGAAGTTTTCCGAACAGTTCCCTAGCTGCGATGGCGCTGTTCGTCATGGTCGTCATCGGTGCCGGAAGGGTCACGATCCCCCGCGCGCTGGTTGATGGGTGCGTCGCCATGGTGTTCTGCCCGGCGGTCGTCTGGCTGGCGCTCAGTGATCCCCGCCCCTTCCGCTTTCCGCGACTCGCACGGCAGGCGGGGCGCCTGTCATACCCAATATACGCGATCCACGTCCCGTTGATCACCGCGGCCTATCACGTCGTCGACGTGTCCGGCAGCGGGGTAGCCAGCCGAAGCTTGCTGTGGATGGTGATGATTTTGGTAGTTGTCGTTTTGGCGGATGTCTTGGAACGGGTCTACGACCGACCCTTGCGCCATTGGCTGAACGCGCGCGCGACGCCGAAACGTTCCATCATGGCCAACATCTCTGTTTCACCATCATTTTAGGGAAGCGATCGGGCCAGCCAACGAACGCTCTGCGTACTCACCGACCCGAGAGCCGTAGGTCCGGTTTCCACCGAGGCTGTGTGGAAACGCGTTGATGTGGTAGCCTTCCCTCATTGATGGAGGCGCTAGAATGAGCCGTTTCATCGAGGGTTTGGATCGGC
>NZ_JAVDUC010000067.1:0-1902 GCF_031456125.1 Sphingomonas sp. BE138
GGTCAGAGGCCGGCAAGCCCAAAAAGGAGAAGGCCGCGACTTGACCCGCAACCCCGCGGGCCTGACATTACCCCCACGACCCGGGTCACTTCTCGGTGGAAATTTATGCCTTCGCCGGGTCAACTCTCAGTGAAAATCAACAACTCGACCACATGCGGCTCGATGCCGGCATTGCGGATCATCGCCAGTGTGTTGCGCGAGGTGCCGCACTCGGGGTTGTGATAGATAACGATATCGATGGCCACGGGGCGTCCTTTCAGCAGCAGGTAAGTTCAGCGACGAGCGGCGCGCACAGCTCCGCGTTGCCGGCGCAGCAATCCTTGACGAGGAACAGCGTCAGCGCGCGCAGGGCGTCCAGATCGGCACGGTAGATGATCGAGCGGCTATGGCGTTCGGAGCGGACCAGCCCGGCGCGCGCTAGGATCGCGAGATGCGCCGACATGGTGTTCTGCGGCACGTCGAGCTGGCGGGCGATATCGCCCGCGGCGAGGCCGTCAGGTTCGTGGCGCACCAGCAAGCGGAACACATCGAGGCGCGTGCCCTGCGCCAGCGCACTTAATGCGGGAATTGCCGACTCCTTTACCATATATCCAGCATAGTGGATATTATCGAGCCGGCTACGATAATTCGCGTGCTGAACGCCGTGACCGCTCTAGCGTGTGCAGCAGCCCGCTTCCGAGCCAGCCTCGCGGGCTTCCTGGATGGGCGGGCAAGGAACATCTGCGTAAGAGCAGAACACGCAGCAATCACCCGCCAAGGGGCGAAGGACGACCGCGCAATGCCGGCAGTCATAGAAAAACTGGCAGGCGTTGGTTGGCATCGTCTCCGTCGAGACCCCACCACATTCGGGGCACGTCAGCGTGGAGGTTAGCAGCATCAGGAAATCGCCTTCATCAGCGGTGCTTCCAGGCGATCCCATATTAGCGCGATCAGCGTCAGGGCCGAGCCGATCGCCAGCATGATCGGCGTCGCGCGCGATGGTAGCGGAACTGTGCAGGACCGATCCGCAGCGCAGGCCCTTCGACGCCGCGCATAGGCCCACCACCCCGCGGCCAGGCCGATCAGGGAAAGAGCGGTCAGGGGCCAGCGCAGCGGCATCAGCGTCGCAAAGGTGCTCGACAGGCCAGCTCCCATGCCCAGCGCCGCGAGCGCAAGCGGCAGGACGCAACAAGACGCAGCGGCGAAGACCGCGCCGAAACTCGCCAGCGCGCCGATTGCTGATAACGCCGCATCGGCACGGCGCGGTGTTGCGGGCGAATCCGGGATTTCGAGTGAGCGAGTGTTCGGATTCAATGGTCGTCTCCGGAGTGGTAACGCGCTATGCGTCCTGTAGCAGCTACAGGAGCAAGCGGTTTATGAGTGCCGCCCAAGGCATCGCGATAGGCGAACTGTCGCGCCGCACCGGCGTCAACATCGAGACGATCCGCTATTTCGAGCGGGTGGGTATGCTGGCGACGCCGCCCCGAACCCAGGGCGGGCGGCGCGTGTATGATCGCGATCATGTTCGTGCGCTCGGCTTTATCCGGCGCGCCCGGGAACTAGGGTTTGCTCCCGCCGAGGTCAGGGCGATCCTTGCGCTTGGTGGTCCCGGCGCGGCCGGTTGCGGCGAGGTCCGCGCGATAGCCGCCCATCATCTTGAACAGGTCCGTGAGAAAATGGCAGACCTTGCGCGCCTGGAGGCGTTGTTGGCTGCCACGATCGAACGGTGTGTGGGGGACGCCGCGCCGGATTGCGCGGTCATGGACATGCTGGAGGACAGGGTGGATGATCGAGGGCAATCGGCAGGGTAGTGGTGTCAAAACCGTCCGAGGCTGTTGAAAAAGGCCTGCGCGAAAACGGCTTGGCGGATGGCTGGTGACATTGGTCACCGGAGGATACGCCGCGTATCAGGCCGGCCCGGCC
>NZ_JAVDUC010000068.1:0-1680 GCF_031456125.1 Sphingomonas sp. BE138
GGGGGCACCTCAAGGTTTGTCATATGGACAGCGGCAGTCGGAACAAATGGTCAACAAAGGCCTGAGCGTTGCCGCAAAGTATATTAAGTTTCGTGGGTTTGTGAGGTTGGACGAGTTGGAAGTTACCGGATCACCTCTCGTGATGTTTCACCCGCGGAGCTCGTAGTAGACGATCTGCCATCCATTCTTGGGACCGCGCCACTGGGTGATCTGAAAGCTATGGGCTTGTGCAGACCCGTCCAGGACGCGGCTACTCCACCGTAGCGTTTCATCGTAACTGCTTCCGGACGATAACGCACCCGCTATGCGCCGAATGGGCAGCTTGGCGGGGAGCCTGCGGATGCGTCGGCCATCGTTGCCGACAAAGATAACGTCTTCGGCCACGCTTCGTCTTGGAACAGCCAACCAGTCGACCTGTTTGCCGGCCTGCTCCTGTCGCAAAACAGACGCGATCTCTTTCGCATCGCTAACGGCTTGGATTTGGAGCTGTTCATTGGTGAGTTTTGCCGAGCACTCAGGTTCGATCGCTTGTAAACTTTCTGCCGCTAATGCCTTCGATCCATCCCGACGATAGTCGTCGATTTCCCAGCGCCACCCCTCAGCACTGTTCCGCCAAAGCGTCTTATATGATCCAACTCGATTTCCGCCATCGTACAGCCCGCCGATAACAACTGCCGACCCGCTCGGATCACAGGACGGAAAGACAAGTTCGGGTCTGCGCTCGGCATGGCTCTCGACACTCATCATTGTGAGCCACCACCTTCGGCTACTCTCGGCTGCTTGCAACATGCTGGCCACAGATGGAGAGCGCGCGGTTTCGGGCGCATGTTGTATTGGCCAGGGGTCGCTTTGTGGACCGAAACTGCGTGCCGCTGCCTGACGGCCACTGGCAAGTACAGCTTCCGAGTAGGCCCGCTCCGCCTCCAGCGCGGAATTCGGCGAACTTGCCGCTAGTAGAAGCGCGAAGATCATGGCGAAATCCTACTCCTCAATCAACGTGTCGAGCGATGTACGGGCATCTGCGCCGGATGGTTGAGCGCCCGATAGAGCGTGGCATGATGACACTTCAGCAGCTTCGCCGCTTCGCGCACCGATGTGCCTTCGCCGACGAGACGCTGTCCGAGCGCGATCTGGTCCGGAGTGAGCTTGGGCTTACGCCCGAACTTCACGCCGCGCGCCATGGCTGCCGCGCGGCCGGAACTGGTACGCTGGTGGATCAGCTCGCGCTCGAACTCCGCGATGCCGGCGAACACGGTGAGCACCATGCGTCCCGCAGGCGTGGTCGTGTCGGCCCAGGGCTCGGCGAGCGAGCGCAGCCCCGCTCCCGCCTCGTTCAGCTTCTCGGCGATGTCGAGCAGGTCGCGCGTCGACCGCGCTAGGCGATCGAGCCGGGTGACCACAACCACGTCGTCGTCGCGCAGCTGCTCCAGCATCCGGTCGAGTTCCGGTCGGGCGCGCTTGGCGCCGGACACCTTCTCCTCGAATGTCCGCCGGCATCCGGCCGCCTTCAGTGCCGTCTTTTGAAGCGTGAGATCCTGATCGTCGGTAGATACGCGCGCATAGCCGAGGAGCATGTCGCAGATGTGCATTGGAACACGGCTGATTAGCAACAGACATTTGCGACAGCGTCCGCCCTCGTGGCGTGACCGGTCAGGGCCGCTGTCGCGAAACTTGAGAGTT
>NZ_JAVDUC010000069.1:0-1675 GCF_031456125.1 Sphingomonas sp. BE138
CGACCGCAAGGTCAGTCCCCCGCGGCGCGATGGGGCTCGATGCCCCGGAGCGCCGCCTGGCGCGACGTAAAAAAGGGGAGAGGCTCCGGTTGCCCGGAGCCCCTCCGCAGGTTGCGTCAGGCGCGACGCGTGGTGGTGGTGGGGGTCATCGGCCGCTGGTCGGCGAGACGGAAGACGTGGAGGGGGACGCCGGCGTTGCGCAGCTTGCGGGCGAAGTCGGACTGGACGCCCGAGCCCTCGCAGACGATCGCCTCGACGGGGCGGAAGGAGGCGATGCGGTCGTTGCGCAGGAAGGCTGCCTTGTGCCCGAAGCGACGTTCCAGATCCATGCGGACCAGCTTGGTGCCGCGCGACGATGCCCATGCCGCGGCGACGGCGTCCGCTCCCTTGTTCATGCCGGTGGTCATCAGCACCATGGCGGGGATGCGGCGCTTGATCTGGTCGAGGCGGTCGAAGAGCTGCTCGTGGTCGTGCCAGACCTGTCCGCCGGAGAAGGCGACGACCGGGCCGGTCGGGTTATGCTCTTCCCGGCGCTTGGCGGCGCGGGCGGCGAGGAAGTCCTTCCCGTCGATCACCGAGGCGGTCAGCTTGGAGGAGACCCGGCTGCCGCGCACGGTGTTGAAGGGGCGGCCCGTTTCGCTGCGGAATACCTCGCCGGCGTGGTCGCGCATGCAGGCCATCGCCTCGCTGCACCCGTCGAGGGTCTGGCAGAGCAGCTGGGTGTCCTCCAGTTCGACGGCGTAGATCTCGCTGGGGTCGTATTCGTTGACCATGTCCTTCAGCTTCTTGGCGGCGTCGTCGGCGCGTCCCTCGATGCGCTTGCTCACCATGTGGAAGGAGTTGACGAAGCCCCATGCGAGATCGGCGGCGAACTCCTCCATGCGGGTATCGCGGAACACGTCGAACATCGTGCGCAGCATGAGGTCGACGGCAGCGGCGGCCTGATCGGGGTCGGGCATGTCCAGCTTCTCGGCGGTATCGACGATGTTGAGCTTGGCAAGCTCGTGCGCCTCGATGAAGGCACCGTCGTACGTTTCGCGGGTGTCGCGGTCGATGTTCAATGCGCTGTCGTTAGCGCGGACCTCGTTCATCGCGCGGGCGGTGTCGGAGAAGCTGCGAAAGGACTTGGTCATGATAGCCTCCATGTGTTGAAACCTCACCTTCTTCTCGGTGAGGAATCTCACTCGGCATGCGGCGGTCAGGGCCGTCAGGGACGTTAACCGGGAAGCCGTGCCGCGCAGACGGCGCGGACCCCGGTTAACGCTTGCGAGCGGGGGAGCCGATTTTCTCGTGGGGCCGCCTTCTTCAGGCGGTCGCGCGTGAAAATTGGGGGGACCGCTCGTCCTTGACGGTCCCGCCAACCCCGCATGCCATGCTTCCTCATCACAGAGAGAGAAAAAACGGATTTGTGGCAGCTACGCCGGGTCGGACCGAGCACGGGCGTCGATGGCGTGCCGCAAGGCACGGCGTCGTAGAGGCCGCGCCAGAGAGCCCGGGAGGGCGAACCAGCGGCCGTCGCCCGCGCGCAGGACGCCCGGCGTCGGCATAGGGATCGACACCCGCAAGGGCGGAGACACCGCAAGGTGGCTCCGTGAGGCCCGCCAGGGCCGCATGAGAGCCCGGTCCCGCCCACAAGGCGGGACGCCCCACCCTGCCCTCCTGTGGCGGTTCTAGA
>NZ_JAVDUC010000070.1:0-1653 GCF_031456125.1 Sphingomonas sp. BE138
CGAGACCGTCTGAAAACGCGGATCAGGATTCCCGTGCGCATCTCGGCAGTGTAATCTTCTGGCATGGCGTACATCGAGGGACATGCTCGGGATCAGGCGCTGCTGCTGCCAGCGTCGGTCGAAGACTATGTGGCGGCAGACAATCCGGTGCGGTTCATCGACGCATTCGTCGAGGACCTCGATCTGGGCGCTGCCGGTTTCCGGAGGACGCAGCCGAAGGCGACGGGGCGCCCCGGTTACGATCCGGCCGACATGCTTAAGCTGTACCTGTACGGCTATCTCAACCGCGTGCGGTCGAGCCGTCGCCTTGCGGCAGAGGCTGCGCGCAATCTCGAGCTGATCTGGCTGCTACGCGGTGTGCGTCCGGACTTTCGGACCATCGCCGACTTCCGGCGCGACAACCGGGCCGCGTTCAAGGCGGTGTTCCGCGCCTTCGTCCTGCTGTGCCGCAGGCTCGACCTGTTCGGGCGCGAGCTGCTGGCGGTGGACGGCACGCGGTTGAAGGCGGTGAACAGCCGGTCGCGCAACTTCAGCCGCGAGCGGCTCGCGACGTATCTCGCCGCGGTGGATGCGCGACTGGAGCGCTACCTGGCCGAACTGGACGAGATCGACCGTGGTGAGGACGGTGCCGGCACCGGTCGCGGTGATACCTTGGCGACGAAGATCGCCCGGCTGCGCGAACAGCGTCAGGCCAGCGCGGCGCTTCTGGGCCTGCTGGAGGAAAGCGGCGAAGGGCAGATCTCGCTCACCGATCCCGACGCGCGCCTGATGGTTGCGCATTCGAAGGTCACGGTCGGCTACAACGCGCAGGTTGCGGTCGATGCCAAGCATAGCCTGATCGTCGAGCAGCACGTCACCAACGCCTGTAACGACATGGGCCTGCTGGCATCCACTACCGGAGCGGCGATGGACGCACTTGGGGTCGAACGGATCGATGCGGTCGCCGACATGGGGTATCACTCGGGCGACGACATCGTCGCGTGCGAGGCGGCGGGCATCACGCCCTACATTCCCCGCCCGCATCGCGGCACTGCGGTCGGCAACGGCCTATTCCCCAAGGAGCGGTTCCGCTACGATCCCGAGGCCGATGCCTATCACTGCCCCGGCGGGCAGGTGCTCGGCACACGCTACGCGTCGGTGACGCGGGGGCATCTGTCGGTCCAGTATTCCAGCCCTGCCGCCTGCGCGGGCTGCCGGATCAAGGCGCGCTGCACCAAGGGGCGATGGCGGCGCATCAACCGCGGTGAGCACGAGGCGGTCATCGAGCGCATGGCGGCACGCATGGCCAAGCGCCCCGGCATCCTCACCATCCGCAAATCCACGGTCGAGCACCCGTTCGGCTCGATCAAGCAGTGGATGAACCAGGGCGCGTTCCTGATGCGCGGGCTGGACAAGGTGCGCGCAGAGTTCAGCCTGACGGCGCTCGCCTATAATCTCAGACGCGCCATCACCCTCGTCGGCGTACCGGGGCTGATCCGGGCGGTGCAGGCCTGAACCATATCACTGAACACGCCCTCGCCAAGTAATGGGCGACAGGCAACGCGCATATCCCGACCTCACCGTACACATGGAGGCCAGGATGTCGCATCTTGCGCCAGTTCGCCACGAAGAACCCCTACAGCTCCCACCACCAGCGAGTTTTCGGACGGTCTC
>NZ_JAVDUC010000071.1:0-1558 GCF_031456125.1 Sphingomonas sp. BE138
GGTGGAGGCTGTGTGAGAACGTCCCGGTGCTGCGACGTAGCGGGACGGATGCGAGGGGCGCTCAGTCCTGCATCGCTGCAACCAGCGCTGGCACGCCGCGAAGCGCGATGGCGCGCTTGATGTTGTAGGCGAGGATGTGGAGGCTGGCCTCGGTCGCGACGTTTCCGATCCTTCGCGTCTTAAAGTGGCTCCGTCCCATCCAGTCTTTCAGCGTGCCGAAGACGTGTTCGACGGTTCGTCGTCGCACGCGCATGGCATCGGGCCAGCGGTCGAGGCGGGCCTGCATGGCCTCGACCACCTCTTCATGCTCCCAGCGTTTGATGCGCCGCTCGACGCCCGCGGTGCAGCGCGTCTTCATGGTGCAGCGTGAGCGGCAGGCGGGCGTCGCATAGCCGTGGAGGGTCAGTCCCTGCTCGACGGTGGCGAAGCGCCTGGTCAGCGTCTCGCCGGCCGGACAGCGGTAGGTGTCGGTCTCGGGCTGGTAGGCGAAGTCCTGCTTGCCGAACCGGCCATCGGCCTTGGCGCCTGAGGTGAGCGGCCTGGGGCAGATCGGCACGACACCCACTTGCTCGCAGGCCAGCACCTGAGCCCCCGAAAAATAGCCGCGGTCGGCCAGCACGGTGAGGGTCGCCACTCCCGTCGCGTCGCGCGCCTGCTCACCCATGCGCGCCAGCGACGTGCGGTCATGGCCAAGGTTGATGACCTCGTGCGCCACGACGATGTGGGTTTCGGCATCCACCGCCGCCTGAAGGTTGTAGCCGACCAGCCCGGTGCCACCTCCGGCCGATGCCATCGCACGCGCGTCCGGGTCGGTCAGCGAGATCTGCCGGTCAGCCGAGGCGGTCACCGCCTCTTCCATCGCTTCGAGATCGCGCATCTGCCGCCGCAGGGCGTCGAGCCGCGTCGTCAGCCGCACCGTGCGCAGTTCGGCGCCCTCTCCCTCCTGACGGTCCACGGTGTCGAGCATGCCAAGATAGCGCTGGATGCTGTCATCCACCTGCTCCTTGCGGCGCTGGATCGTGGCGGGCGTGAAGTTGCGGTCGCGCGCATTCACCGCGCGCAGGCGGCTCCCGTCCACCGCCACCGTGCCGCCCGCGATGAGCCCCAGGTTGCGACAGACCAGAACGAAACGCCGACAGGCTGCCTGGATCGCGGCGCCATGGTCGCGCCGGAAGTCGGCGATGGTTTTGAAGTCGGGCGCGAGCTTGCCCGTCAGCCACATGCATTCGACGTTGCGCCCCGCCTCGCGCTCCAACCGACGGCTCGACTGCACCTGGTTGAGATAACCGTAGATATAGAGCTTCAACATCGTCGCCGGATGATAGCCGGGCCGGCCTGTTGCCGCTGCCCCAGCAAAGCCCAGCACGCCCAAGTCCAGTTCGTCGACGAACATGTCGACTACCCGAACCGGGCTGTCGTCGCCCACGTAATCGTCGATACAGTCCGGCAGCAGCAGCCGTTCGCGCCGATCCAAACCCTCGATGAAACGGCTCATTCTAGCGCCTCCATCAATGAGGGAAGGCTACCACATCAACGCGTTTCCACACAGCCTCGGTGG
>NZ_JAVDUC010000072.1:0-1536 GCF_031456125.1 Sphingomonas sp. BE138
GGGTGGCGCCGCGCGGCTGGATAGCTGGGGGTGAAGGGGGCGTGCCCCCTTCGCATACACAAGCGCGGAGCGCGCCCACGCCGAGCCTATTGACGGCTTCCACTAGGTGATGCACTCTCTCTCATGGTGATGCACCATAGGGGGAGACCATGCCGACTAAGCTACCGCGCCTCTCGGTCGTTGTGACGGAGGAACAGCACGCGCTGCTGACGCGCCTCGGAGCGCTTCAGGACCGCTCCGCAGCGTCGTTCATCCGGGAACTCGTCGACACAGCTACTCCTCTCTTCCGCGCCCTTCTGCCGGTGCTGGACGCACAGGCGGCTGCTATCGAGGCGCAACCGGCGGCACTCGCAAAAGCCGTCACAGAGGCCCTACAGGGCGTTCTAGGGCACGATCCCGACCAGCTTGACCTACTGGCTCACATCGCGGCTCTCGTAGCTTCTGGCGAGGCTGGAGAGGCCGGACCGGAGCGCGCGGACCGCAGCGCCAGCGAGGACCGCACGCACCGGACCGGACCGCTCCTGCCCCCGTCGTGTAATTACGGGGGTCAGGGGTGCTGACAGGGAAACAATCCGATCCGATCGTTTCCAAATTCGATTGGTATCGCGCCACAGTGCCGGCTCATCATGGGCTGCTGCTGGATCGCCTCACGAGTGCAATCGGCAATCACACGCTCGATCAGGGCAAGGGCCGGTTCAACTACCATGAGCGCACCTCGATCTGCATCGATGGCGAGGCCGTGGTGAACGTGCTGCACGGCGGGCCGAACGGGCATCCGAACGTGGAGTCATCGGGCGATAACGCGCCTCTCCTGGCGGGCTTCCTGCGGGAGGCCTGGCCGGATCATCGGGTGACGCGCGCGGACGTCGCCATAGACATGGTCGGGCCCGATCTGTTCAACTCGATGGTGCGGCTTATCGGGAAGTTCGCGGACAGCTACCGGCTCAACTGCACGAGCGTCATCAACCGCGATCCGACGAAGGGCGACACGTACTACCTCGGGTCGCGTTCCTCGGCCGTCTTCATCCGGTGCTACGAAAAGGGTAAGCAACTACAGCACGCCGCGTGTCCGGGTCGCTCTCTCGGCTGGGATCACTGGGTGCGGCTCGAACTCGAAAGCAAGCCTCTCAAGCCCTTTCGCCTCGAAGCCGCCAAGCTGGAACCTGCCGAATACTGGGGACTTGCAGCATGGACGCGGGAGCTGGTGAAGGAGGCCGTGGCCATGGACGTGAAACCGCTACAGATGCGACCGCAACGGGTCGCCGATCACGAACGCGCAATGCGGTTCCTCGCCTCGCAATACGGTCCTACGCTGCTCCGTCATCTGGATCGCTGCGGCGGTGACGAAGCCGAGTTCGCAGCCGATCTGCTCGCCAGAGTGCGCGGAGATGGGGAGTATGCGGACGACACTCCTCGCATCGCAGAGTTCACGCCGGGATCAGGGTGGCGCCGCGCGGCTGGATAGCTGGGGGTGAAGGGGGCGTGCCCCCTTCGCATACACAAGCGCGGAGCGCGCCCACGCCGAGCCTATTGACG
>NZ_JAVDUC010000073.1:0-1515 GCF_031456125.1 Sphingomonas sp. BE138
TTAGACCCAATGACTGCGGGAGCCTCGGCGGCTCGAATCTGGGATGCTGACTATGGATTAGTCAGCAACGGAGACGAGTCATGACGGAGGCAGTGAAATACATCGGGCTGGACGTGCACAAGGAGACCATCGCTGTCGCGGTGGCCGATGGGGAACGCGGGGGCGAGGTACGCTATGTCGGCACGGTTCCCAACGAGGACGATGCGGTCAGAAAGCTGGTCAAGCGGCTGACCGGGGCGGGCACGAAGTTGCAAGTCTGCTACGAGGCGGGCCCGTGCGGCTACGGCCTGCACCGGTTGCTAACCGGGCTGGGGCAGAGCTGCATCGTCATCGCCCCTTCGATGATGCCGCGGCGACCTGGCGATCACGTGAAGACCGACCGGCGTGATGCGATGACGTTGGCGCGCCTGCTGCGTGCCGGCGAACTCACCGCGATCTGGGTGCCGGACGAAGCGCACGAGGCAGTGCGCGACCTGATCCGGGCAAGGCGCAGCGCGAAGGAGGACGCCACCGGGGCCAAGCAGACGGTGAAGAGCTTTCTGCTCCGGCACGATCGTCGTTATGGCGGCAAAGGAACCTGGACCAAGATGTACTGGCGATGGTTGTCGGAGCAGCGGTTCGACTTCCCGCATCAGCAACTGGCGTTCGAGGAGATGCAGAAGCGCGTGCTCGAGGCGCAAGCACGCGTCGGCCGCCTCGAGGCGGCCCTCGGCGAGGCAGTGGAGGGCTGGCGGTTCGCCCCGCTTGTCCGCAATCTACAAGCGCTGCGTGGCATTCAGTTGGTCAGCGCCGCAACGTTGGTCGCCGAAGTCGGCGATCTTACCCGCTTCGACAATCCCAAGCAGTTGATGGCCTATGTCGGGCTGGTACCGTCCGAATATTCCAGCGGCGCTCGCAAACAGCGCGGACGCATCACCCGCGCTGGTAACGGGCAGGCGCGCACCATGCTGGTCGAGGCAGGCTGGGCTTACCGGTTGCCTGCACGCGAGGAGCGTCGCTACCGCGAGCGGGTCGCTGATCTGCCCGACGAGGTCCAGGCTATCGGATGGAAGGCGCAGGTCCGCCTGTGTCAGCGTTTCCGCCGCCTGGCCGCCACGGGCAAGCCCCAGCCCAAGGTAATAACCGCGATCGCGCGCGAACTCATCGGCTACGCGTGGGACATCGCGAGGCGCGTGTCGCCGGCGGTCGCCACCTGACCCTTTCCCCGAACGCGACGAGAGGAGGCGCCAGCGCACGACCTGCATAGCCTTGGCCGGCGTGCCGCGGGCACCCGACTGTGATGGGTAATCCACGGCGTACGTTGGGGCAGGTTCGTCCGACGCCGATCTTAGACGGTGGACAGGCCCAGCGACGGATACGGGTAGTGCGGTAATCAACCCGCGGATGAGAGCGTGATCAATCGTCGTCGATCAGGCGCCCGCGGCACACCCGCCAAGGTCAATGCGACGCTGGCTTCCTGGCCAGCGAAGGAGTAAACTCGGCCAGCGTCTCGGATGGCAGTCATGAGAGCGTACG
>NZ_JAVDUC010000074.1:0-1503 GCF_031456125.1 Sphingomonas sp. BE138
GAGGCTGTTGAAAAAGGCCTGCGCGAAAACGGCTTGGCGGATGGCTGGTGACATTGGTCACCGGAGGATACGCCGCGTATCAGGCCGGCCCGGCCTGCCGGGCTAGCAGCTGAAGGTTGTATGCCGCGGCGGCCATGGTGAACTCCTCGGCGGCTCCTGACAGGCCTCGCAGCTTGAGCGTTCGCAGCCCCAGGTTGCGTTTCAGGTGGCCGAACACGCGCTCGATCCGCTGTCTTCGACGCCGTGCGTGCACATAGGCGTCGGTGCCGGCAAGGGCGCGCACGGTATCGCGAGCTTCCTCGCTGACAAGCCGGGTGACACCCCGCTTCGGACCGATGGTGCATTGCGGCTTCAGCTCGCAGGCGGCGCAATCGGCCGGCCGGCTTCGGTAGACGCGCACCTGCTTGGTCCGGTTGGTGCCGCAATAGCCGAGCAGCTTGTCCGCCGGACAGCGGTAGGCATCCGCTTCCCGGTCGTAGCGGAAGGCATCCCTGGTGAAGAAGGCGTCCCGCTGGCGGGTCCGGTCGATGACCGGGATGTATGGCGTGATGTTCCGGCCGATCAACCAGCCAAGCAGCGGACCGCTACCATACGCCTTGTCGGCCGAGAGACTGGCGGGTTCGATGCCCAGCCTGGTGCCGGCGCGCGACACCAGAGTCCGGGTCGCCGCCACCTCGGCTGCGAAGCGGGCGGGCGTGGCCTCCACGTCGAGGATGCAGTCGGTGTCGAGGTCAAGCAGGGGGTTGATGGCGTATGCGTAGCGCGCCGGTCCGTGCTTGCAGGTGAGCGCCGCCTGCGGATCGGTCGGCGAGATGCTGGTCGGATCGACGGGCGCCGGTTCGTCGGGGTCCGGCGGCAAGGCGGCATCGAGCGCCGCCAGATATTCGGCGACGGGTCGCGATATGCTTTCCCTGGCACGAAGCTCGTCCGCAGCATCGGCCCCCTTCAGCTTCTTCTCACGGCTGGCGTCGGCCATGATCGTGCTGCCGTCCACCGCCAAGTCGCGCCCCGTTACCAGCCCGGCCGCGGCGCACCGCGCGACTACCTGCTCGAACAGCAGACGATGCAGGTCGCAGGTGCGGAAGCGGCCGTGCCGGTTCTTGGAGAAGGTGGAATGGTCAGGCACCCGGTCGGCCAGATCGAGCCGGCAGAACCAACGATAGGCGAGGTTGAGGTGCACCTCCTCGCACAGGCGGCGTTCCGAGCGGATGCCGAACAGGTAGCCAACCAGCAGCATCCTGAGCATTAACTCCGGGTCGATCGACGGTCGCCCGCTCGCGCTGTAGCTCGACGCCAGCGCCTCGCGCACGAAGCCGAAGTCCAACACGCCGTCGATGCGTCGGAGCAGGTGGTCGACCGGAACATGCTCATCGAGCCGGAAGCCGTAGAACAGCGCGCCCTGTGCCACCTGCCGACCCATCATGTCCGGGATCCCCCCACCGCCTTGCCGGAGTGAATCACGCCCTCGTCACCGTCGCAAGCAGCCGTTTTTCAACAGCCTCG
>NZ_JAVDUC010000075.1:0-1474 GCF_031456125.1 Sphingomonas sp. BE138
CTGCCGACCCATCATGTCCGGGATCCCCCCACCGCCTTGCCGGAGTGAATCACGCCCTCGTCACCGTCGCAAGCAGCCGTTTTTCAACAGCCTCGTCCGGTTGTGACGCTACCTCCACGAAGTCGGCCTTCCGCGTGTTTCGAGGTGTCACAAACCCGCGTCATTATGCTCGCCGGGGACGGGTTACCGGCAGCAGCCAAAAGCCGCGACCCACCTTTCCCAAAAACGAAGGTCGATCGAGATCCTGGGTCGCAAACCGGCTACGTCTCGCGGGTCCGGTGCTGGTTTTCCCAAAACATGTTCCCGATTGCCTTTTCCCGAAATGCGGCACCGGAGACGGAGTTTCGGGAAACCTCGAGCGCTCGAAAACTGGCGTGACGGAGCCCGCTGCTGGCGCAGCGGGTCCGGGGTCAGGAGCCGAAAGGTGATCGCATCAGCGGGGGCAGCGCTGCGCTGTTTGGATGGCTCCACGCAGCCCCCGCTGCTACCAGATGGTGTCATTTCTATCTGGCGACGATTATGTCTTCTCTAAAACGCAGGAACAGAGCGTAACGGCTCAGCGGCGCCTCAAGCTGCCCCAATCGCGGCCGGCGCTTCGATCAGCCATCGCCCGACGACCCGCTCGAAATCGACATACGGGATCCGATCTGGGTGAAACCCTAGCACGGCCGCCAGATCGGGCAAGTCGGCCAGAAACGCCTTATAGACGCGCTGCACGCGGTCGGCGCTCGGCAGCTCGCGACGCGACACGTTGGCGAGCCAATCACGCGCCTCGCGAAGTGCTCGAGTCGGGTCGCCCCCATGCTCGTGGATGTCCATGCCAGCCAGATCGGAGATGAAACGCTGGTAGCGGAACTGCTCCACGTCGAGGATCAGGATACGCTTGACCTTCTGATGTTGGCCACCGTAGCGCTTGGCGCCAAGGAACAGCCCGAGTTCGAGCGGCATGTTGAAGCGCGGCAGGTTGTTGACCGCGTCCAGCTCGGTGCGTGACAGGTCATGAATGCCGTAGCGGCACTGCTCGATCAGAGCGAAGATCTTGTCAATCCGAGTCTGGCCACCGTCATCCAGTTCGCGCGCCGAGCGCGGGCGAAAGCCGCAGACGAGAATGGCGAAGATCAGTGCGCGGAACGTCGGCGCGAACGCATCGTCGAAGGGGCAATTGATGAAGACGTCATCCGTCGACGTCTGAACGACCGGCAAACTACTTCTTCTTGGCCAGAACGCTCTTCACTGCCGCGGCGATACGCTGGTCGGAGACGGTCGCCTTCTTGGTTGCCACCGGCGCCAGAACGTAACGGCCCGTCGCTGCGCTGCGCCCGAGCACGCCTGGCTTGCTCCCCTTGGTGGTAATCGTATCGGACCGGGTCGCCATGACAGGGTGCATTCTAGATCGAAGTGCGAAAACCTAGCTTAAGTGAGGGTTCCACCCGGCGGAGGGTTGCGCATGGGCAGCTACACGCATCTGGATCTC
>NZ_JAVDUC010000076.1:0-1421 GCF_031456125.1 Sphingomonas sp. BE138
GGTCGTGTCCGTCAACGTGGTGTAATTTCGGGTGTGCCACCTGGCCGCATCGTTCAGGCGGCCTTGGGTGTAATCTGTAGCGGTGGCACCTCCTCGATTTGTGGTGTGACGAGAGCGGCCATGCCCTCGATCTGCATGTAGCGGTTCTGGAGCTGGTACTCGTCGTTCTGTTCGAGCAGCACGGCGCCGATGAGGCGGGTGATGCTATCCTCGTTGGGGAAGATGCCGACGACGTCGGCGCGGCGCTTCACCTCCTTGTTCAATCGTTCCAATGGGTTGGTCGAGTGCAACTTCGTCCGATGCTGTTCGGGGAAGGTCATGTAGGCGAGCACGTCGTGCTCGGCATTGTCCATGCAGGCGCCGAGTTTCGGCCAGCGGGCGCGCAACTGGTCGGCGACGTGGCGCCAGCTCTGGGTGGCGGCCGCATGGTCTGGCTGAAGGAAGACCTGCCGGATCGCGGCGGCCACCATGGTGTTCTGGCCCTTTGGCACATGGGCAAGCGCGTTGCGCATGAAATGGACGCGGCAGCGCTGCCAGGTGGCGCCGACGACGCGGGTGATGGCGGCCTTCAGGCCTTCGTGCGCGTCGGAGATGACCAGCTTCACGCCCTTCAGGCCGCGGCGGACGAGATCGCGCAGGAAGGTCGACCAGAACGGCTCGGCCTCGCTGGGGCCGATGTGCAGGCCGACGATCTCGCGCTTGCCCTCGGTGGTGACCGCGACGGCGATTATGGCGGCGACCGAGACGATGCGGCCGCCCTCGCGCACCTTGAGGTAGGTCGCGTCGAGCCAGAGATACGGCCACTCGCCGGTGAGCGGGCGCTTCAGGAAGGCGTTCACCCGCTCGTCGATGTCCTTGCACAGCTTGGACACGCTCGACTTCGAGATGCCCGACATTCCCATCGCCTGTACAAGCTCATCGACACGCCGCGTGCTGACACCGGCGATCCAGGCTTCCTGGATGACGCTGACCAGCGCCTTCTCCACCGTCTTGCGGGGTTCCAGGAAGCCGGGGAAGTACGCGCCGGTGCGCAGCTTGGGGATCTTCAGGTTGAGCGTGCCCAGCCGGGTGTCGAGCGCCCGGTCGCGATAGCCGTTGCGCCAGGTGCTGCGCTCGCCGGAACGCTCGTGGCGGCCGGCGCCGATGAGGCCGTCGACATCGGCCTCCATGAGGATCTGCAAAACGCTCTCTGCGACGCTGCGCAGGAAATCGCCGTCTCCGGTCTTCGCCATCAGTTCGGCAAGCGGTAGTCTGTCGTCGGTCATCGGGAATTCCTCGGTCAGGTTGAAGTCTGGAAACTCCACCATATCCGATGTGCCCGGTGGCCACCGAGACGCCGATGCCGGGGTGGGGCCTTGGCCCCACCCCGGCATACACCGCCATCTACACCGGGAAATTACACCACGAACGCGGACGCTAGC
>NZ_JAVDUC010000077.1:0-1297 GCF_031456125.1 Sphingomonas sp. BE138
GGGAGTGTCAGGAATTCTGTGCGGGAGGCCGTTATCGTCATCAGATGACGAACCGCTCGCCGAAGATGACGGCGAACTGGGTCTTTGCCTCCGACCACTCGCGGGGTGGACGTTTCCACTCCTGAGCGGCGGTGTTAAGTACGAGGTATAGCAGCTTCATCGCGGCATCGTCACCGGGGAAGTGGCCGCGGGTCCGCACAGCCCGGCGCAGCTTGGAGTTCAGCGCCTCGATGGCGTTGGTGGTGTAGATGATCCGGCGGACGCCCTCGGGGAAGGCAAAGAACGGGATCACTTGGTCCCAATGGCGGCGCCAGCTCTGCGCGATGGCCGGATGCCGTTTGCCCCACGGGCCGGCCTCGAAGGCGTCCAGCGCCGCCAGGCCGGCCTCAGCCGTCTCGGCCCGGTAGACGCTTCGGAGCGCCTGCGCGATCGGCTTGCGGTCCTTCCACGACGCAAAGCTCATAGAGTTGCGCAATAGGTGGACGATGCAGGTCTGGACGACCGTCTCCGGGAAGGCCGCGTTGATCGCCTCCGGGAAGCCCTTCAGACCATCGACGACGGCGATCAGGATGTCGGCGACGCCGCGGTTCCGCAGTTCGTTCATGACCCGCAGCCAGAACTTGGCGCCTTCGGTTTGCTCGATCCAGATGCCGAGGATGTCCTTGGTGCCATCGGGCAGGATACCAAGCGCGATGTACACCGCCTTGTTGCGCACGAAGCCCTCGTCGCGGATCTTCACCCGGATCGCGTCGAAAAAGACGAGCGGATAGCAGGTGTCGAGCGGGCGACCTTGCCATTCCGCCACGGTTTCCAGCACCGCGTCGGTCACCGTCGAGATCAGGTCCGGCGACACGTCGATGCCGTACAGCTCCTCCAGATGCCCGCGAATCTCGCGCACCGTCATGCCGCGCGCGTACATCGACACGATCTTGTCGTCGAAATCCGGAAAGCGGCGCTGGTATTTGGCGATGAGCTTCGGGTCGAACGTACCCGCCCGGTCACGTGGAATGTCCAGCGTCACCTTTGACGTCCCCGTCAGCATCGTCTTGCGAGACGACCCGTTACGCCGGTTGCCGACACCATCGGCGCTCTCGCTCTCCAGATGATCGTCGAGCTCCGCCGACAGCATCCGCTCCGAAAGCGCCTTCTTCAGCTCGTCGAGCAGACCGTCCTTTGCGAACAGCTCCTGTGGATCACGGCCAGCCAGCAGCTGGTCCAGAACGTCCTCGTCGATTGCCATATCGATGGTCCTTCCTGTCCATCACTATGCCTCCCGCACAGAATTCCTGACACTCCC
>NZ_JAVDUC010000078.1:0-1246 GCF_031456125.1 Sphingomonas sp. BE138
GTGACCTGCCCCCCGTTGGCTCCCTCGCTTTGATGTAGAGTCTGCACCAGGAAGGAGCAGACGAGTGAGAAAGAGCCGTTTTTCCGAGGAACAGATCATTGGGATGATCAAGGAGCAGGAGGCAGGGCTGCCGACGGCGGAAGTCTGCCGCAAGCATGGGCTGAGCCCGGCGACGTTTTACAAGCTGAAGGCGAAGTATGGCGGGATGGACGTGTCGGACGCCCGGCGGCTGCGGCAGCTCGAGGACGAGAATGGGAAGCTGAAGCGGCTGTTGGCGGAGAGCGTGCTTGATAACGCGATCTTGAAGGATCTGTTGGGAAAAGTCTGACGACGCCGTCGCAGCGACGGGATGCGGCGCTGGGCGTGATGCGGGAATATCAGGTCTCGCAGCGCCATGCCTGCATACTGCTCGGTGTCGATCCGAAGACGGTTCGGCGAGAACGTCCGCCCGACCATGTCGAGATCCGCGCGGAGATGCGCGAGATCGCCGCCACGCGCCGCCGCTTCGGCTATCGGCGCGTCGGCGTCATGCTCGAACGCAAGGGGCATGTCATGAACCACAAGAAGCTCTACCGGTTGTACCGGGAAGAAGGGCTGTCCGTGCGCCGGCGGCGGGGGCGCAAGCGCGCCCGCGGCAGCCGCACGCCAATGCCCCTGCCGCTGCGGCCGAACGACCGCTGGTCGATGGACTTCGTTGCCGACACGTTCGGAGCCTCGCGGCGACTGCGCATCCTCGCGATCAACGACGACTGCTGCCGCGAAAACCTGTGCCTGATGGGCGACACCAGCATCTCCGGCGTGCGGGTTGCCCGGGAGTTGGACACGCTGGTGCGGCTCTACGGCAAACCGACTTGCATCGTCAGCGACAACGGGACCGAGTTCACCAGCCGGGCAATCCTGAAGTGGGCCAGCGAGAACCAGGTCGAGTGGCATTATATCGATCCCGGCAAGCCGCAGCAGAATGCCTTCATCGAATCGTTCAATGGGTCGCTGCGCGACGAACTCCTGAACGAGGAACTGTTCGGCAGCTTGGCTGACGCCCGGCGTAAGCTGACGGTCTGGCGCTACGACTACAACAACGTCAGGCCGCACTCGTCCTTGCAGAACCAAACACCGGCACAAGCGCGCCGGGCGTTCCTGCAGGACGGAAACGTCACCCCCGGCGCGCTTGTGCCGGCGAGCATGCCCGAATATCAAACCAGCGGACTCTCGTTATGACCGCGGGACCGATGGGGGGCAGGTCACG
>NZ_JAVDUC010000079.1:0-1160 GCF_031456125.1 Sphingomonas sp. BE138
TGAACCTCGGCGGGGAAGCTGGTGAAGCCGATCTCCGGGTTCTCGCGCGGACCGCCTTCCGCGCCCCAGCTGTTCGGCTCATAGTTCACGCGCCCCTTCGGATTGCGCATCGCCATGTGGCCGTCCTGCTGGAAGTTCATCACCGGACAGCGCGGGGCATTGATCGGCAGGTGGGTGAAGTTCGGGCTGCCGAGCCGCTTCAGCTGGGTATCGAGATAGGAGAAGTTGCGGCCGTGCAGCAGCGGGTCGTCACTGAAGTCGATGCCCGGCACGATGTTCTGCGTGCAATAAGCGACCTGCTCGGTTTCGGCGAAGAAGTTGTCGACGTTGCGATTGAGCGTGAGCGTACCGACGATGCGGACCGGCACGTCCTCCTCGGGGATGAGCTTGGTCGAGTCGAGATGGTCGAAGGGAAGCTTGTCGGCGGTTTCCTGATCGAACAGCTGGACGCCGAGGTCCCATTGCGGGAAGTCACCGCTCTCGATCGCCTCCCAAAGATCGCGGCGATGATAGTCGGGATCGGCGCCGCTGATCTTGACCGCCTCGTTCCACAGCACCGACTGGAGCCCCTGGCGCGGCTTCCAGTGGAACTTGACGAAGGTCGCCCTGCCTTCCGCGTTCACCAGGCGGAAGCTGTGGACGCCGAAGCCCTCCATCGTGCGGAAGGAGCGGGGGATCGTGCGATCGGACATGATCCACATGATCATGTGCCAGGCTTCCGGGGTGAGGCTGGCGAAATCCCAGAAATTGTCGTGTGCGGTTTGCGCTTGGGGGAACGCCCGGTCGGGCTCCTGCTTGGCCGCATGGACCAGATCGGGGAACTTGATGGCATCCTGGATGAAGAACACCGGGATGTTGTTGCCGACGATGTCCCAGTTGCCCTGCTTCGTGTACATCTTGACGGCGAAGCCGCGCACGTCGCGCGCCAGATCGCGCGAGCCCTTGTTGCCCGCTACCGTTGAGAAGCGGACGAACACCTCGGTCTGCTGCCCGACCGTGCTCAGCACGTCGGCGCGGGTGTAGTCGGCCAGACTGTCGGTCAGTTCGAACACGCCGTGCGCGCCATAGCCGCGTGCGTGGACGACGCGCTCCGGGATGCGCTCGTGATCGAAATGGAAGATCTTTTCGCGGAGGATGAAGTCTTCGAGCAGCGTGGGGCC
>NZ_JAVDUC010000080.1:0-1025 GCF_031456125.1 Sphingomonas sp. BE138
GCCGGCGACGACGATCCCTGGCGCACCTTCACCGCCCGTGACGAGGCGGTGAAGCGTACCGCGATCCTGCACGCAATAGGTGACCGACCGGTCGGACGGGTGCTGGAGCTGGCCAGCGGCAACGGCTCCAACAGTGTCGCGATCGCGAGGAAGGCGTTGCGCCTCGATGCGACCGAGGGCACGAGGGAAGGGGTCGACCTGACGGCACGCGCCGTCGCTACCTGGCCTCGTGCGTGCGCATCGCTGCTCGTGCTCCCAGGTCGACCGCCACGTCCCGTCTATGACGTGATCGTGATCGCCGAGATCCTGTATTACCTCTCAGCGCGAGACATGGCCCGGGTTGCGCGTGAGATGGCCGCCCGCCTGACGCCAGGCGGCACCATCGTGCTCGCGCACCACAGGATCGACTTCTACGACTTCGCCCAGCACGCGGCAGGGATCCACGCCCGGTTCCTCGCAGAGACCGGGCGTCGTTGGACGGTTCGCACCGTGCGCCGCACCCGCCGCTGGGTCGTCACCGCGGCTCGCCCCGACGATGTGCCCCGATCCCGTTGAACGCGAGCGAGGCAGCGCGTACCGCGTCCGGGCGATATGAAGTTCGCGGGTAAGTGGAGCGGCAGGACGTCCACCTGCCGCTCCCGCCAGGGTCGTCAGGCCGCCGCGTCGAGATCGACCTTCATTTCCCGAGCCCAGAACCTGAGGTCACGACAGGTCGTGACGAACGCCTTGACGTCCTTGCTCTTGCTTAGGGCTACGAAGCCATTGTCAAGCTCCGGCACCCGGGCGGCGTCGAACAACGTGGCGGCCGCATCGGTGTAGCCGATGAACTTGCAGTGGCCGAACGCGTCCGCCACGAAGTCCTTGGAGGCCGCATCCTTGGCGAGCAGCGCAGCTCCTTCCTCGGACGGGAGCACCGCGACGGCATCGAACAGGACCGAAGGTCCGCCGTCGATCTTCTGCTTGGCCGCGACCTTGGTGCCGTCGTCGAGCGTGACCCCGCCGATCTTCGGCGCGACCACCTCCCA